>JANXCP010000033.1 GCA_025060245.1 Thermoanaerobaculum sp. | reverse complement strand
CCTGCGCCAGTGCTGAGGGATTGGGAAAGCGGGAAAAAAAGGCAGGCGTGACTTGGTTGACCCGGGCGTCGGTGCATTGGGCAGAAAGGATGGTGGCGACCAACAGCTCGTAAGCGTTGCGGTGCACTAACTCACAGCGCGCTTCGGGGAAGGACCGCGCCAAAGCAGCTGCCACCGCTTGCGCCCGATCGGCCACCGAGGTCGTCACCGCCCTGCCCCCTGAAACAGCCTTGCCAAATCACCCGCCGCGAGCCCGCCGGAGATGACCACTTTCACCGCTTCCTCCACGGAAAGGTTCGTGGGCCGAACCGCATCCTTTGGGTAGGCGAGGAAAAAGCCGGTGGTGGGGTTGGGGGTGGTGGGCATGAACACGGCCACCATGGGCACGCGGCCTTCCGGGGTCACGTGTTCAAACTCGCCGGTTTGAAACGCGACGCACCATGCTCCAGGAGAGGGAAACGGGATCAGCACCACACGCCGGAACCCCTGGGTGCGGTCCCGCGAGAGGGCGCGGGAGACCTCCCGAGCGCCGAGGTAGACGGGCCGCAGGACGGGAATGCGGGTCAACACGGCCTCGCCAAGGCGAAGCAGTCGCCGACCCAGCACGTTGTGCGCCGCCATGCCCAGGAACAGCATGAGGATGAGGGCAATGGCAGCGCCAAGGCCGGGCACGGGTCGGCCGAAGAGCTGCACGCTCCACGGGTAAAACCACCGGTCCAAGAGGTTGAACAGGAAGCGGCCAAAGAACAGCGTCACCACCAGGGGGAACGCCACCAAGGCGCCGGTGACCAGCCGCGAGCGCAGGAACGCCAGGAACCCTGTTTTCCCCGCGGTGCGGGGCACTACCAGCGGGAACTCCACCGAGTCGTGAAGACGTTCATGCTTTTGCTCCATCGCCGGCTATTGTAAAAGAAAAAAGGAAAGCCCGGCATGGGGCCGGGCAAAACAACGTGGCAAAAAGCCAAACTTAGGTTGTAGGTCGGGCGTAATGGGCAGCGCCCTTGCTGCACCCAGAACCTTTAGCTTCTCCCTTGGCGCAGCAGGCGCCCTTGCCGTGGCCCTTCTTGTGGCCTGCGGTCATTTCCGCCGCGTGCTGCTGCAGAGCGGACACCAACTTGGGATCGGTGGCCGTAGCCGTGATGACCACACCGTTGGGGAGCTTTTCCGTGGTCTTCGTGACACCCTGGGCGTGCATGGGGCAACCCTGGCACCCCTCCCCGGCGCTTTCCTCCTTGCTCTGCAGCTTGGCCACCACCTTGGGATCGTTGGAGGTCATGGTGATCTTGACCCCGTTGGCTAGGTTTTCCACCTGTTTAGTAACGGCTGAATCCCTGCTGCAGCAGGCTCCACCGGCATAAGCTGCACCGGAGAAGAGCAAAAAGGCAGCTACAGCAATGACCAAAACGTTCTTCCCTTTCATTCTGCGCTCCTCCCTTTCATTAGCGGGCATTGTACCAGCGCCCCGCCCGCGGCTCGCCCCTTATTATGCCTGGGGCTTCCGAGTGGTTACAATTGGACCCCAGGGCCCGCAGAGACTTTTTGGGAACCGAGCAAGATCCTTGGGGATGGGGCCTTCACCGCCCCTTGACCGTCCCCAGGGAGGTTGGTAAAGTTTTCAAGCTCGCGGCGCGAGCGCGTGGGCGGGAATAACTCAGTGGTAGAGTGCGACCTTGCCAAGGTCGAAGTCGCGGGTTCGAATCCCGTTTCCCGCTCCAGCATCGGGGGGCATGAGCCCCCCGATCATTTCTTTTAACCCTCCGTCGCGCTGAAGGTTCAGATGTTCCTTTGCCTTCCCCTCTGGCAAGCTTAGATTGGATACAGGGGAGGTGGTCTATGTTCTTGGAGCTTTCCGAGGAGGAGCGGCGGACCTTGGAGGGGATCCTGGAGGCAGCCCTGCGTGATTTGCGGGGTGAGGTCTACCGCGCCGAAACGAGCCAGTTCAAAGAGGAACTGAAGGCCGATGAGACCATCATTCGCGCGATCTTGGCCAAGCTGCGGCGCGAATGAGACGTTCCAAGCCTGACTCTCAGCTGGCGCGGTTTAGAGCAGGTGGCGCCTGCGCCGCGGGCCTTCGCGGGGTTTTCGTCTAGAATGGTGGCATAAGGAGGCTTCTCATGCCCCTACTGGCTGTGGCTCTCACCGCCCTGGTGTCTGCGGGCTCGGTACCCGCTGAGGTGGCACCAGTACTGTGGACCCAAGCGCAAGAGGCCAGCGTTCTAGAGCTTTTGGTCCTTCTCCGCCGGGACACACCAGAAGCGAGCGTGCTGCGTGTTCCCCAGTGGGAGCGCGAGGCCCAGCTGGTGCAGCTGTTCCCGGAGCTGGCAGTGGCTCACCTCCGTGTGCCCAGCGCCTTTCTGCCTGACCTGGCTGCAGATCCCAGGGTGGCGGCGGTGAGCCCGCTCATACGGGTTCGGGCCTTCCGCCGAGAGGGGAGGAGCCTCATTCGGGTGGGGCAGGTGCACACCTTGGGGTGGGAGGGCCGGGGCGTAGGGGTGGCAATCCTAGACACCGGCGTGGACGCGAGTCACCCCGAGCTGTCGCCGGGTGGGGTAAGTGCGACGGCAAAGACCGTGATGCTGTTTGATGCCGTGGGTAACGACCAGGACCCGCGGGATGAGGAGGGTCACGGCACGGCGGTGGCGGGGATTGCTGCGGGGAAAGACGGGGGTGTGGCGCCGCAGGCACGGCTCGTGGCGGTGCGAGTTCTGGATGCCAAAGGCGAGGGGTCCAGTGCCCAGGTGGCAGCGGGGTTGGAGGCCGTCCTGGCCAGCGTGCGCCGGGGAAACCCCTACAACATTCGTGTGGCGAACCTATCCTTAGGCGGCTATGAGAGTTGGTGGCCCCCAGGGGTGGGAAGCTGCGATGAGGCCGACCCGGTGATGGCGCGAGTGTTTCGCCAGCTCACCGAGGCAGGGGTCCTGGTGGTGGCGGCGGCGGGCAACGGTGGCTGCTCCCAAGGCGTGGCATGGCCGGCGTGCTTTTCTACGGTCTTAGCCGTGGGCGCGGTGTACGACGACGAGCTGTGTTTTGATCCTTTGCCTCTCCCCTTTGGTTGCCTGCTGACTTCTGCCAGCTTTGGCGAAGGACAGTGCCTGAAGCAGGGTTGTACCCAGGAAACAAAGAGAGATCGCATCACCTGCTACAGCGATTCAGGGGAAAAGCTGGGGGTTTGGGCACCCTCCCACTGTGCCAGGACCACAAAGAGGGGTGGAGGTTACGAGGATTGCTTCGGTGGCACATCTGCCGCTGCCCCTTACGTGGCGGGTGTGGCGGCGCTGCTGACCCAGGCCTACCCGTTCCTCTTGCCCGCCGCCATCCGCACGGCGTTGGAGCAGTCGGGCACACCCAGGACCGACGCGCGCAATAACCTCACGCGCCAAAGAGTTGACGCCCAAGCCGCCCTCCAGTTCCTAACCACCTATTGCCCTCAGCCCCAGGCGCCAGTGGGGGTGTCCGTCTCCAGGGGTTCTCTTTGCGGTGCCCAGGCGCTGACGATGACCTGGGCGGGCTCGCCGGGAGCCAGTCGTTACCGCGTGCAAGTCTCCTTTTTCCCAGACTTTGCCGAGGCAGCGGAGCACCTGGTGGGCGGGACCTCCGCCACGGTGTCTGCCCCACCGGGGCAGGGAACCCGAATGTACCTTCGCGTGAGGGCGGAGCGGGAGTGCGGCGCGTTTTCTGCCTGGGGCGCATCGGCCAGTGTGGCCTACAGCGCAAACTGTGAGCGCACCCCCCGGCGGCGACTTTCACCCCCGCGTTGACAGCTTTTGCCGGGCAGGGGTATGCTTGGCTTGGCTGGCGACGTAGCCAAGTGGTAAGGCAGGGGCCTGCAAAGCCCTCATTCGGCGGTTCGAATCCGCCCGTCGCCTCCATGTCCAGGTGGCTCCCCCACCCCTGTCGTGGGCGTAGGACCAGGTTTTCCCGGGGATCTTCCCTCCGCAGGAAAAAATTCCTCATTCCAAGGCCGTGCCTCAAGATCCAAGGGTATAAGCGGCACCGGAGGAGCTGCCGCTCCAGCTCAATGACTGTTCACCCTGGAACCTGCGGGCTGAGCTCTTGCGCCAGCGAAGCCCGTCAGTGTGCTCAGGGCTCCTTGGCTCTTACGGCCGTTCTTCGGGGCAGCTCGCCCACCGGTGGCGAGGGGGTGTGAATCAGCATGAAACCAGCTTCACAGCATCCTCACCGTCCCTTGCCAGGTGAAGCTGACCATGTCTTTTCATGAAAGCTCAGTTGCTCCGCCACCTGAAAGCGCGGTGGGTGGGAGCGGGATGGCCCTCGTGGTGCACGTTCCTCGTCACCAAGCGTTGCAACGCCCGTTGCCGGATGTGTGACTCCTGGCGTATGCCGCCTTCCCGTGAACTCAACCCCGAGGAGATCTACCGCATTTTTTCCGCCGTGGGGCCCTTGGATGTGGTGCGGCTTTCGGGAGGAGAACCTTTTCTGCGCACGGATTTGCTGGAGGTGGCGGTCGCGGTGGAAAAGGCCTCCCGACCTTTGGTGCTGCACATCACCACCAACGGCTCTTTCCCCGAAAGGGTAGAGCAGCTAGCCCGTCGGTTCCCGCGGCCCAAGGCCCTGCACTTCTTGGTTTCGGTAGAAGGGTTGGCGGCAGAGCACGATGCCAACCGCGGCCGGCAAGTGACCTTTGCGCAAGTGGAGGAAACGGTGCGACGGTTGGTGCAGTTGCGCCCAAGTCATGGGGTGAAGGTGGCGGTGAACCTTACCCTGAGCTCCCCCCGCGCCTTGGTCCAAGCTGAGGAAGTTTACCGACACTTCGGCCGACTGGGTGTGGAGGTCAACACGGTGGTCGCCTATGCCGCTTCGGCCACCTACACCCTGGGGTTTTCCCACTTGCCAGCTGATCAGGCTGCCGGCTACCCCCTTGCCCCATCCCTCGGCACCAGGGAGGTGAGGGCCTTTGTGAGCCAGGAACTCACCCGGGCGGGGTCGCATAGGGCATACTCCTGGCGCCTGTGGCGGCGGTATTACCTTCAAGGTCTTCTCAGTCGGCTGGAGGGTGAACTCTCGCCTTACCCCCGTCCGCGTTGTACGGCCTTACGGTACCACCTGCGGATCAACCCCGACGGCAGCGTACCCATTTGCCAGTTTAACGGTTCCCTCCTGGGCAACCTGCTGGAAATTCCTTTTCGGCAGCTTTGGTCCTCCCCCAGGGCGGAGGCCGCCCGACAATGGGTGGACCGTTGCCCCGGTTGCTGGGCCGAGTGCGAGGCGTTCCCCAACGCCTTGTACAGCGGGGACCTTCTGCGCTGGCGATGGCTTTGGCCAGCCCTGAAGAGGGGAGTTGGGCGAAAACCCGGAGGAATAGCCGGCCACATGGGCTGAGCAGACCGCCAGCCAATCGGTACCTTTCCCGCTCCCCGTGGGGCCTTGGCGGCCTTGTGCACGGTATTCCGTGGGGAACGGGCTATCTGGCAGCCATTTCCCCGCTTTACGTCGTTTACCGAAGTAGTGCGATCCCCCAGCATTGTGGGACTCTTGCCCGGGAGGTGATGCGAGTATCCCCGGCGGTGCCCTGGGCGGTGGCCCATGAACCTTGCGCGTTTAGAAAAAACCCCGGGGGCCTGGGCCAGGCCCGGAAAGGTGGCGGGGTTGGGACTTTCGGGGCCTTTGGTCCAAAACGGCATTTCTTGCAAGTTCCGTGAGCGGTTCTGGCGTAGGAGTCTTCGCTGGGTGTCCCTCGGGTTCCCCGCACGGGTCTTGCCCAGTGTCACCGAGGATCCGTCAGCGGTGGCTTGCGCCTCCAGTTTCTCACTCCCTTTGGGTGGACCTGGTGCTTCAGGAGGGCGTTACTCCTTTCCCAGGGCCCCCGCAGGGCCATGCTTTTTTAGGTCTCGGGGGTGGGAGCTGCCATCGCTTGCGGCCTCCCGTGTTGCGAGCGTTCCGCTGGGTTGATTTGGACCATGTTCCATTGGCTGGCCGGCCATGGAAGGGAGATGGGGGCTTGAAGCCCCCGGCTACCCTTTCCCAAGGCAGACAGTGGCTGCCCCTCTGGCATCGGGTGTGATTGGAACTCGCCTCCACTCCGCTGGTGGGCCTTTTTGAAGCAAAGGCGCAAGATCCCCGGAAAACGCAGTTGCTACAAGGCTTCTCTCAGTTGGGGAATTATCTTGGCAGTATATTAGAGTGAACCAGCTTTGATCTCGCGTCCCTCCGCGACCGCTCCGGCTTTCCCCAGGGGTGATCTGGGCACTGGCCAGCGTGAGGTTGGCAAGGGGATGGGCCGCTGAAAACGCCGGGGGGCGCAGGGTGGGGGGCGGGGTGGGGGCCGAGGAAAAGAAAGAATTTTTTTCCAATTGCTGTTGTAAGCTGAAGACGGCCGCGTTAGAGGCCAAAAGACAAAGGAGGTGACACCATGGGGGAAACGACAGGAGAACGCAAACCGTTGCAGAAAGGAGCTTTGAGGCATACCCTTTTGGGCCACTTAGGGGTGCGTCACTGGTGGCCGCAGCAGCTCAACGTCGGGTTGTTACACCAGCACTCCGAGCGCTCCAACCCACTGGGTAAGGAGTTCAATTACCGGAAGGCCTTTTCGGAGCTGGACTACTGGGCCTTGAAGAAAGATTTGGCCGAGCTGATGACCAGCTCTCAGGACTGGTGGCCGGCGGACTGGGGGCACTACGGTGGCTTGATGATCCGTATGGCCTGGCATTCAGCGGGTACGTACCGAATTTTTGACGGCCGCGGGGGGGGTGGTACCGGCGCCCAGCGTTTCATGCCCTTGGGCAGCTGGCCAGACAACGCCAACTTGGATAAGGCAAGGCGTCTGCTTTGGCCAATTAAGAAGAAGTACGGCAACAAGATTTCCTGGGCCGATCTGATGATCCTGGCGGGCAACGTGGCCCTGGAGACCATGGGCTTCAAAACCTTGGGCTTTGGCGGAGGTCGGGAAGATCTCTGGGAAGTGCCCGAGGACATTGATTGGGGTCCTGAGACGGAATGGCTGGGGGATGCACGCCACTCGGGTCACCGGGAGTTGGCCAAACCTTACGCGGCGGTGCAAATGGGTTTGATCTACGTGAACCCCGAAGGTCCGGAAGGGAAACCCGATCCGGTGGCTGCGGGAAAGGAAATACGTGAAAGCTTCTACCGGATGGGCATGAACGACGAGGAGACAGTGGCCCTCATCGTGGGTGGTCACACCTTTGGCAAGGCCCACGGGGCAGTACCGGCATCGCATGTGGGTCCGGATCCCGAGGCAGCGCCCCTGGAGGACATGGGGCTGGGCTGGAAAAACACCGCCGGCAAGGGTCACAGTGAGCACACCTACACCTCAGGGCTGGAGGGGGCGTGGACGCCTACGCCCACGAAGTGGGACAACACGTTTTTGGAAATCCTCTTCAGTTACGAGTGGGAGTTGGTGAAGAGTCCTGCCGGGGCGTGGCAATGGCACCCCAAGAACGTGCGCGAGGAGCACATGGTACCGGACGCCCACGTTCCCGGGAAAAAACACCCCCCGTTCATGCTGACCACCGACTTGGCGCTGCGGTTTGACCCGATCTATGAGCCCATTGCGCGGCGGTTTTGGCAAAACCCCAAGGAGCTGGAGGAGGCCTTTGCTAAGGCTTGGTTCAAGCTCACCCACAGGGACATGGGTCCCAAGAGCCGGTACTTGGGTCCCGAGGTCCCGAAGGAAGACTTCATTTGGCAAGACCCCTTACCGGCGGTGACCCATCCCCTGGTGGAGCCAGCGGACGTGGAGGCGCTGAAGAAGAAGATCTTGGCTTCGGGGGTTCCTCTGCGGGATTTCGTCTACGTGGCCTGGTCGGCTGCCGCCACCTTCCGCAACTCCGACAAGCGGGGAGGGGCCAACGGGGCACGGATCCGGCTGGCGCCGCAGAAGGATTGGGCAGTGAACGAGCCGGAGACGTTGGCCAAGGTGCTGGCTGCGTTGCAAAAGATCAAGGAGGAGTTTGATACGACCCATGCGCCGAAGCAGGTGTCGTTCGCGGACCTCATCGTGTTGGCAGGCAGCGCGGCGGTGGAGGAAGCGGCGCGGGCTGCCGGGTTTGCGATTACCGTTCCCTTTACCCCAGGGCGTGCCGACGCTTCCCAGGAGCAAACGGAGGTGGAGTTCTACGCGGTGATGGAGCCGGAGGCGGACGGCTTCCGCAACTACCAAAAAGAGGGTTCGGTGATCCCCTTGGAGGAGGCGTTGCTGGACCGCGCCCAGCTCCTCAACCTCACGGCGCCGGAGATGACGGCTTTGGTGGGTGGGTTGCGAGTGCTTGGTGCCACGTACCAGAAGGCTGCCCATGGGGTGCTCACCAAACGGCCCGGTGTGCTGAGCAACGACTACTTCGTGAACCTGTTGGACATGCGGTACCAGTGGCAGGATCCGCAGGGGGATGGGCGGCTCTTTGAGGCCCGTGACCGCAAGACGGGGGAGCTGACCTGGACAGCGACGCGGGCGGATCTGGTCTTCGGAGCCCATTCCCTCCTGCGGGGTTATGCGGAAGTCTACGCTTGCGACGACAACCGTGAGAAGTTCGTGAGGGATTTCGTGGCCGCCTGGGTGAAGGTGATGAACGCCGATCGTTTTGACCTGATGTAAGGTGGCTTGCCTCGGCCTGAGGAACGCCGGCGCAAGCCGGCGTTTTTTTTGGCCCGGGGAGAAAGAGCACGCTACTGTCTACCCGCTGTAATGGAAGTGATTGATCCTGGATTACTTGCCAGGACTTGACTTTTTTGGTCCACCTGTGTATAAAGACACTAACAACACCCACCCGTAACAAGCCTAGGCCAACTCAGCCGCGGCGATCCGTCTCCAGGCGGAACGGGTGACAGGGCAATTCAGCAACCACGGGAAAGGAGGTGAGCTATGGTCTGAGGCCGTCTTTCTGGGGCCACGTGTCCCCAAAACCGTTGCGGTGTCTAGGAAGGAGGCAGGAATGTGCAGTCAAGGTAAGGGGCACGCAGGGCCAAGACCCTGCGAGTCCAGGAACCCATCAGGGCAAACAAAGAAAAGGAGGGATGAACCATGTCGCAAACCAGTGCAAACTTACCTTTCTCGGCAACCCAACCGGCTTTCGTTCCGGTTCAACAAGCAACGGGTAAGCCTTTGGAGCTGACCTTGCAGGAGTTGGCCCTTTCGGGGGTCATCATGCCCGTGGGGGCGCGGCTCGTGGTGCGACACCTGTTCCGCAACCGGGAACGGGCGCCGGTGGAAGCTCTGTACACCTTCGCGCTCCCCCGTGACGGGGCCTTGCGGAGGTTCCGTGTGCTGGCGGAAAACTTTTCTGTCGAGTCAGAGCTCAAGCCGCGGGCGAGCGCTCGTGAAGAGTACGAAAAGGCGCTGGGGGAGGGCCACCTGGCCGGCTTGGCGGAGCAGTACGCCGACGGCCTGGTGACGCTGGCGTTGGGCAACCTGCGCCCCAATGAAACGGTGGTGGTGTTCTTGGAAATGTTGGCAGGTGTAGATCTGGCTGACGAGCATTTGCGTTTTCGCTTTCCCTTTACCCTTGCGCCTCGCTACGTGCGCGACGCCACCGTGCAAAGCCTTGGTCCGGGGATGGCGACCATGGAGCTGCCGCAGGATTTCGGCGATGTGATCTTACCCACCTGGGTTAAGGAGGCGAAGGGTCTCCACGCCGTGAGCTTTGACCTGCAGGTTGCAGCGGGCCAGTGGGGGGAAAAGATCACCTCGCCATCGCACCCCATTGAAGTGGAAAAGTTGGGGGATGGGATGCGGCGTATTTTCCTCCAAAAAGGGCTTGCGGTCCCCAATGCCGACCTGGTGCTGGAGGCCCGCGGAAAGAGCAAGAGCTTTTTCTTCCTAGGCGGGGTGAAGGAAGATCGGCGTGGACACTTTGCCCTGGTGCTGCCCTCCACCTGGTTCGGGAAGCCGGAAAGCCGCCAACCGTTGAGGGTGGTGTTCGTGCTGGATTGTTCCGGCTCCATGAGTGGGGTGAACTGGGAGGCAACACACAAGGCCTGCGCTCGCGTTTTGGGCGGTTTGAAACCGGAGGATTCTTTTTCCGTGGTGGTGTTCAATCAAGGGGCATGCGCACTCAGTGAGGCGCTCCTGCCGGCTACCGTGGAGAACGTGGAACAGGCGCGCCAATTTCTGGCAAGCGTCGAGCCAGGCGGGGGGACAGAAATCATCAGCGGACTGAGGGCCGCGGCTGAGCTCGCAGGAGAGGGGGCCTATGTCTTTCTTGTTACCGACGGCCAGGTGGGTGGCACGGACTGGATCGTTCAAGAGGCAAGGCGTGTGGGCTTGCGCCTCTTTTGTCTTGGGATCGGCAGTGCCAGTGAGGATCGGTTCTTGGCCCTGTTGAGCGAGCAAACTGGAGGCAGGAGCTTGTTCTTAACCGCCCACGAGAAGGTGGAAGCAAAGGCGGAAGCATTCTTTAAGAGCATGCGAGGTTTGGTGGCAAAGGACTTGCAAATTGAGGGCAAGCAGGTGGTCATTGAGCCAAAACCCGCTCCAGAGATTTTTGCTCACGGCCCCGCGGTGATCTTCGGCGAAACCACCGAGGGGAGCGAAGTCCAGCTAGTAATTTCGTGGACGGCTGGGGCGCAAAGGATACAACGGGAGCTCACGATAGCCCTTCAAGATGATAGGGCCTTGGCGGAATCCGTGGCCTTGTTCCGGGGAGCCAAGCTCCTGTCAGAATTGGACGCCCGATGGGGCATAGACGGGACCCCAGCGGAACGGCGGGAACAAAGGCACGTGGAACGGGCTATGCAAACGGTCAGCGAGAAGTACGGCTTGGCCTCGCGGGTCATGTCGTTGGTGGCGGTGCTGCGCCGCCCTGGAGACCGCCCGGGGGAGCCCCCAAAGGTTCGTGTGGTTCCGGTAGGTATGCCTCAGGATACTTTGTTTGAGGCTTATTTCCTTAGTACGAACTCCGGTGAGGCGATTTGTTTCGGTAAGACTGACGTAGACCCTAGCGATCTCGTGCTTTCGTTCTGCGAACCCGAACCTAGCTTTTTTAACGAAGATACCTGGAAGTTACAGCAAGAACGCGAGGCTGGTAATTTTCTAAAAGCTTTGCAAATTGGAATGGTATCCCTGGACCTTATCTTTAAGGAGGGCGATGAAGCTTTGCGTTTCTGGGCAGCTTTTTACCTGTTTGTTGGTTTGGTCTACCTGAGCAGGTTTCGTAATTGTGGAAGCGAGGTAGACGCGATCATTGATAAGATTTTCATCTTCTTGAAGAGCTCGTCCCAGATTAAGCAAGACGAACGGGCTGCCAGAGCGGTAGAAACCGCGGAGAAGGTTTATAATGCCTCATCAAAAGACATAGAGGCCATGCAGCTGCAGTACCTTGTGTCTTTTTCGGGCATGATTAGGGCATTTCGCAGCCCGGGCGACTTGGAATATGCCGCCAAGCTGGGTCGACAAATGCTTTCCCTTTTAACTGGTCTTGAGGATCCCGCAGTGGGCTGGACGAGCAGCGATTCCGGGGGTGCCAGCTAACGCTACGCCACCACAACGCCAGCGGTACCGGGAGGGGGAGGGGCTGCCGCCCCTCCCCCAACATTTCTTGCTGACCTCCTGGTTTGCGCCCAAGGCCGAAGGCGACCTGCCGAAGTACCTAGAGGTGCCAAAGCCCTGGAAGGACATGGCTTTCCGCTGAACCCTCATGGTTTTTGGACCAGCTTTCACAGGCTTTTTGCCCCTTGATAAACGGTGACCAAGGGTTTACTTTGCTAACGCGAGCGTCCTACCAGGTTCAAGAATCCAGGGAGCGATCAAGGTGGTCCCGGCAAGGCGGCGGTTTTTTCCTGCAGTGGTTGTCAGCTCCCACCGAGCCAATGGCGTCGGGCGCCGCTTCGGCCCTCCGGAGGACGGAGGAAAAGGAAAGGAGGCGAGGAATGATGCAAACAAGTGCAGTCCCAACCTTTATCCCTGTCAACCGCCAACTGGACAAACCACTGGAGCTCGCGATGCAGTCCCTCACCCTCACGGGGGAGGTTACCCCGGTGGGTGCGCGCCTTCAGGTGCATCACCTGTTCCGCAACGGTGAGGAGGATCCGGTGGAGGTGGTATATGCCTTTGCCCTTCCCAGGGACGGCGCGCTGCAGGAGTTCCGAATCCACGGGGAGGGCTTTTCCGTGACTTCGGACCTCGTGCCCGCGAAGGAAGCGCAACAGCACTACGCCCAAGCCATCAGGAAAGGACACCTGGGTGCCTTGGTGACGCAGCACGCGGACGGTCTGGTGAACCTTTACCTAGGGAACCTGCGGCCCGGGGAAACGGTGGCCGTGTTCCTGGAACTGTTGGCGGGCGTGGAGTCGTTAGACAAAGGGTTTCGGTTCCGGTTCCCCTTTACCCTGAGCCCGGTGTACCACGCTGGTGGCCAGTTCCGACAGGTGGCCCCGGGGGTGGGGACTATGGAGTTCCCCAATGATCCCGCAGCTCCCCTGCTGCCCCGCTGGGTGGCGGCCGCGGAGGGGCTCCACTGGGTGGCCTGCAATTTGCACTTGAGGCTGGCTGCTCCCCAGGTGGAGGTCCGCTCGCCCTCCCACTGCATCAGCGTGCGCGCCCAGCAAGGAGGTTTTGTTGAGGTTTCCCTGGCCCAAGGCCACGATCTCCCCAACCGAGACCTGATCTTAGAGGTGGAACACCCTCGCCCTGTGACCTGGACGGCCTGTGCCAGGGACAGTGGGGGCAAGTCGCATGTGGCTGCCCTCCTGCCCTCCACCTTTTTCGGACACCGGCGGGAGCCTGAGGCGCGAAAGGTTGTCTTTCTCCTGGACCGTTCCGGTTCCATGCGGGGGGTCAACCTTATGGGGGCGAAGAGGGCCCTGGCACGCCTGCTGACCCTGTTGCGGGAACAAGACGTGTTCTCCGTTGTCGTCTTTGAAACGGCGGCCGAGGCCTGTTTTACGGAACTGCTGCCTGCCAGCGAAGCGAACGTGGAGCTGGCCCGCAGCTTCTTGGAGGCGGTGGAGGCGAAAGGGGGAACAGAGCTTGGTGCCGGACTCCAGTTGGCGGCGGAAGTGGCGGGTTCGGGTGCCGATCTGCTGCTTTTGACCGACGGCCAGGTGGGAAGCACTGACGAAATCCTCGACCTTGCGCGCAGGCTGAACTTGCGCCTGTGGGTGCTGGGCATTGGGAGCGCGAGCCAAGACCGTTTCTTGAACCTGCTGGCCCGGGAAACGGGCGGACAAAGCTATTTCCTGACGGCAGGGGAAGACCTCGAACAAGCGGCAGAGCAGTTATTTGGCACGGTTTTCGGAGTGCTGACGGAATCTTTAGAAGTGGTGGCCGAGGGTGTGGACCTTCGCCCCGTGCCATCCCCTCGGGTGTTCTGTGGCCGGCCTACGATCCTTTGCGGGGAATTCTCCGGGAGCGACCCCAAGTCTGTGCTCCTGCGCTGGTCCCATGGGGGACAAAGGCGAGAGGAACAGCTCACCCTAACCCCGCAGGATGATCCCGTGCTTGCGGAGACTTTGGCGATGGTGCGCGGGGCTCGTCTGTTGACAGACCTGGATGCCCGATGGAGTGAAGGGGGGGACGCGGCGGAAAGGCGGCAGCAGGAACACCTCCGGGGGGCCATGGAGTACCTGAGTCGTCGGTATGGCTTGGCCTCGCGGGTGATGGCGCTCGTGGGGGTGGTGGAGCGGGCCGGCGACCGCCCGGGCGAGGTCCCGGCGGTGCGGATTGTCCCCGTGGGCATGCCCCAGGACACGGCCTTTTCAGCCTACTTTGGTGATTTTGGGTAACACTACGACGGCGTCACGCTGACGCATCTTCGGTGGCGGTCCCGTTGTGAAGGGATCGCGTTGCGTGTAATAGCACCCGATGTTATCCGCCCGGAACCGGAAAAGCATTACACGTTGGGGCAACTGCCTTGGTCGGCGGCGGCGGAAAACCCGGAAGATTTTCTCGCCACCGTGGGTTTCCTCCTCCACACCGACGGGGGCTTGCCAGGTGAGACCCTCTACCAACGCTGGCTCAATACCCTCTACCTGTCCATCTTCCTCCTCATGGCCCATGCCACCCAGAGGGCCAGGCTGGAAAAGGTGCGCGCCCACTTGGCCAAGTTGGTGGTCTTCACGTTGAGGCAACGGCTGTGGGTGGAGAACTTACATCCGCGCTGGCAAAAGGCCCTCCGGGGATTAAGCAAGACCCTGCGGAACGGTGATGGGGGACCCCTTTTGGACGAGTCGGTCAGCGCTACTTTAAGGCAGGCGGCGACGAAGGTGGCCAAGGTTCACCCCACCCTGGCTTACCAGGTGGTGCACCAGCTCGTCTTTACCAACAGGCTGTAGCCTGCCGGCGCTCTACTGGAGGAGGGGCTTGGCGCCCTCATCGTGGTGGTGGGAAAAGGTCCCATGGTCACATGGCTCCAGAAGGCAGATTTACCGAAAGCATGGCTGTTCAGCTTGGTCGGCGCTGGGGAAAAGCGACTCGTCAAAACCAAGGCGCGGGTTTTCCCGCAGAAAGGAGGCGTGAGTTGCAACGAGAGAATGGTTTTTCCGGGTGGCAAAGGCGGCAACAGCTGGCAAAAGGTTTGTTCGCGTTGGTGCTCCTGATGGCTGGCTGTGTCACCGTGGATTTTTCTGCACGCTTGCCCAAGGGTCCACTGCCAACCTACGAGAGCCACGAGGCCACCTACACATCGTTGGTGGTCCAAGGGGAAACGATGCTGGTGGGGATGACCGATGGGTACGCCGTGGGCGTGATCCTGTACAACAAGCCCCTCCGCGCGTTCGTGGTTTTTGTCAACCTTTCGGAAAAAACCGAATTGGTGGGGCCGGGTTTGGTATATCTAGAAGCCCTTTATCCCTTGGGAAGAGGCCAGTTCCGCTCGCAGTTTGTAGGCACTTACACCGCCGAGGAGTACGAGGCGAAGGTGCGCAACGAGCAGGCTTGGGCCGCTGCCCTCTACGGACTCGCTGCTGGGCTTGCCAACATGCCGCAGGCGTCTTCCACCTACGTGTCTGGGAGCACCCCGTACGGTTCTTTCTACGGCGTGGCGACCACGTATCCCACCACCCAGCAGTATTTGGCCGGTGCCATGGCGGCGCAAGCCCAGACGCAGGCCTTTGTGGCAGGCCTGGATGCAGATTTTCAGTACCTGCAGTCGGTGCTTCTGCGAAAAAACACGCTCTTTCCCAAAAAATTCGTAGGCGGCGTTGTTTACTTCCAGGCAAGAAAAGCACCTTTTTATCACCTGTACGTGTGGTTTGGCCCCAAATGCTTCGTTTTTCACTATAAATAACTGAGGCAGTTTGGGGACGCGGAAAGAAAGCGGAAACCTGCGTTTTCATCTCTTACGACTCAATTAGGAGTGCTTTAAATGCTGCCATCTGAGTTTCGGCTTTGGGAGGGCCCAGCCTTTTCTTCATTCGTTTTGGGAAACAAGCTCATGTGCTTGTCTTGCGTGTGGAGTCTGGGGTCCCACCATCTTGGTTTGGGTCTTTTCGGCAAGATTTTGTTTTTGGCCCATGGGCTTGGGAGGTCTTGAGCACCAGGTCAGCGTCAAGAAGTGCCCCTTCGCCAGCGGCGGGACGTTGGGCAGCGGAAGCTACGAACCGCCTGGGTGTTTCCGCGTTTGCTCGCCAAGGAGCAAATGCTCCGGGCCTGCCACGGTCCAGCAGGAAAAGGCCTGGGGCTATCCGCAGGTTTCGAACCGTTTCACAGGCCATCGCCCTTGTGTACAGGCACAGTTCAAGGACCGGATGGTATTCCCGTACAAGGCCGGCGCGAAGGCGCCCGTGTTACCTTAGCCCCGCGCTACCTGGTGGCGCAGGGTGCCGATCTCGGGGATGGTGAGCTCCACCACGTCTCCCTCGTTGAGTGGCCCCACCCCCGGTGGGGTGCCGGTGGAGACGAGGTCGCCGGGCAGCAAGGTCATGATGCGGGAAATGAAGGCCAACAGGGTGGCCACGGGAAAGATCATGTCGGCGGTGGTTCCCCGCTGACGGAGCTGGCCGTTTACTGTGAGGGTAAGGGTTAGGGATTGCGGGTCGGGGATCTGCGTTTCCAGCCAGGGGCCCACAGGGCAAAAGGTATCGTAGCCCTTGGCGCGGGCGTAAACTTTTTCCCGGCGCTGGATATCGCGGGCGGTGACGTCGTCAAGACAGGTGTAGCCGAGCACCACCTGCAGGGCCTCCTCCGGCTTCAGGTTCTTGGCTTTCTTGCCGATGACCAGGGCCAGCTCTCCCTCGTGTTCCACCTGCTGCGAGTCGGGGGGCAAAAGGACCGTGCCTCCAGGGGGCAGCAGCGCCTGGGGGCTCTTGAGGAACAACAACGGCTCGGCTGGGAGCTCTTTGCCCATTTCTTGCGCATGGGCCTTGTAGTTGAGGCCCACACAAACAATTTTGCTTGGCTCAGCGGGCGGCAAAAGCTCCGCTTCTGCCAAGGGGATACTGCCGCCCACAGGCGTCAGGCCTTCCCAGGGTGGTGCGGCCAGGAGCCGCACCAGTGGCCCCTCCACCACCCCCCAATGAGGTTTACCGGCTACCATCACGCGCGCCAGCTTCATGGTCGCTCCTCTTGCGAAAGATGCTCGGCCAGCATCGCCTTTTCAAAGGCTGCCAGACCCTCTTTGCTGCCTACCACCACCAACACGTCGCCGTGGGCAAAGCGGAAGCCGGGTTCCGGATTAGGAAGAAAATGCTGGCCCCTTTGCACGGCCACCACCCCCACTTGAAATCTGCGCCGCAAATCCAGCTCGCTGAGGCTTTTCCCTACCAAGGGGTTACGGGCATCCAAGGTGAGCTCTTCCAGCTCCAATTCCGGTCCCCCTCTGCTCAAGGAGAGCTCCAGGAAGTCCACAACCGCGGGTTTGGTCAGCACGTGGGCCAGACGTAAACCGCCCAGGCGGTAAGGGTTCACCACGCGGTTGGCGCCGGCGCGGGTCAACCGGAGCTCAGCTCCCTCCTCGGAGGCCCGTGCCACGATGTAGAGATCGGGGTTTAGGGAGCGGGCAGTGAGGACCGTGTAGACGTTGTGGGCATCGTCCGCCAGACAGGCAACCAGCCCTCGGGCCCGCTCCACCCCTGCCTGGCGCAGGACCTCCTCTTGCGTGGCGTCCCCGCGGATCACGGGCACCCCGAGGGTGTCCAAGAGCTCCACCTTTTCTGGGTTTTTTTCAATGACCACCAGCTGCCGGCTTTCCTTGCGCAGCGCCTCCACCACCGCACGCCCCATGCGCCCGTAGCCGCAGATCACCTCGTGACCTCGCATCCGGTCTAGCATACTCAAGCGGCGCCAACGCCCCAACAGCCGGCGCAGCTCCCCCTGCACCATGTTGCGGCCCAGCTCCGTGGCCACCACGAAGATGAGCCCGAGGCCCAGAACGAGGAGGACGATGGTGAAGGCTTGCCCTTCCCGGGAGAGGGGAAACACCTCGCGAAAGCCCACGGTGGTCACGGTAATGACGGTCATGTAAAAGGCATCCCACCAGGGCGCACCTTCAATGAGGTGGTAGCCCACGGTTCCCACGATCAGGACAGTAGCAAGTAAAAGCAGACCAAAGCCCAAGCGTGGCCTCATCGGTGGCAGTGTAGCGAAAATGGCACGTCGGAACCGCAACAGTGCCTAGGGCGAAAGGCAAAAGTCAATCACTTCCCGCAGCAGCTCACTGCCCCCTTCTGCCAGCACCGAGTGGGCCGCTGCGGGCACCAGGCGGAAGCGGGCATGGGGCAGGCCTTCCGCCAGTTCCCGGGTGTAGACGGGTGCCACCAGCGGGTCCGATTCACCGGCGATCACCAGGGTGGGACAGGAAATATGGGCCAAGATGGGCCGCAAATCCCACCCTTGGAGCAAATGTTCCAGTTGCGCCTTGGCGCCCGGCAGGTCCTCGGGAGGCAGGGTGTAGAGGCGGGCGGCCGTGTCCACAAAGCCGGGAAAACGGTCCACAAACTGCGGAGAGAAGGCAAAGGCCATGAGGGCCTTGGCCCCGTCCTCGGGCGGCAGGCGAAAGATGGTGGAGAAAAACTCCAGCACCAGTTGGCCGTGGGGGGTGAGGCGGGCAGCGGAAGAGGCCACCACCAGGCGCCGCACCCGCGAGGGGAAACGGAAGGCGAGCTGGCAGGCCACCAGGCCGCCCATGGACACCCCCAACACCGCTGCCCGTTCATGGCCTTCGGCGGCCAACACCGCAGCCGCGTCTTCAGCCGACGCTGTCAGGGTGAAGGGTGAGCCTCCCCGCGAACGCCCAACCCCACGGTGATCGTAGGTCAGGACCGTGAAGTGCTCGGACAAGAGCCGCGGCAGTTCCCCCCACAGGGTGGTGCGCGACCCCAGGCCAGCGATGAGCAACAAGGGGGGACGAGCACCCCCCCACACCTCGTACCCCACGGGCCCCCGCGGCCCCCGCAGCATCTTATGCTGCGGGGTTGTCCTCCGCGTGGTCACGCCAGTAAGGCCTCCAGCTTGCTTTTCAGGACCTTCTTATCCACCGCCCCGACGACCCGGTCCACAAGCTTGCCGTCTTTGAAGAAGAGCAGGGTTGGGATGGACTGGATGCCAAAGCGGATGGCGGTTTGGCGGTTTTGGTCCACGTCCAGCTTGGCGACGATGGCTTTCCCGGCATACTCCTGCGCCAACGCCTCCACGTGAGGCGCGATCATACGACACGGGCCGCACCAGGTGGCCCAAAAGTCCACTAATGCGGGTTTCCCGCCGTTGAGGATCTTTTCGTCAAAATCCTGGTCGGTTACCTGAATTGCGTTGCCAGCCATAAGGCCTCCTTTGCTGCCCCGTGGTCCGGGTGCGGTATTGTAGCAGGTGGCGTATGCGGCGGGGCCGACGACGACAGCTCGGACAACACTTTCTCCGAGATGTTCGGGTGGCAGAGGCCATGGCTGCTGCCCTTCCTTCTCTACCTCCGCGGGTCTTGGAGGTGGGCCCGGGCAAAGGAGCGCTTACGACGCAACTTCTCGCCCGTTTTCCCCGCGTGCATACAGTGGAGTTGGACCCTGTTTTGGCCGCCACGCTCCAGGCGCGGCTCGGCGAACCCTCTGGATTGGAGGTCACCTTGGGGGATGCCTTGCAAATGGACCTTGATGCCTTTGCCGGCGAGGGTCCCTGGAGCGTGGCCGCCAACTTGCCCTACAGCGTGGCCACTCCCATTGTGCGCCGGTTGCTATGGGCAGGCGAGACCTTTCCGGTGCTCGTGGTGATGGTGCAAAAGGAGGTGGCCTTGCGCATGTTGGCGCCTCCGGGAAATGCTGAGCGCGGTGCGCTGTCGGTGGAGGTGCAGCTCTTGGCCGAGGGGGAGTTGCTGTTTACGGTTCCGCCCCGCTGCTTTTTCCCGCCACCCAAGGTGGTTTCGGCGGTGGTGCGGCTACGCCCAAGGGCTTTGGTGGAAAGAGAGGCAGTTCACCGCGCGGTAGCCTTGGCCCGTCGGGCTTTCTGTCACCGGCGGAAGAAGCTTGTCAATGCCCTTGCTGGGGTGATGCCCAACGTGGAGGCGTGGCTTGCGGCGGCGGAAATTCCCGCCCACCTGCGTCCGCAGGAGCTGGGCGAAGAGCAGTGGTTGACCTTAGCGAGGACGTGGGAGGTGGCGGCTTGAGCTTGCGCCTTTGGGCCGTTGGGGGATTGGGCGAATTTGGCGCCAACTGCCTGGTGCTGGACGCCGCCGGCGTCGGACGGGTGGTGGTGGACACCGGTGTGGCGTTGGGGACGCTGGAAGAGTACGGGGTGGGTTTTGAGGTGCCCGATTTCACGTCACTCAACGGGGAAAAGCCGGTGTTGGCGGTGTTGACCCATGCCCACGATGATCACCTCAAGGGTTTGCCCTTCTTTAACGAGGTGTTCCCCGAGACGCCTTTAGCTGCCACGCCCCTCACCTGGCCGTGGATCCGCCGCTTGCTGGGCGCCAGCGTGCAGGGCCCGGTCCTCGGGCAGCAGGCGCTGCGCGTTCCCGGTTTGCTGTTGGAAGCATTGCCGGTTTCCCACAGCATTCCCGGCACGGCCATCCTGCGTTTTTTGGGCGAATTTGGCACCGTGGTGTTCGCCACCGACTTTCGTCTGGCCCCTTCAGCGTTGGGGGAGGTGACCGACCAGGGGGTGTTGGAGCAGTGGGGGAAAGGAGGGGTGGACATCCTCTTTTTGGATGCCACCAATACCTTGGTCACCGGTCCTGTACCCGACGAAGAAACGGTGGCCGCCACCTTGGCTGAGTTGGTGGAACGGGCCCCCGGCGCGGTGGTGGCAGTGACCTTTGCTTCTCACGCCGGAAGGTTTCTGCAGCTGGTGCGTGCCGCTGCCGCCTCGGGGAGGGTGGTGATCCCCCTGGGACGGGGGTTGGAAGAGATGCTCGGCGTGCATGGGGAGCAAGGTTCCCTGCCGTTGCCCCTAGGCGTGGTGCGCAGCCCCCGTGAGCTGCCACGGCTGCCACGGGAAAAGCTGGTGTTGGTGGTCACAGGATCGCAAGGGGAATCCACCGCAGTGTTTCCCCGTCTGGCAGCGGATGAGCTGCCGGCGTTTCAGCTGCGCCCAGGGGATGTGGTGATCCACGCCGCCCGTGTCATTCCCGGCAACGAGAAGCGTTTGGACCGGCTGTTTGACCACTGCGTGCGGCGCGGGGCACGGGTGGTGACGGCTCAACAGGTGCCCACGCACACCTCAGGCCACGCGCCGGCCGAGGAGCTGCGCCGCGTTCTGGAGCTCCTGCGGCCGCGGTGGGTGGTGCCTGTCCACGGGAGACTTCGCCACTTGGTGGAATTGGGGCGCCTGGTGGGAGAGTACGGCAGCCGGGTGGCGGTTGTGGAAAACGGGCAGGTGGTGCAGTGGCAACGAGGCTGGTTGCGGCAAACCGGGGAGCTTCGCCCGGTGGCGCGGATCTTAGTGGATGCGGACCAGGAAACGGTGGATTCGGCGGTGGTGTGGGAGCGGAAAGCGGCGGCGCGAGGAGGAGTGGTGGTCGCGGTGGTGGCGGTTCCGCAGGATCCCCACCAGGCGTTACCAAACCC
>JANXCP010000032.1 GCA_025060245.1 Thermoanaerobaculum sp. | reverse complement strand
CTTTGCCCAGGCGAAAAGGTCCGGAGGGAAATCGCCGCCAGGCCCGCTCAAGGTCTACATGGCCAGCCAAGATGACGTGGGGCATGGGTTAGAACGAGGCCACCAAGCTGCCAAAGGCGGCCAGAAGTTGCGGCGAGCCAGGGTGGCTGGTACGATGGTAAGACACTTCGGCTGCCAAGAAAAAACGCCGAGAAAGCCTAAACCGTTCTCCCACCCTGAGGTACCAACCAAACCGCGAATCCTCCACCCCCGGGGGCGGGATCCGCGCCGCCAGGTCTAGGCGGTAACTGCCGACCCCTGCCGCGACCACCGCCTGACCGAACACCCCGGGGAGTAGGTAGTCTACGCCCACGGCCCAGGCGGCAAGCCTTGCCTCCCAACGGGTTCCTCGCACCATCACATCCCTGGGCAGGTCCGTTCGTTCCACTCGCAGCAGGGTCTCGTCGTCAATGGCCACGGCCACAAAGAAACTCTCCCCGGCCTCGGTGGTGTGGAACCACTCCTTGGCCGGAGCCACCGGCGCGTGGCGCTCCCAGACGGCACCAATGCCGCCGCCGGCGAAAAATGTTTGCGCTCCCACCGCCCCTGGGAACAGAGCCAGGACCCCCCAAACCAGCCGAAAGGCGCGCATAAGCCCTCCTGCTGCCGAGTATACGTCAGGGATTTTTCACGGTGTTGTCCCTGCTGTACACTTCCCTTGCATGGGGCGCATGACCGAAACCCTCGTGCAGGCCCTCCTTCCCGCCCGTTGCCTCCTGTGTGGGACAAGCCTTCCCAAACTGGCACGGGCTGGAGTTTGCCTGTCCTGCTGGAACTGCCTTCCGCGCATCCCATCACCCACCTGCGCCGCCTGCGCCGAGCCCAGCGAACAGAGCCCTTGCTTGCGCTGCCAGGCTTCCCCACCACCGTGGCAACAGTGTGCCGCGGTCTTTTCTTACGCCGCCAGGGCGCGGGATCTGGTGTTGCTGCTGAAGCATGGGCGCGATGAGCTGGCCCGACCCTGCGCCCAGGAGCTGGTGGACAAACTGCAGGAGCTGGGGTTGGCCGATGGGTTCACCGTCACCTTCGTCCCCACCCACCTCTGGCGCAGGCTGCGCCGTGGGTATAACCAGGCAGAGCTTTTGGCCAGCCATGTAGCGAAAGAAGCGGGTCTTCCCTGCCGTGCTCTCCTGCGAAGGGTCACCCTAGGCTCGCAACAGGGCCGATCCCGTGCCTCCCGAACCAGGCAGGTGGCCGCTGCCTTCCGCCCCAAGGGTCCTGCTCCTGCCTCAGTGATCCTGGTGGACGACGTGATCACCAGCGGTGCCACCGCCATGGCCTGCACCCGGGCGCTGCGGCATGCCGGAGCGCGTCAAGTGGTGGTCCTGGCGTTGGCGAGAACCCTTTCGAGGTGAGCCATGAACCTTGTAAACCGTCTTTTGCAAACAGCCCTGCCCTTAACCCCCAAGTTCATTGTTCGTTTTTTCGCAAAACGCTACGTAGCCGGCAACACCCTGGAGGATGCCGTGGCCACAGTGCGGCGCCTCATGGCGCAAGGGTGTTGCGCCACCATTGACGTGCTCGGAGAAGCGGTGCGCAATCCCGAGCTGGCAGCCCAGGCGGTCGACGCGTACCGAGAAGTCCTGCAGGTCATCACCGAGCAACAGCTGAACGCCAACATTTCCGTCAAGCCTACGCAAATGGGTTTGGGCATTTCCGAGGAGTTGGCCCTGGCCAATTTGCGCCAAGTGGTGGGAGAAGCGGCAAATCGGGGAATTTTTGTTTGCATTGACATGGAGGACGCCACCACCACTGACGCCACCTTTCGGATCCACGCCGCCCTGCGCCAGGACTTTCAAAACGTCGGGGTGGTGCTGCAGTCGCGCCTGCGCCGCACCCTGGCCGATGCCCGCCGCTTGGCCCAGGAGGGGATCAACGTTCGCCTTTGCAAGGGGATCTACTTGGAGCCCCGTCGCATTGCCTACGAAGAGCCTGAGATCATCCGCTGGGCCTTCGTCCACGCCCTGGAAGTGCTGTTTGCCGGAAAGGGCTACGTGGCCATCGCCACCCATGACGAATGGCTCATTGAGCAAAGCCTGGCGCTGGCAGACAAGATGGGGATTCCGGCAAACCGCTTTGAATTTCAAATGCTCCTCGGGGTGGACCCAGCCTTGCGCCGCATCCTCGTGGGTTCAGGGCACAAGCTGCGGGTTTACGTGCCCTTCGGCTCCCACTGGTACCCCTACTCGGTGCGGCGGTTAAGGGAAAACCCCAACATCATCCGCGCTGGTCTGGAGGCGTTCCTGCGCCGGCGACTAGACGCCTAGGTTAGCCCCGATTCACGAAAAACTTAGCCTCGGCCGTGGCGCCGTTGGGTCCACGGGCACTCACCACCAGAATGGCAGTGCCCTTGTCAATCGGGGGCAGGGTCCCCTCAGCCACGAAAACCCCTTGGGCGTTGCTCTCCCCCGCAGCAACCACCGTGGGCTTTGAGACCGTCGAGACGAACTTGACCTCCACCTGGGCGGGAATGCCTTGACCTACCTCCTGATTGATCGTGCGCACGCGAAGGGAAAAAGCGTGGCCGGCCAAAAGGCGCTCAACCCCCTCCACGTCCAGGGCCAGGGAAACGCTTCGCCGATGCTCCTCAAGCCACTGGGCAATCACCTCATCCAGGGACCGCGCGGCCTCCACCCTGCGCCCAGGACTGGGCAAGGGGGAACGGCGGACCACGGTGGTATCACCCTCATCACTGGCCGAGGGTTGGGTCAAGAGATCCAGCCGACCGGTGCGAATGGCCTCCACGATGGCGCGATGCTGCCGTTCCATGAGCACGCGGATGGCCCCTTCATCCGCCCCCGCCTCCAACAAGTTGCGGTAATCGGTGCGACGACTGGCAAGGATTTCACCGCCCACGTAAATCAGCGATTCAATGAGAGGGTTTTTCCCGCCACGGTCCTCTGTTTGGACGTGGTACACCGTGCCGCCGTACTCAATGTCGGTGTTGAAGCCGGTGAGCAAGGGTCAACCTCCCGTCATTATCCTACGAGCAGCAGCCAGGAAGTGTCAAATTACCACAGGCGATTTGCCTTGCCAGTGCCTTTGCCCGGGCTTTCGCCCGCACTCCCGCCCCAGGCGCGGTCAAGCTACACTGACCGGGTGCGCGTGTTGGTCTTGTTTGACGTAGACGGAACCCTCATCAGTACCGGCGGCAGAGCCTTTGCTGCCCTGCGGGAGGCCTTTCGCCAGGTGGTGGGGGTTGAACCACCCACAGCCGGTTACTCCCCAGCGGGGAAAACGGACCCGCAAATCGTTCGCGAGTTGCTGGGCCGCCTGGGAGATGGGCACCAGGACCACGGGCAGAAGGTGGCGCAGGTCTTGGCGGTCTACCCACCGCTGCTGCGGCAGCTGCTGCAGCCTCCCTATGTCCGCCCGCTCAGCGGGGTTGAGGCGTTGGTCGCGCAGCTGGCCCGCCACCCGCAAGTGGCCTTGGGTTTGCTCACCGGCAACCTGGAGGAAGGGGCTGAGATCAAGCTTTCCCTTGCCGGGTTATGGCACCTGTTCCCCGTTGGCGCTTTTGGTAGCGACGACCCCGATCGCAACCGCCTCCTCCCGTTTGCCTGGCAGCGGGCGAAAGCCTTTTACGGCCAGGACTTCCCCCCAGAACGCACGGTGGTGGTTGGGGATACGCCAGCGGACGTGGCCTGTGCCAAGGTCTGGAAGGCCAGGGCCGTGGCGGTGGCAGGCCACACTCACAGCCTAGCGACCCTCGCCGCAGCGAAGCCCGACGCGGTGCTCCCCTCTTTACTGCCTGAGCTGTTCCTGCCCGTGCTGTTCGCCCTCTCCCCCAGCTCCAGGCCAGGCTAATCCTCCCCAGCGGCCAGATCAAAGGCCTTTTGCGTCTTCAGGTACATCCCCTCGATGGTATCCCGGTAGCGCTCCGCCACTACCCGCCGCCGCACCTTCATGGTCGGGGTGAGCTCACCGGCCTCCAGAGAAAACTCACGGGTAAGGAGGGAAAAGCGTCGGATGCGCTCGTGGGACGCCAGCTCCAGGTTGACCTTCTTTACGGCTTCTGCCACCAGCCGCTCGGTGTCCGGGTGGTTGGCCACCTCCTCTCGCGACAGCCCCTTGATCCCCTTTTCGGCAAAGTAAACCTCCAAGTTCTCAAAGTTGGGGACGATTAGGGCCGTGAGGTAAGGGTAGCGGTCACCAATCACCACGGCTTGGGCGATGTAAGCCGTGGCGCCCAGTTTGCCCTCAATGGGCTGGGGGGCCACGTTCTTGCCGCCGGAGGTGACGATGATGTCCTTCTTTCGATCGGTAATGAAGAGGTACCCGTCGGCGTCCAAGTACCCCACATCGCCAGTATGCAGGAAGCCATCCTTGTCAATGACTTCCGCCGTGGCTTCGGGCTTGTTCCAGTAGCCCTTCATGATGTTCGGGCCGCGGGCCAAGATTTCCCCGTCATCGGCAATGCGCACTTCCACCCCCGGGATCGGTTGACCCGCGGACCCGATCCGGTTCGCTTCCAAGCGGTTGACGGTGATCACCGGGGAACTTTCAGTAAGGCCGTAGCCTTGGAGGATGGGGAGCCCAATAATGTCAAAAAACTCGCCCACCTCCCGCGACAGCGGCGCCCCACCGGAGACGGTAAACCGCAACCGTCCCCCAAGGCGCTCCAGGACCTTAGAGAAAATCCGCGCCTTCGCCACCGCGTACTGACCCCGGGCAAACGCCGAGGGCTTTTCCCCCCGCCACTCCGCCTCCTTCACCTTCCGCCCCACCGCCAAGGCCCATTGGAAAAGCCGCCGCTTGGCTCCCCCTTCTTGCTGGATCTTGGAGAGGATCTTGATGTAGGAACGCTCGTAGAGGCGGGGCACGGAAACCATGATCGTGGGTCGGATTTCAGTGAGCTGGGAGGGAACTTTCTCAATGGACTCCACGTAGTTGATCTGCACCCCGTACTGGAGAAACATGTAATCCACCGTGCGCTCGTAGGAATGGGACAGGGGGAGGAAGGACATGGAAATGTCCTTTTCCGTAATAGGGTAAAGGGGCCGGATCGCCACCACTTGGGAGACCAGGTTCCGGTGGGTGAGCATCACCCCTTTCGGCTCGCCGGTGGTGCCCGAGGTGTAAATTAACGTGGCCAGATCTTCCTCACCCACCACCGGGAACTCCTGGTGCTTTCGCTTGGCGGGAAGGGGCAAATCGGCCAGACAAGGCAGACCAGCTGCCAGGCCTGGGTCCATCCCCACCACCTTCACGTCTAACCCAGCGGCTGCCTCCAAAGCCACCCGCGCCCGATCCTGTCCCGAGACCACCAGCAACTTGGCCCCCGCGTCCTGCAGGATGTACCGCACCTGGGGGGCGGGCAGCGTAGCGTAGAGCGGCACATCCACCGCACCCACCAGTTGGCAGGCGAAGTCCACGATGTGCCACTCGGGACGGTTTTCGGAAAACAGCGCCACCCGATCTCCGGGCCGCACACCAAAGGCGAGAAACCTCTGGGCCAGCTCACGGACCGCCTTTTCCAGATCCTTGATGGTCAGCTCCCGCCATCCTTTCCCCTCGCGGATGCGCATGATCACCTTGCGCGGTGGAAACGTTCCGACCACATAAAAAAACAAGTCCTGGAGCGTCCTCATGGCCTCCTCCACACCTGGGCGGGATTGTACCCAAAAACCAGCAGGTGTTCCTGCCCTCATAATACCCCCGTGCGGCGGCGCCTGCGCCTGACCCTGGCCTACTTGGGGACTTACTTCGCCGGCTGGCAACGACAGCGAGGCGTACGCACCGTCCAGGGTGCGGTGGAGGAGGCACTGGCGCAAGTGTTTTCGCAGGAGATCAAGGTGGTGGGTGCAGGACGAACCGATGCGGGGGTCCACGCTGACGCGCAAGTGGCCCACTGTGACCCACCTTTCACCATCCCTCCAGCCGGCGTCGTGGCAGCCCTCAATGCCCGGCTTCCCCAGGACGTGCGGGTGCTGCAGGTGCAGTGGGTTTCCCCGGCGTTCCACGCCCGGCGCAGCGCTCGGGGCAAGCGCTACCGGTACCGCCTGGCCTGGGGCCCGGTTCTGCCACCCTGGGAGGGGTTGCGCCGGCTCTGGCTTGCCCAGGCACCAAACCTGGACCGCCTCTTTGAAGCGTTGGCACTATTTGGCGGAACGCACGACTTCCGCGCCTTCGCCCTCTCGGGCCACGCCGGTCAGGGTGCACGCGGTACGGTGCGCCGTCTCTTCCTCGTCCGGCTCCGCCGCCGACGGTTCAGGGCCGATATTGTCTTGGAAGGTGATGGGTTCCTCCGCGGCATGGCCCGGCGGTTGGTGGGGTCAGCCTTAGAGGTGGCGCGCGGGGCCCAGGAGCTGGACTGGCTCGCTGGGCTCCTTTCGGGAGCAGAGGATGGTCCTCCCGCACCCACCGCCAAAGCTCACGGCCTCACCCTGGAAAAGGTGTTTTACCGGGTCCCCCAGGGCTGGGGAGTCAACCTCTAGCTAAGACCACCAAGCAAAGCGAGAGCGCGTGCTAGACTGCCGCGGTCCATGAGGGACGTGGATCGCGTGGCCCCGCCCGGCACCGAAGAGCGCCAGCTCCTGGACGGCATCCCCCCGGATCGTTTTCCCCGGCACGTGGCCGTCATCATGGATGGGAACGGACGGTGGGCAAAGAGGCGCGGCTTGCCGCGGGTGGAAGGACACCGCGCCGGCATTGAAGCGGTGCGCAGCACGGTGGAGGCGGCGGCACGGCTGGAGATCCCGGTCTTGACGCTTTACGCCTTTTCCACGGAAAACTGGCGCCGTCCGCGGTGGGAAGTGCTGACCCTCATGGGTCTTTTGAAGGAGTACTTGCACAAAGAACTGGACTCCCTGGTGGAGCACAACATCCGCTTTCGCCCCCTGGGCCGCCTCCACGAGCTGGAAGGGGAAATTCAGCAGGGCCTGGCACGGGCAGTGGAGGCCACCGCCGGCAATACCGGGCTGCTCTTCCAGATCGCCCTCAATTACTCCGGTCGGGCGGAGCTGACCGACCTGGTACGGGAAGCGGTGCGGTTGGCGCGGACGGGACAGCTGCACGAGGAGACGGTGGATGAGGCCTGGATTTCCGACCATTTGAGCACCGCTGGTACTCCCGACCCTGACCTCCTGATCCGCACCTCTGGTGAGCTGCGGGTGTCCAACTTCTTGCTGTGGCAAATCGCTTACACGGAGCTTTACATGACCCCCGTCCTCTGGCCGGATTTCCGGGCGCGGGACCTGATCCGCGCCCTGGCCGACTACGCCTCCCGCCAACGGCGCTTCGGCGGGGTTCCGGAGGAAGCGGAGGAAGGCTAAGTGGGCACGCGCGAGACGACGGCATTTGTACTGCTGCCGCTAATCCTCGCCGGGATTGTCCTGTTGCCCCCTTGGGTTTACCTGGGAGCCGTGGCGCTGGTGGGCCTGCTGGCGGCGTGGGAGCTGGTGGCACTTTTTCGTGCCAAGGGCCATCCCGTTCCTGCGGCGCCCACGCTTCTTGCCGCGGCGGTTGGCATGACGGTGGCGTGGCTCAAGGACCCCAAGCTGTGGGTGGCTTTTACCGTCCTCTGCGTGCTCCTGGTGCCGGTTTGGTACCTTTTGAGCCGGGCCCCCTTAGAGGGAGCCAGTGCTGGGATGGCGGGATCGCTGTTCATTGCCTGTTACTTTGCCGTCACCGCTGGGGCTATGGGGCTGCTTCGCCTCTCCTTTAGCCCTGAGGTGGGGTGGAAGGTGGTGCTCTTGCATTGCCTGACCATTTGGGGCGGGGATTCGGGGGCGTACTACGTGGGCGTGAAGTGGGGCAAACACAAGATGGCCCCGCGGGTGAGCCCGAAAAAATCCTGGGAAGGGATTGTGGGAGGGACCGCCGTTACCTTTTTTGGCATTTGGTTTTGCCGCACCGTATTTTTCCCCGAGCTGCCCTGGCCGCTGGCGCTGGCCGTGGGAGCTCTGTTAGCCCTTTTGGCGCCAGTGGGCGACCTGGTGGAGTCGCTGTTCAAGCGCGACGCGGGTGTGAAAGATTCCTCAGATCTCATCCCCGGGCATGGGGGGTTTTTGGACCGCACTGACTCTCTGTTCTTCGCTGCCCCTTTCACCTGGGCGCTCCTGATCCTGTTGTGGCCGCAGTGAAGAAGCTGGCCATCCTTGGCTCTACAGGCTCTATTGGCACGGCCACGCTGGATGTGGTGCGGCATTTCCCCGACCGTTGTGGCGTGGTGGCGTTAGCCGCTGGCCGGAACCTCGCCCTCCTCCAGGAACAAATAGCCCAGTTCCGTCCGCAGGTGGTGGCGGTGGCTGAGGCTGAGGCGGCTGCGGCGCTGGCCCGCCAGTTCCCGGAGGTGGTGTTTCTATCCGGGGAGGAGGGACGCCTGGCGGTGGCTACCCACCCCGAGGTCACTACCGTGGTGTCGGCATTTGTCGGTGCCTTGGGCCTGCCCGCCACCTATGCCGCGGTAAAGGCGGGTAAAGAGCTGTTGCTGGCAAATAAGGAGACCTTGGTGGTGGCGGGAACGCTCATGATGGCCGAGGCCCAGCGCTCCGGCAGCCGCATTATCCCCGTGGATTCAGAACACAATGGGCTCTTTCAAGCCCTCCAAGTAGGGCCCTTGGGTTCCGCGCGGAGGCTGATCCTCACCGCATCGGGTGGACCCTTCCGTACCAGATCCTTCGCCGAGCTGGCCAACGTCACACCCCAGGAGGCCCTGGCCCATCCCACCTGGCGGATGGGGGCGAAGATCACCGTGGATTCGGCGACGATGATGAACAAGGGGCTGGAAATCATTGAGGCCCATCACCTGTTCGCCTTTCCCCCCGAGGCCATTGACGTGGTGGTGCACCCGGAAAGCCGGGTCCATGCCCTGGTGGAGTACGCCGACGGGACCCTCATCGCACAGCTGTCGGTGAATGACATGCGGGCTCCCATCATGTACGCCCTGGCGTTTCCAGAGCGCTGGGCCACCCCCTTTGGTCGCCTGGACCTGATCGCTCTGGGAGCCCTCCACTTTGAAGCCCCTGACCTCCAGCGCTTCCCCTGCCTGGGGTTAGCCCGTCAGGCGCTCCAGGCGGGGGGCACGGCACCGGCCGTGCTAAACGCCGCCAACGAGGTGGCGGTGGAGCTTTTCCTTGCCGGCCGCCTGCCTTTTTTGGGAATAGCCGAGCTGGTACGACGGGTCTTGGAAGAGGAGCTGGAGCACTTGGGCGAGGTACGCTCCTTGGAAGACGCGCTGGCCGCGGATCGCCGTGGTCGCCAACGGGCGTGGGCGTGGGCCACTTCCTTGGCCCGCTGGGGAAGGAAGAACAATGCTGGTGAACTTGGTTAGCCTGATCATCGTCATTGGGGTGCTGGTGCTGCTGCACGAAGGGGGGCATTTTTTGGCAGCGCGAGCCGTGAAAGCGCCCGTAGCCGTGTTTTCCATTGGCTTTGGCAAGCGGTTGTTTGGTTTTCGATGGAAGGAAACGGACTTTCGCTGGAGCCTCATCCCCCTGGGTGGGTACGTACGGGTCTTGGGTTTGGGTCCAGATGAGTCGGATGTGGTGCAGGAGCACGGTGAGCGCACACCCCTGTTGCCACGGTGGAAACGGGCCCTGATCTTGCTGGCAGGACCTGCGGCCAACGTGGTCGGGGCGGTGGTGTTCGTCGCGGCCGCCTTCCACCTGGGAGTTAAAGTGCCAGCCTGGCAAGACCAGCCGCCAGTGGTTGGGTGGGTGGACCCCACCTCGCCCGCCGCCGAGGCGGGGATTCGCCCCGGGGACTTGGTACGGGCTGTGGACGGAAAGAAGCTCAAGACGTGGCGTGATTGGGAAATGGCCACCCTCTCCTCTCCTGAACGCCGTTTGACCGTGGTAGTGGAGCGGGAAGGACAAGAGCTTGCCTTAAGCCTTAAGCCCAAGCGCGTGAGTCGGTACGCCCTCGGCTGGGCGGGCGTGGCACCTCCCATCCCCGCCCAGGTGCAGCGGGTCCTGCCTGGGTCCCCCGCTGAGCAGGCCGGCCTGCGGCCTGGCGATCTGATCGTGGAAATTGACGGAGAGCCAGTGCGGCACTTTTTTGACCTGGTGCGTCTGGTGGGGGAGCGAGCGGGCAAGGAGACGTGGTTGAAGGTGCTCCGCGAGGGTCAGCTGGTGGCAGTGCAAGCAACTCCCCGCAGTGAGGCAGGCCAAGGCAAGCTAGGTATTCCCATCCCCGCCCTGCAGGTGGTGCGGAAGCTGCCCGCGGCAGATGCGGTGAGGGAGGCGGTGTGGGAGTGCTGGAGGATGACTAGGGATACCCTGTGGGTCATCGGCCGTATGGTCACGGGAAAAGCCTCCCTGCGCCAGATGTCCGGTCCCATTGATATTGCCCGTTTTTCCGGGGAAGCAGCGCGTACAGGCCTGGTGAGCCTGGTGTGGCTCCTAGGCGTCATTTCCCTCCAGCTTGCCATCTTCAACCTGCTCCCCATCCCGGTCTTGGACGGGGGCCACCTGCTCGTGGTGGGCCTGGAATCGGTCCGGCGGCGGGACTTTTCCTACGAGACGAAAGAACGCATTACCTCCGTGGGCTTCTGGCTCATCGTGGCGCTGATCATCTTCGTCCTCGCCAATGACGTCCTGAAAAACCTTCCCGCTCTGGTCCCTGGGCGGCCACCCTCACCCTAGGGCCTTTGCAACCCTTGGAGCCGGTGAAGGGCCTGGCGCACCAGTTGGTTCCCCCGCCCCGGGGGGATCTCCAAGATCCCGCAAAGGTCCTCATACGTGCGGTCGGCGAGGAGTTCGGCAAAAAACCCAAGACCCAGCTGCCCATCCCCAGGGGGAACATGACGGTCCTTGCGCGAGCCGCAGGCCACGGGCGTATCGTTGAGGTGAACCAGGGCGAGGGTGGCAGCCCCGCCTACCGGCGCCAGCTCTTCCAGTGCCTGGGCCCAGCCTCCCCGTAGGAGCTGGTAACCGGCCGCCCACAGGTGCGCCGTGTCCAGGCAGAAGGCCACCCTTCCCCGCTGAACCCATTGGGAATCCACCAAGCTCACCAGTTCAGTCACTGTGACCCCGAGGAGATTTCCCGCCCCAGCGGCGTTTTCCAAGATCAGCGGCACCGCCACAGGATTCTCCTCAAGCAGTTGACCTAAGGCTGCGCGAACGCGAGGCAGGGCGTGGGCTCGTACTTCCTTTCCTGCCGAACCCGGGTGCACCACCACGCCGGCCAGCCCCAGCTCCTGCGCCCAACGCAGCTCTTCCCCGAGAGCGGTGAGGCTCCGTTGGGCCAAAGCAGGATCAGGCGAGGCGATGTTGATGAGATAAGGAGCGTGGGCGAAGATGGCCCCTCGGCTGCGGGCGCTTTCCGCCGCGGCACGAAAGGTGGCGAAGTTCCGCTCAGGAAAACGAGGAGCCGCCCACCGTCCCGGGGGGCGGAGGAACAGCTGCAGGCAGGTGCAACCCAACTCTTCCCCCTGCTCCACAGCTCTGTGCCAGCCACCGGCGGTGGAGAGATGGGCCCCCAGGCGCACGCCCCCTATGCTACCCTCTCAGCGCCATGAAGGGCCCTAATCTGCTGGCGGTGCTGGGAATGGCGTTGGGGGTGGTGGTCGGCGGCGCTTCCGCCGCCTGGGTCGTCTTCTGGTTAAGCCTCAAGGCCACGGCAGTGCGGGTGCCGCCGGTGGAGGGGCTACCACCAGAGGCAGCGGCTCGTGCCCTGCAGGGAGCGGGCCTGGTGCCGCGCCTGCAAGACCCCATTCCCGACAGCAAGTACAGGGCTGGAACCATTGCCCGGCAGCGACCCGGGGCCGGGTTCCAGTTGAAACGAGGGTCGGCGGTGTTCCTCTACCCATCCCTCGGGGCCGCCGGTGTCCCTGTACCAGAGCTGCAGGGGCTGCCGCCTGCGGCGGCCGGGGCGCAGCTGGAACAGCTGGGACTGGCCGAAGGGGAGCACTGCGAGGTGGTGGGGGAAGCCTCCGGATTGGTGGTGGTAGCGCAGGCGCCGCCAGCAGGGGCTCTTGTAGCACCGGGAAGCAAGGTGGTGTTTCTGGTCAACAGGCAAGGGGCGGAACGGCGCGTGGTCATGCCGGATGTGGTGGGTGAGTCAGCGGAGCAAGCCCAAGGTTGGCTCACCGGCCTTGGGTTTCGCGTGGATGGGGTGCTGCCAGTGTCCTACCCTGGACTGCCACCGGGGACCGTGGTGAAGCAAACTCCCAACCCCGGTGGCCCCGCCGCAGTGGGGACGGGGGTGCTGCTGTGGGTGAGTCGGTGAGGTTGGCAAAAGTGGCGCCTTCTCTGCTGTCCGCGGATCTGACGCGGCTGGCGGAGGAACTTCGGGAGGTGGAGGCAGCCGGAGCCGACCTGCTGCACTTGGACGTGATGGACGGGGTATTTGTGCCAAACCTCACCTTTGGACCCATCCTCTGTGAAGCCGTTCGCCGGGTGACGAGGCTCCCCCTGGACGCTCACCTCATGGTGGCCCACCCGGAGCCGCTGCTGGCACCCTTTGCCGAGGCCGGCGTGCAGCGGCTTTCGGTTCACCTGGAGGCCGTGCCACACCTGCACCGTCTCTTGCGGCGGGTACAGGAGCTGGGCATGGTCCCCGGCGTGGCCCTCAACCCCCTCACGCCAGTTTCGCTCTTGGACGAGGTGTGGCCCTTTGTGGGTTTCATCGTGGTTATGAGCGTAAACCCAGGGTACGGGGGGCAAGGCCTCATTCCCGAAATCCTGGGAAAACTGGCAAAGCTGGCGAGCCTGCGGGACCAGCGGGCGCCGGCGGTGGAACTGGTGGTGGATGGGGGGGTCACGGAGCAAAACGCAGCCGCCCTTCGCGCCGCGGGAGCTGACATCTTGGTCGCCGGCACCGCGGTGTTTGGCGCCAAGGATCGGCCAAAGGCGGTGGCCCAACTGAAAGGGGTTGTGTCATGAAGGTTGTACCGGTGGCGTTGGTGGGTATTCTGGTTTTTACCGCGTGCACCTCAGCACGCAAGGAGGAAGACCGCTTCTTGGCCGAGGTAAGCCAACTGGGCAAGGAGGAAATCCTTGCCAAAGGCGACGCCTTGGCGGAAAAGAAGAAGTACATGGAAGCGCGAAAGTACTACTCGTTCCTGGCCGATTCTTTTCCCAACGATCCCGTGGGACGACGGGCGGCGTTAAGAATTGCCGACACCTTTTTCGCCAGCAAAGACCCTGAGTCGCAAGCGGAAGCCCAGGTGCGCTATAAGGACTTTGCTACCCGTTACCCCAACGACCCCCAACGGGCCTACGCCCTCCTCATGCTCTCTCGAACCTACCTGCAACAGGCCCGAGGGCCCCAGCGCGACCTCACGCCGGTCCGGGAAGCGGCAGAGAGCTTGCAGCAGGTCATCTCCCTCTTCCCCGACTCGGCGGAAGCGGAAGAAGCCCGCAAACTTTTGGCGCGATGTCGCGAAGATTTAGCCACCCATGAGCTTCTGGTGGCGCGCTACTACGCCCAGGTGGGGGCCACGGAAGGGGCGCGAAATCGGCTCCGCTACCTTTTGCGGCAGTTTCCCGAAACCGAGGCAGCCAAGGCGGGACAACAGCTTTTGCAGGAGCTGGAGGCGAAAGAGCAGGTGCGTTCGGTCACAAGTCGTACTTGACGGGTCCAGGGTGCAGGGGTAGTCTAGGGTAGGAGTCAAAAAGCCGATGAGGGAGGGAAAGCTCGCTATGCGCCGCATGACCGCCTGGGCATTGGCGTTTTTCGTTGCGTCGCCACTCCTTTTGGCCCAACAGCAGAGCGGGCCGCCACCCCGGCCGTTGCATAAGGTTGGGGACCACTGGACCCCCTACGACCCTCCCCGGGAATTTCCTCCGGACGTGCAGGTGTACATCATCCAGCCGGGCGATACCCTTTGGGCCTTGGCGGAAAGGTTTCTCGGCAACCCGTACCTATGGCCGCAGCTGTGGGAACAGAACCAGTACATCCGCGACGCCCACTGGATTTACCCCGGCGATCCGCTGGTCATCGGGCCCAAAGCCGCAGAGGCACCACCGACAGCACCGCCAGCCCCAGCGCCTGCCCCTGCCACCCCGGCCGCTCCGGCCCCCGTAGCACCGCCTCCAGGCTTGATGGAGCCTAGCCCAGTCGGCGAGGCAGAGCTGTTGCCTTTGGGATCAGAAGATGACATTCACTGCTTCGTCTACCTGGACACCGACGGTGAGGATTTGCCCCTGGCCATCGTGTCGGCGGAACGGATTGGCTACCAGGCGCGTTTTTCCACCGGGGACATCGTGTTCATCAATGCCGGCGAAGCGCAGGGCGTCAAAGCTGGCGATGAGTTTTTTGTCGTAGAACCGGGGCAAAGGATCCGCCACCCGGCAACTGGGGCTGTGCTGGGCCGTGTGGTTCACTACCTTGGGCATTTACGGGTGATTTGCACCCAGGAGCATTCGTCGACGGCAGAAATCATGGCGGCCTGCGACGCCATTCCCCTGGGGGCGAAGCTGAAACCCTTTGAGGCCATCCCAATTCCCATGGCGCCGCGCACAGCGGTCGCCTCGCGGTGCGAGCTCCCCTCGGGTAAGGCGCGTGGTTTCATCGTGTACTCCAAGGACAACGTGGAAAGCCTGGGTCAGGACCACTTAGTCCTGGTGGATTTGGGTGAGGCGGACGAAGTGCAACCCGGGTCGTTCCTCACCATTTACCGTGAAAACCCAGTTCCCGGCTTGCCCCGCCTGGTCCTGGGTCAGGGCGCAGCCCTCACCACCGGGCCCCATTGGGCTACGGTGAAGCTACTTACCACCGATGGGCCGGTGTACTTGGGCGATCGGGTTGAAGTGCAGTGACTATGGCAGAACGGGCTGTCTCCCCCAGTCTCTCCGACATGGTCAGCGCCATGGATGTGCTCCTGCAGGGGATGTTGGACCGTGGCCTGAGCTTTGAACAGGCGGTAAGGACGTTCGAGGAGTGCTACGCCAGGGCCGCCATCCAGCGGCACGGCGGCAACATTCAACGGGCGGCCGCCGCCTTGCAGGTGCACCGGAATACCCTACGGGCGAAGCTGCGACGGGGGCCACGCCCGACCCCATAACATGCCGCTTTCCCCTTCGCCCCGTCAGGTGGTCCTGGCTGGTGGCGCGGCTGCTGTGGCGTTTACCTTGTCCTCCCTTTTAGCCCATTGGCGCGCCCCTTCTGTTCCCGTTCCGCTGCAAACGGGATGGGAGGAGGCTTGGTTTGAGGTCGGGGTGCTGCCCAATCCCGGGGAGATTCCACCCCTGATCCGACAGGTGGCCTTGGCGGAGGGAGTGGACCCGGCCCTGGTGATGGCCCTGGTGGAGGTGGAATCGGGCTTTGATCCGGCGGCCCGCTCCCCCCGTGGCGCGGTGGGCCTCATGCAAGTGCTGCCTGAGACCGCAGCGTTGGTGGGGGTGGTAGCCCACGAAGACCCGCAGGCCAACCTCCAAGCCGGGTGCCGATACCTACGAGGGCTGTTTGAGGAGTTTGGTGGCGATATGGAGCTGGTGTTGGCCGCGTACAATGCCGGTCCTGGGGCGGTGTACCGCTACGGCGGGGTTCCGCCGTTCAAGGAGACCCAGACGTTTGTGGCGCGAGTGGCCGAGCGTTACCAACGTCTTTCTGGTCAACCCATTGCGGCAGCTAGGTTTGGTTTTGGGGTGCCGTAGGTTCGTCCTTCTTCTCCTCTCCGCGCAGAGCGGAGCGAAAGTTCTTGATCCCTTCACCGAGGCCGCGGCCCAACTGGGGCAGCTTGCTGGCGCCAAAAATCACGATCACGATGAGCAGGATCAGCAGCAGTTCAGGTACGCCAATGGAGCCAAACATAAGCCCTCCGTCCGCATTATACTGGCGGCCGCTCCTGCAGCCCCGCCAGCAACTCACGCAGCGGCCTGGGGGCGCGCAGTACTTCCAAAGCCGCCAGGGTTTGCCCGGCCACCTCGTCAACGAACGCGCCGTAACTCCGTCGCCCCTGCCGGATCAACTTGAGAAACGTTCCCAGGGCCTTCATTCCCCGCTGGGCCGCGCATTGCCAGTACCGGTCCTGCCAACCTGGCGCCCACTGTAAGACTTGCGCAGCCTGGTGGACCAGGTCTTGGGGTAGCAGTGCCGGTCCGCCGCGCTCCCGAAGGAGCGAGGCCAGGTCATAGGTGTCGGGCCCCAGGCGCATATCTTGGAAGTCTACCGCTTTGATCTGCGCGCCGCTCACCAAGAGGTTATCCAGATGAAAGTCACGATGGCAGAGACGAAAAGGGTGGGCAGTCAAAGCATGGGCCAAGCCTGCGCAAAACCTGTAAACGGAGGCGGGTGGTGGCTGGTTAGGGTAGGCCATGGCTAAAAACTGCTCCAGCTCACGCCAAAACAGAAGGGAGTCAAAGGGTGGATTGGGAACCCCCTGGGGAGGTTGGCGTTGAAAGGAGGACAACGTAGCCAGCAAGTTGGCAAGGGTGGCCGTGGGGTTTTCCTCCAAGGCCTGGCGCACCGTTCGCACGCCCACGTCCTCAACCAAGAGGGCTTCTTCCAGCTCCGCCAAGAGCCGCGGCACGGGAAGGCGGCGGCTTTGGGCCCAACGGAATACCCGCGCATGGTGGCGGACCGTAACGGCAGCTTCGCCGGGGTACCACATGACGATCACGCTTCCTCCTCCACGCACCTTCACGCGGAAAAAGCGGCGGGACGATGCGTCGCCGGCCAACGGAAAGGCCTGCAAAGCGCGCAGCCCGAAACCGGCCAGCGGGAACGAGGCGGGGGCCGCGCGGGGGTTGGAGGGGAGATTTTCCACGGATGGTATTCTAGCCATGGCATGAGGCTGGGGGAGCGCACCCGCGACCTGGAGGGTCTATTGGAAGCCTTGGTGGAGGCGGTGGGGAAGGCCTGCGCCAAAGACCCTCAGCTTAAACCGCTGCTGGCGCAGGTGCGGAGTTGCGGCATGGAAGTGCGGCTCTTACTGCAGGTGCGGGTGGGCCGAGCTGGATCGCGGGGCATCACGGTGGAGGCTGAGCTACCCTGGTCGCGCCAGTGGAACCGTGAGGACGCCGAGCTGCTCCACTCTTTAGGCATTGCTCTGGAAGGTGATGACCGAGAGCTTTTCCCGCCGGAACCTAATGGGCCTTCCCCTCGCTGAGCTCAGCGAGTACTTCGCTGGCCTTGGCGAGCCGCCTTTTCGGGCACGCCAGGTGTACCACTGGATTTGCCGCCGGTTGGCGGGCAGCTTCCAGGAAATGTCGGACCTTCCCCAGCGGCTGCGCCAGCGTCTGGAGGAGGAGGCGTTCTTAGCGGATCCGGAGATCGTGGAACGGCGGCAGGCCGCTGATGGCACTGTCAAGTATGCCCTCAGAATGCTGGACGGAACGGTGGTGGAGGCGGTGGTCATGCCGATGGATGGCCACCACACCCTCTGTTTGTCGGCACAGGCCGGCTGTGCGGTGGGGTGCCGCTTTTGCGTCACCGGCGCTCTAGGGGCAGGGCGGAACCTGCGTGCCTTTGAAATTTTCGGTCAATTCCGCCAACTGATGCGGGATCAGAAACTCCTGGGCCAGCGCGTCAACGTGGTGTTCATGGGAATGGGCGAGCCTCTGTTCAATTTTGACCAAGTGGTGGCGTCGTTGGCCTTGCTGGGAGAGACGGTGAGCCTGAGGAGGATTACCGTCTCCACCGCCGGTGTGGTACCCAAACTCGACGCCCTCGGCCAACTCCCCCGTCGCCCCAACCTGGCCGTTTCCCTCAACGCCACCACCGATGAGCAGCGAGCCCGGCTCATGCCAGGGGTCGCCCGATGGCCCTTGCCAGCGCTGCTGGAAGCCTTGCGGCGGTACCCATTGGAACGGGGCCGGAGGATTACCATCGAGTACGTGCTCATTGCCGAGATCAACGACAGCTTGATGGATGCCAAGCGGTTGGTTCGCCTCCTGACCCCGTTGCGGGTCAAGGTGAACTTGATCCCCTTGAACCCGGATCCAGTGTACTTGCCTGGCCTGGCGCCCCCCAGCGAGGAGCGCATCAGCGCCTTCGCTGGCGTCCTCGCTGCCGCTGGAGTTAACGTCAGTGTGCGGCGCAGTAAAGGACTTGAAGTGGCAGCCGCCTGCGGGCAGCTCCGCGGCCAGTTGGCGGGGCGCGCCAGGAACGGCGGGCTGGCCTTTTTACCGCGGCTCTAAGACCACGGCAAACCATTGCCTGCCCGCCTTGGCCCCGTCCCGGCGGTGGGAGTGGTAGTGAGGGCTGCAGGCGGTACAGCCCGGCTTTACGTGGATGGCCTGCCATGGTACGCCCGCCTTGGTGAGGATCTGCAGGGCGGCGGCAGCCAGGTCCAGACGCCCGTCCAAGAGGACCCCTTCCTGGGTCCCCACCGCTGCGGCCACCGCCGCCGCCACCTCCTCCCCCACGGGGTAGTGGCAAGGTGCAATGCCCACACCGATGAGGGCGGAAAGCTCCTGGGGCGGGACCCCGAATTGGGCGGCGATGAGGTGGGGTGCCCGCGATACGATGCCGGCCGCCAAGCCGCGCCAGCCGGCATGGACGGCGGCGATGACTCCCCCACCAACAAGGGCAATGGGCAAGCAGTCGGCCGTTTGGATAGCCAGGGCCACACCGGGCTCGCCGGTGATGAGGCCATCGCACACCCCCACCTCCTGGCAGGAGCCGGCCGAAGGCAAGGGACCGCTGAAGGTGTATAAGAGGTTGGTGTGCCGCTGGCGTGGGTAGAGGACAGCTGGCCGAAAGGGGAGATGGCGGGCCAAGAGCTCGGGCAGTTGGCCAGGGGCAAATCCCCGGGGGCAGGCACGGGCATCGGTGAGGACCACCCATGCCCCTTTCAGGCGCACCAGGGTCACGCCTTCGCCGCTCACGAAGGCGGATGCTACACTCCCGCGGCATGGGAAGGAAGGGATGGGGCAAGTTCAGCATGGGCTTGCCTCGCGCAAGATGCGCCGATGATTCGCCTTGAGGGAGTGACGAAAACCTACCGGGGTCGGCCGGCTCTCCTTGGGGTTTCGGCGTCGGTGGAAAAGGGGGAGTTCGTGTTCCTCACCGGTCCTTCGGGAGCGGGGAAGAGTACGCTGCTGCGTTTGCTCTACCGCGCCGAGGTGCCAGATGCGGGAAGGGTTTTGGTGGGTGGCCGGGACCTCACCCACCTCAGCCGCCGGGAGGTGGCGGAAATGCGCCGCCGCATGGGGGTGGTGTTCCAAGATTTCAAGCTGCTGCGGCGGCGTACCGTGGGTGAGAACATCACCCTCGTGTTGGACTTGCTCGGCTTGCCAGAGCGTGAACAACAACGGCGGGCTTATCTGGCACTGCGGCAAGTGGGGCTGCATCATCGGCTTTCCGCCTACCCTGAGGAGCTTTCCGGCGGTGAGCAGCAAAGGGTTGCCGTGGCGCGTGCTCTGGTGGTCCAACCGGAGGTCATCTTGGCCGATGAGCCCACGGGCAATTTGGATCCAGAACGTTCCCACGAGCTCATGGATTTCCTGCGCGAAGCCCACTACCGGGGTACCACCGTGGTGGTGGCCACCCACGACGTGACCCTGATCGCCGCCCACCCGGCGCGAACCCTGGTCCTGGATCGCGGCCGCCTGGTACGGGACGGTTGGGGGCCCCCATGAGGCAACACCTGTGGCGCGAAGTGCGACGTCAGCTGGGGGAAACCAGAGGGATGAGCCTCATTGCGTTGCTCCTTTTGGCGGTGGGTGGTGCGTGGTGGCTTCTGGTGGTGAGCTTTCTCCAGTGGGGACGGCAGGGGCTGGAGGGGGCGAGCGCACGGGCCGTGGTGGTCGCGGTGGTCCACGATGGGGCTCCAGCCGAGGAACTGCTGCAGCGGGTTCAACAGCGTCTTCCCTCGGCGAACATTTCGCTGCTGAGCCAGGAGACCATGATGGAGGCGTTAGGACCCATGGTCGCTGACCTAGGGAGCGAGGCCTTCCTGCCCCAGGCCGTGTGCCTCCAGGTGGCGGCTGAGCAGGTGCCGCAGGTCCGGGGTTTTTTGCAACAAGAGCCGGCGGTGGCGGTGGTCATTTCCTCTCAGGACTGGGTCTCGCCGCTCCTGGGCGGTTTCGCCCTCGCCCTCAAGGTAGCTGCAGCCTTCGCCTTTCTGCTCCTGCTGGCCTTCGGCACCTTGGTGGTGCTGGCGGTGCGGGTGCTGGTGCTGTCCCACGCGGACGAGATTGCCATCATGCGCCTCATTGGTGCCCACGAAAGGGATATTCGGCTTCCCTACTTGGTGGCCAGTGCACTCTTGGGCCTGCTGGGGGCCACCCTGGCGCTGTTGCTTTTTCTTGTGGCCCGCCAGCTCTTGCTGCCGCTGGTTGTGCTGCCGCCCGTCCCCTGGGAGGTTCTGGCCGGCACCGTAGTGGGTGGGAGCGTCGTGGGTTTGATTGGGGCGGGGCTGGGGGTGTTGGCGTTGCCCAAAGAGCCATAAAAAAACCCCACCAGGTGGGCGGGGTTCGGGCCTACCTGTGCTCATGATGTCTTAAGTCTTGGGGCTTGGCGTAGGTGCTCCGCCGCGCAAGCGCCGCAGCTCCTCCTGGGTCTTGCGGATTTCCTCAATGCGCCGAGCTTCCTCGTCAGCCTTGAGGTTTTGCTCGTACTTGGCTTGCTTATCGCGCATTTCTGCCGCCTTCGCCGGGTTACCCGCCTCTTGGTAGGCCTGCTCGGCGTCCTTGTAACGCTTTTGCTTGTCCAAGACGAACCCTAGGGAAGCGTAGATCAAGCGGCGCAAGTGTTGGTCAGGGTTTTTCGTCAGGGCGTCGCGGAAATACTTTTCCGCCCTTGCCACGTCCCCCTTCCCCTGGGCACACTGTCCGCGGTAGTACGTGGTCAGCGCGTTGTCCACCGCCGCCCGGTCCAACCATGCCAAGCTCTCGTCGTAGCGATCCCCACCCAAAAAGGCTTCGGCGGCCAACAGTGCGAGGTCAAAGGAGGGCTTCTTCTCGTACGCCTTGACGGCCACGGCGGCGGCTTGGGCATACAGGGCATTGGCATCCTGACCGCGTACCAGGCGCGCAGCACGCAGACCAGCGGTGGCCGCGGTCTTTCCCAGGTTCGCGTCGCCGGACAGCTCAAAGGCCCGACGGTACGCGGCAAAGGCCTCCGCGTCCCTGCCAGCCCGAGATTGGGCCGTACCCAAAAGGGCCCAGGCATCGGCCATATTCGCCGCCGCCTGGGTGGCAGATCGGGCACTCTCCACTGCCCCGCTCACATCGTTGGCAGCCAGCTTGGCTCGCGCCAGGGTGGTCAACAGCACCGCTTTCTGCTCCCCCTTCAGGGTCTCC
>JANXCP010000031.1 GCA_025060245.1 Thermoanaerobaculum sp. | reverse complement strand
CAGTTGCGCTTGCTGGCCTATCCCTTCTGGCGGGTGGAGGTGGACGGGAGCACGGTCATGCCACGCTTGCGCCACGGGATCGTGGAGGTGCCCATTTCCGCGGGCCACCACCTTCTTCGCGTGCGGTGGACGGGAAACCCCGTAACCCCTTGGGGATGGGCCCTAGGGCTTGTGGGCTTGTTCGGCATCTTCAGGGGCTTTCCCCGCAGCGGTAAACGCGGATGGAGTGCCCCACCTGTTCCACCAGCTGGCAGCCGCGCAACTGGCGCAACACCTGCCGCAAGAAATGGGCATTCTGGGGCAGGTGGAGGAACCGCTCCAAGTAATCAGGCCCCACGGTAGCTGCCCAGGAGGAAACCGCCACGTACCCCCGGAGCGGCAGACGGCCGGTGTGCAGCACGTTTTCCACCGGCACCCCGTACCCTGCGGGGTCATCTGCCCCCAGGTAGACGGCGAACAGCGGGTGCCAGCCCTGGCGACGCGCCCGCGCCGCCACCCGCGCCCAGTCTTGCCCCCAATCCAAGTTGGAATCGTTGAGGATTGCCGCCCCTCCCCGCGCCCCACCCACCAAAAGGGAAAAATGGGCAATGTAGTGGGGGAATGAAACCGCCGGTGAGGCCGCCAGCCCCGCAAGGAACAAGGCGCGCCAACGCTCCCCAAGCCTGGCCAGCGCACAACCAGCGAGAGCAGCCAGCCAGGCCACCACCGGCATGAGATGGCGGGCCCCAATGTTGAAGGCAGAACCCAGGCTCGCCAACAGGTAAAGCGTGGAATAGGCCGTCAACCAGCGGCCCGGGGCGGGAAGAGCACGCCAGCGCCCCAGCGCCAACCACCAAAGAAGGGTGAAAGGCAAAGAAAGCTTGATGATCAACGCCACCGGGAAGTAGAGGGGAAAGCCGTAGGGGGACAGCTGACCAAAAAAGAAGTTCACCCCTTGTCCGTAGGCGTTGTTCCACAGGACAAACAGCAAACCCAACAACCAGTGACCGCAGGACTGGCAGCATCCTGCCAGAGGCCCCAGGAACCGGCCCACCCAGCTCCAAGTGGCCAGCCGTTCCCCCGCCAAGAGCACCACGAGTTCTTGCACCTCCACCGCGCTCACCTGGCGCAGGCTCCAAGCGGTGAGCACCAAGGGTACGCCGGCGCTGAGCAGGGCCACGCCCGTCAGGGGCCACCAGGGCACCCGCCGGCCTTGCAAACGGGCTCCCAGCAGGCGAAGGAGCACTAGCGCCGCCAACAGGAGGCCCGAGTGCTTGGCAGCCAGGGCAAGCCCGAGCCACAAGCCCAGGCCCAGCCAGGACCCTTTACGGCCGGCAACCAAACGCTCCGCGAACACGGCCGCCCATACCCAGCAAGCCGCCGCCGGCACGTCGGTGTGGACGACGAAGGCATGGCCCAACACCAGCGGTTGGCAAGCCAGAGCCAGGACCGAAAACCAACCAACCTTCGCGCCCCCCACCAACTCCCCCAGGCGCCACACCCCCCACAGCAGCACAGGAAGGAACAGCAATGCCCCCAGTCGTGCCGCGCGCAAGATTGCCAGCGGCCCCACCGTGTTGTGGTGTAAGAAACGCTGGATTTCCTCCGGCAAGTGAGCCAGCACCTGCAGCGGTTCCTCCCTGGGGGGAGGTAGGGGCAAAATAAGTAAGGGTATCCCCGCCGCCAGCTTATACAGCGGCGGGTGTTCCACCACCAGCAAGCCTTCCCCGTGGATGGCGTAATACGCCCCGAGGGTGAAGTACGGCTCGTCGTTGGTGGCGGAGTTGTTCCACCCCGCCGCGGCTGCGGCCCCGCACGCCGCCAAAACCACCAGGACGACCCACCGCCCCTCCCAGGGCGCCTTCACGGCCCTCGCCACCAGAGTTCCCCCGCCGGTACGGTGAAGCCACGGACCAAACCCAAATGCTGTACCAGCTTTCCGTAAGCCGCCGTCTCGGGTAGGCCTTTGGTGAGTACCACTGCCACTGCCCGACCCTGTCCCAGGGCCTGCCCGAGCTTACTCGCCAACTCTTCCAGCTCCCTCACACTGGGCCTTTCTTTGCCCGGCACGAACCAACCTGGGTGGCGCAGCGCCTGCGCCGGGATGTGCTCCACTTCCCAGGAAGGGGGCAAGTGGTACCGCAGGCCAAGCCACCACCAGCCGGTGGTCACCACCACACCCTCTGGCGCCCGCTGCAGTAAGAAGCGAGCCACCCGCTCCTCCGGGCGCGGGGCTGCCCGATGCCAAGACCAAGCAAGCCACAGGCTGGCCATCAGGCCTGCAGCCACAAAACTGCGGGCAAAGGTTGCGGGTACGCTCGCAAGGCCCACACTTACCAGCAGGGCAAAGGCAGGGAAAACCACCGCCTCGGTCCGCCCGGGGAAAAGCACAGGGAGACCTGCCGCCCAGGCCACCGTCACCAAACCCGCCGGAAGACCAAAGAGCCACCACAGCCAGCTGCGCGCCCGCGCCAGCACCCACGCCGTCGCCACACCGGCTACCAGCTGAACGGGCCAGGGGGGGATGGGGGCCTCCAAGGTATACCCCCAGCCGGCCACCGGTGGCAACAACCGCAACACCCCCAGCCAGCGGGCGCTGCGTGGGACCGGCTCATCAGCGGTGAGCATCCACGCCACCGCCTCGGGAGGTTGCTGCAACAGCACCCCAAGCCATGGGACCAAGCCCAGCAGCGCCAATCCCGTTGCCCGCAACACCGCCTTGCGCCGACTCCACAGGGCCCAAACCACCAGCGAGGTAAGCCAAACCAGCCCCAGGGCGTGGGTGTAAAGCGAAAGGCCCAAGGTGACGCCCAACCACCACCAGCGCCCTCCCTGGCTTGAGGGGCTCACCAGCAGACAGACGCTTGCCGCCACCAAAAGGTAAAAGATTCCGTAGGCACGCCCTTCCACCGACCACATGAGGGGCAAGGGGTGCACCGCCACCAGCCACGCTGCCAGCGAAGCGCCAGACGGCAAACCCAGTCGTTGGGCAGCCAACCCCACCACCACCACCGCGGCGGTCCCGCCCAACACCGAAAGGCCGCGAGCGGCGACCAACGGGGGAAGACCAAGGCCAGCTAACAGCTTCACCAAGGCGTACGGGAGCGGCGGGCCAGAGTCCCATCGCAACGCTTCCACCAGCTCCCCCCAGGGCAGGCCGGCAACCCACAGGGTGAAGTACTCGTCATGCCATGGGCGCAAACCCACCGCACCCCAAAGGCGCAACAAGAGGGCCGTGATGGCCGCTGGCAACCACCATGGCACGCGAGAGCCCACGCCTCATTGTACGGAACGGAGCAAAGCTCGCTACAATCGCCCGGGGGGTGCCTCATGAGGCGTCAGGGCATAGTGTTCTTGGTCCTGCTCATTAGTAGCTGGCTGGCCGTGCGCTCGGGCTGGGGCTCCGAACCCCTCACTTTGGAGCAGATTTTTGCCGGCGAACCCATTGAGGGGATACCGCCTCGGGTGTCCTTCCTCCCCGATGGCTCCGGTCTGCTCATCCTCCGATCCCAAGGCGAAGAGCGGATCTTGGTGCGCGAGGATTGGCAAGGGCAAAGCCAGGTCGTGCTGCGCCAAAGCCAACTGCGCCTGCCCGACGAGGAGCAGGTTCAGCTCTCTTTGAGCCAGTTTCACCTCTCCCCCGATGGTCAGCACCTCCTCCTCTCACACGACCAGGACCTCTTTCTGGTGCAGCTGGGCGAAACCAAGCTGCGCCGCCTCACCCGCTCGCCGGAAGAGGAGGAGTTGCCCGCCTTTTCCCCCAACGGGCGATGGGTCAGCTTCGTACGTGCCCACGACCTGTACCTGCTGGATCTGGACCGCGGTCAAGAAACCCGGCTCACCTTTGACGGCAGCGAGACCAAGCTGAACGGCAAACTGGACTGGGTCTACACCGAGGAGCTCTACAACCGTGATCCGCGGGCCTATGCTTGGGCGCCCGACTCCCGTGCCCTGCTATACCTCAGCTTTGACCTGGAACAGGTGCCTTCCTATCCCTTGGTGGACCTGGGTCCGGTGCACCCCCGCCTGTCCTGGCTGCGCTACCCCAAGGCGGGTGATCCCAACGCTCGGGTCACCGTGACCGCCCTCACCCTGGATCCGGCAACCGGCCAGCCCTCAGGGTCCCTGAGCCTCTCCTTTTCCGGGAGCCAGCGGGAGTACATCGCCCGCTTTGGCTGGTTGCCCTCCTCCCAGGCTTTTTGGTTGCTGTTCCTTGACCGCCCTCAAATGAACGCGGAGCTCGTGGTTTACCACCTCCCCTTGGGCCAAGCGCAGACCGTATGGCGCGAGCAGGACCAGGCCTGGATCAACGTGGAGGACGACATCCTTTGGACCACCAACCAGACGCTGATCCTCGGCTCCGAGCGCTCAGGGCACCGCCACCTCTGGCGGGTCGGCCCGAATGCTTCCGCGCCTGTGTCCCTCACCGTGGGAAACTGGGACGTAACCGAGGTCTTGGGCCTCTCCGCTGACGAACAGTGGCTTTACTTCACCAGTAGCCAAGCCTCCCCGCTGGAGCGCCATCTCTACCGGGTACCCACGGCCGGAGGACCCGTCCAACGGCTGACCCACGAGCCCGGCACCCACAGCCTGCGGGCCGCTCCGGGTTGCCGAGCTTTCCTAGACTCCTATTCCACCGTGCGGACCGTTCCCCAGGTACGACTCTTGGACGGTGAAGGACGGCTCCTGCGGGTGATCCCCTACGATAAGCCGCCCACCCTTGAGCGGTTCCAACTAGCCCAGGTGGAGCTGTTTTCCATCCCCGGCCCCGGGGGAGTTCCCCTCTACGCGTCCCTCACCAAGCCTGCCCCCTTTGACCCGAAGAGGAGGTATCCCGTGGTGGTCTACGTGTACGGAGGTCCCCATGCTCAGGTGGTGCGCAACGCCTGGGGGGGGCGAACCGCCCTTTTTCACCACTTCCTCGCCCAACAGGGGTTCTTGGTCTTTTCCCTGGATAACCGCGGCTCTGCGGCGCGCGGGCGGGAGTTTGAACGCGCCTTGCTGCGCCGCTTGGGGCAAGTAGAGTTGGAAGACCAGTTAACGGGGGTAGCTTGGCTGGTCCGTCAACCCTACGTGGACCGCACTCGCATGGGCATTTGGGGGTGGTCTTACGGCGGGTTCATGACCCTTTACGCCCTGACCCACTCCCAAGCCTTCCGCGCCGGTGCAGCGGTAGCCCCAGTCACCGACTGGCGCCTGTATGACACCATTTACACCGAGCGCTACCTCAAACTGCCCGCCGAAAACCAGGAGGGCTACCGCCTCTCCTCCCCTTTGTGGGCGGCTCAGGACCTCCACGGGTTCCTGTTCCTCGCCCACGGCACCGGGGATGACAACGTCCACTGGCAAAACACCTTGAACTTCATCGCCGAGCTCATCAAGGCCGGCAAGCCTTACACCCTGTACCTTTACCCAAACAAGGACCACGGCATACCCGGTAAGGCGGAGCGGTTGCACCTTTTTTCCGCCATCTACCAGCACTTCCGCCAACACCTGGGGAGCGGCGCTGCCGCTAGCGTCAAAGCAAGGTAAAATTCGCCGGCCGGTGGGCCAAGGAGGGAGCATGCACATTGCGGTGGTGGGTAGTGGATACGTGGGTCTGGTGACGGGGGCTTGTCTGTCCGATTTCGGCATGGACGTAACCTGCGTGGACAAGGACGCTAAGAAAATCGCCATGCTGCAGCGGGGAGAAGTCCCCATTTACGAGCCGGGATTGGACGCCTTGATTGCCAAGAACGCCAAGGCCGGTCGGTTGCGCTTCATCACCGATGTGGCGGAAGCAGTGGAGCGCGCCTTGGTGGTGTTCATTGCCGTGGGCACCCCGCCGCGGGAAGATGGCTCCGCCGATTTGTCTTACGTCATTGAGGTGGCGGAGACCATTGCCGAGCACCTCAACGGCTACAAGGTGATCGTCACCAAGTCCACCGTACCCATTGGCACAGGGCAGCTCATCGAACGCATCATTAAAGAGAAAAGCGGTGGGAGGTTCCCCTTTTCCGTGGTGTCCAACCCCGAATTCCTGCGCGAGGGTTCGGCCATTGAGGACTTCATGCGCCCCGACCGGGTGGTCATCGGGGCCCGCGATCCCCAGGCCATCGCCATCATGAAGGACATTTACGCCCCCTTGTACCTCATTGAGACGCCTTTTGTGATTACCAACGTGGAGTCGGCGGAGCTCATCAAGTACGCCTCCAACGCGTTTCTCGCCACCAAGATCACGTTCATCAACGAGGTCGCAGTGCTGTGCGAGCGACTGGGGGCGGACGTGCACCACGTGGCCAAGGGGATGGGGCTGGACCGGCGCATCGGTCCCAAGTTCCTCCACCCGGGTCCCGGTTATGGGGGTTCCTGCTTCCCCAAGGACACCCGCGCCCTCACCGACATTGCCCGGCAGGTGGGGTACCGGTTTGGCATCGTGGAAACCGTGGTGGAGGTGAACGAAAAGGTGAAGGCCCGCATGGTGGACAAGATCCGCGCCGCCTGTGGGGGCAACGTGGCGGGCCTGACCGTGGCGGTTTTGGGGCTGGCCTTCAAGCCCGAGACTGATGACATGCGCGAATCGCCGGCCATTCCCATCGTCACGGCGCTGGTGCGCGAGGGGGCACGGGTCCGCGCCTTTGACCCCGTGGCCATGGCCAATGCCCAGGAGGTCTTGCCGGAAGAGGTGGAGTACTGCCAGGACGCCTACGATGCTGCCCAGGGGGCGCACTGTCTGGTCATCGTCACCGAGTGGAACCAGTTCCGTTCCCTTGACCTGGAGCGCCTGAAAAAGGCCCTGGCCAAGCCTTTGGTGGTGGACCTGCGCAACGTCTACGAGCCTGAGAAGATGCGCGAGGCGGGATTCGCCTATGAGTGCGTAGGGCGAGCAGCGGTTGACTTACCGAAGGCTTGAGGGTTTTCCCGGGGCGACCTGCAGAAATCGGATCTCGTGCTCTGAATAGTCAGGGACTAACCGCTCTTAGGTTTGGCAGAGAAGGGGCGAGGAGATGAGAAAGTCAGCGGTGGCGCGATTGCACGCCACGGGGATGTTCCACACCACGGCAATGCGCAGCAGCGCCTTCACATCCGGGTCGTGGGGCAAGGGCTCCAAGGGATCCCAGAAAAAGACCAGGAGGTCGATGGCCCCGTCAGCGATCATGGCGCCCAGCTGCTGATCCCCTCCCAACGGCCCCGATTTCAACCTGGTCACTGGCAGGTCCAGCTCCTGCGCCAAGAGGGCACCGGTGGTGCCAGTGGCGAAGAGTTGGTGTTGGGCAAGAGTTTGCCTGTTGAACCGTGCCCACTCCAGAAGGTCCCGTTTCTTGTTGTCGTGGGCGACCAATCCAATGCGCTTGCGCGCTGGCATTAGAGTCGGTACAGGCGATGGTTCAGGCCCCGTTTCCACACCAACCTCCTTCGTTGCCCTCGACAGGAGAGGGCCATGCCCTCACAATATAGCCGCGGGAGGTGAACATGGCAGTGTGGGTGTGTGGAAAGTGTAAGAAGGAAGTGGAAGGGCGTTGCCGTCCGGCCAAATGCCCCAGCTGCGGCGCGGGCAAGGACAGCTTTTCCAAAAAGTAGCCGGTTTCTCCTTGCTTTTTTGGACCCGTGAGCCTTCGCAACTCTTGCAGGTGGGTCTGCCCAGGATGTTTGGGCCAGCCCCTCCAGGCTGATGCGCGCAGGGGGAGCGTTTACCCCGCCGAGGGCTCAAAATCAGCCACCAAAGCCTCCATGTGCTCCCAGATATGCGCCACGTCGTTGGCCAGGAGCACCAAGTGGCGTTTTTTCCCCGTGCGGTCTCGCACGTGGTTGAGCAGGGTGGCCTCACGGTGGAAGCCCAAACGCTCAAATGCCCGTAAGGCCCCCACCTGGTCTTCCACTACCTCCGCCACGAGCTTATCCAGGGAAAGTCCCTGAGCTTTTCGCACCAGCTCACGCAGCAACGCCGTCCCCAGCCCCTGCCGCTGCCAGGAGCGGGCCACCGCCAGGCGAACCCGCCCCACGTGGGTGCTCCAACCATAGGTGGGCCGGTACAGGGCCCCATACCCGATGATGCGCCCACCTGCCTCGGCCACAAGGCCAAACACCCGCCCGGCTGCCTGCTCCCCCAGCAGGTCTTGCACGAAGTCAGCTTTCGTGACGTCGTCCTCCAAGAACAGCCGGTCTTCCTCGGGAAGTTCAAGAAAAAACCTGTGCAACTCTTCACGATCAGAGGCAGCCAAAGAGCGAATGACCACCTGCTGCCCCTGGCGCAGTGAAACTCGGCTTAGGGTCTCATGCCACACGGTGGCCCTCCCCAACAAGGAGCTCCCTTCCAAAGTTATATCCCGCCTCAAAGGCGCGTACGTTAAGTTCCTCCGTACCCTTCGGCACCGAGTCCAGCACCGCCTTTTTCGCCGCTTCGTAGGACACCAATTGGGTCGTAGCGGCAAAGAAACCTACCATGACGATGTTCATCACCAAACGCCGGCCCAGCTCCTCCGCCAAACGCGTGGCCGGGACCCCCCACTTTTTGACCCCCGCCGGCACCTGGTGGTCCGGCTGAACCAAATCGCTCTCATACAGGAGAGTCCCCCCTTCTTTGAGCGTGGGGAGAAAGGTGGTGTAGGCGTCAGGCGACATCACCACCAGCACATCGGGCCGCCGCACATAGGGGTAGCCGATGGGCTCGTCGGAAAGGGTGACCTGTGCCGAGGCCGCTGACCCACGAGCCTCCGGCCCAAAGGCTTGAATGAGGGTGGCGTGCTTACCGTCAAAGATGGCCGCCGCCTTGCCAATGATCATGCCGCACAGGATCACCCCCTGGCCTCCCAACCCGCCTACGCGGATTTCAGTCCTCATGGCGCACCCCGTAAGGCTGATAACGAAGCCCCAGTCGCTGGCTTAAGTGCTCGTTCATGGCCTCCAACCAGGTGGGACGCTCGCGGTCCACGAACTTACCCACCACAATTTCTCCCTGGAAGCTGAGCTCCACCTCCCGCGTGTCCGCACCGTTTTTCACCACTGACTTTTCCTTGTAGTATTTGAGCTGATCCACTCCATCCCCCAGGCGGTTCCGGCGGGAGTAGAGGGTAGGACAGGGGGAAAGGACCTCCAAGAAGGCAAAACCCTTCTTACTCAGCCCCTCTTTAAAGGCACGGGTTAGCTGTTTGATGTGGTACACGGTCCAGCGTGCCACGTAGACCGCACCACAGGAATCGGCCAAATAGGGCAAGTTGAACGCCGGCTCAAAGTTACCGTAAGGCATAGTGGTTTGGATTGCCCCGAGCGGGGTGGTGGGGGCCACTTGCCCGCCCGTCATCCCGTAGGTGAAGTTGTTGACACACACCACAAACAGGTCCATGTTGCGCCGCGCCGCATGGATGAAGTGGTTCCCACCGATGGCGAACAGGTCACCGTCCCCGGAAAACACCACCACTTTGAGCTCCGGATTGCCCAGTTTGAGTCCGGTGGCAAAGGGAATGGCCCGCCCGTGGGTGGTGTGGAAGGAATCCACGTTCAGGTACCCGGCCACGCGGCCGCTGCAGCCGATCCCCGATACCACCGCCATTCGGTCCAGATCAAACTGCATCTCGTCCAGGGCGCGGATGAAGGCGTTGAGGGCTGTGCCAATGCCGCAGCCGGGGCACCAAATGTGGGGAATGCGGTCCTGCCGCAGGTACTTCATCACTGGGTTTTGCAGGGGCGGCAGCTCCAGGTTGATGGCCGCGCTGCTCATGGCGCCACCTCCAGAATTTTCTGCAAAATGTCGTCCACTTGGTGCACCGTGCCACCGGCGTGGGGGACCGAAACCACCGGAGCTTTTCCCGCCACCACCCGCTGCACCTCGTACACCATTTGCCCTAAGTTCAGCTCTGGCACCACAAAGGCCTTGACCCGCGCGGCCAACTCCGCCACCACCTTTTCCGGGAAAGGCCACACGATGACCAGCCGCAGGTGACCCACTTTTCGCCCTGCTTGGCGGGCCTCCTCCACCGCTGCCGCGGCAATGCGCGAGGTGATGCCGTAGGAGACCACCACCACCTCCGCGTCCTCCAAATGATCCCCGCGGACGTCCACCAGCTTGTGGGCGTTGCGCCGGATCTTTTCCACCAGGCGACGCACCAACCGGTCCTGGGCTTGCGGGTTCATGGCCGGGTACCCCCGCTCGTCGTGGGTGAGTCCGGTCACGTGGATCCGGTACCCATCGCCGGCTTTGACCATCTCGGGCACCAGGTCCTCGCCGGGCTCGTAGGCCTTGTACTCCCCAGGTTTTCGAGCCGTCCAGCGGCGGGGGACCACCTCGATCTCCTCTGCTTTGGGGATGGCCACCCGCTCGGTCATGTGGCCGACCACCTCATCCATCATGAGGAATACCGGCGTGCGGTACAGCTCGGCCAAGTTGAAGGCCTTCACTGCCAGGTCAAAACATTCCTGCGGGGAGTTGGGGGAGAGGGCGATGATCCCGTAGTCGCCATGGGAGCCCCAGCGCACCTGCATCATGTCCCCCTGCGCGGGTAGGGTCGGGAGCCCCGTGGAGGGACCGGCCCGCTGCACGTCCACAAACACGCAAGGGGTTTCCGTCATCGCCGCCAAGCCAATGTGCTCCATCATTAAGGACAAGCCAGGCCCAGAGGTCACCGTCATGACCTTTTGCCCGGCCCAGGCGGCGCCGAGAATGGCAATGGAAGATGCGATCTCGTCCTCCATTTGGATGAACACACCCCCCACCAATGGGATCCTGGCGGCAAAGCGCTCCACCACTTCCGTGGAGGGGGTTATGGGGTAGCCCGCGGCGAACCGGCAGCCGGCGGCAATGGCTCCCTCGCAGGCGGCGTGGTCGCCGTCCATGAAATGCAAACCCGTAAGCACACCTTTAGGGTCCGCGTGCACGCCCAAGGCCTCCTTCTATGCTTGTTAGGCGGCTGGCGCTGCCGCCGCCAGCTTTTCCAAATCCCTAAACCGCACGCCAAAGATGGCGTAGTCAGGACAGTACAGGCCGCACAGGTCACAGCCCGTGCAGTCTTCTGGACGGGCGAGGATCGGGTAGTGGTAACCCTTGCGGTTGAAGTCTTTGGAAAACTCCAAGCAATGGGTCGGGCAAAAATCAATGCAAAAGGAGCAACCCTTACAGATTTCTTTGTTCAAAATAATAGTGCCTTTTGGTTTTTTGGCGGTCTCTTCGGCCATGGCTCTATCCCCCCCTAGTCCGTCATAGTACGCTTGTGTGACGCTGTTGGCAACTCGCAAAAATACAGCGCTCACGCCCCCCGTTCCCCCAACCTGGCAGCACCCGGAGCGGGAGAAAGGGTGTACTATGGCGCCGGGAGGGATGTCCGTGTGGCAGGAACCTGAGCTTACGGAGCGCTTCGTTAGCGTCATTGCCCGTGCCTCCACGCAGCTTCCATCCGATGTGGTGGAGGCGCTTCGGCAAGCCCGAGACCAAGAGGATGAGGGCTCCTTGGCACGAAAGGCCCTGGACACCATGCTGCGTAACGTGGAACTGGCCCAAGGGGCATGGCAACCCATTTGTCAGGATACCGGTACCCCTTTGGTGTGGATCCACCACCCCCCAGGGGTGTCCACGCGGATGTTGGTACGCGCCTTCACCGAAGCGGTCAAGAAGGCCACAGCCCAACAGCTCCTGCGGCCCAATGCGGTGGACCCCCTCACGGAAAAGAACACCGGCAATGGGGCAGCCCCAGGCATCCCCACCGTCCACTGTGAGGAGTGGGACGAGGAGGCCTTGGAGGTGCGACTGCTCCTCAAAGGGGGTGGGTGTGAAAACGTGGGAGCCCAGTACACCCTACCCAATGCCGAGCTGGGGGCTGACCGCAACTTGGAGGGTGTCCGGCGCTGCGTGCTGGACGCAGTGCACCGAGCGCAGGGGCAAGGGTGTGCCCCCGGAATTCTGGGGGTCTGTTTTGGTGGCGATCGCGGTTCGGGGTTCGTGGAGTCAAAGCGTCAGCTCTTGCGCCCCCTGCATGACCGCAACCCCATCCCGGTACTGGATGAGCTGGAACAGCGACTGCTTAGGGAGGCCAACCAGTTGGGCATTGGTCCCATGGGTTTTGGGGGAAAGACCACCGTGCTCGGGGTAAAGATCGGCTACCTGGGCCGTCTTCCCGCCTCCTACTTTGTCTCCGTGTCGTACATGTGCTGGGCCAACCGGCGTGCGGGGGCACGCATCAGCCCCCAGGGGGATATCACATGGCTCGACTAACCTTACCCACTGACGAGGCTACCATCCGCTCCCTTCGCGTGGGCGACTTTGTGGAGCTTTCCGGCAGGGTCATTACCGGTCGCGATGCCGCCCACCACTGGCTGGTCCAGAGCTTTCGCCAGGAGGTCGCACCCTACCTGAAGGACTCGGCGATCTACCACGTAGGACCGGTGGTGCGCAAGAACCCCGATGGAACCTATGGCTTTGTCGCCGCCGGCCCGACCACTTCGGCCCGCGAAGAGCCCTACCAAGCCACCGTGATTGGTATGTACGGCCTCCGCGGTGTGATTGGCAAGGGTGGGATGGGGAGGAAGACCCTGGAAGGGCTGAAGAAGTTCGGCGCGGTGTACTTTCACGCTGTGGGTGGGGCGGCGCAGGTGTTGGCGGAGCGGGTGCGTAGGGTTGAGACGGTGTTCATGTTGGAGCAGTTCGGCGTACCCGAGGCCCTGTGGGTCATCGAGGTGGAGGACTTCCCGGTAGTGGTGACGATGGATGCCCACGGTGGTTCGCTCCATGAGGAGGTGGAACGGCACAGCCAGCAGCGGCTCCAGGAACTGCTGGGCGCCGCCGGGTAACACGCAGCGTAACCTCCCGCACCAGCGTGCCACCCCTGTCCCCAAGACGGCACGGGGGTGTCCGGGAAAGGTCAGCATGACGCGTCCAGACACACTGCCACTTGCCAGCACCGTGGCACAAATCTTGTAGCATTTCACGGCGATGGGTTGGCTGCGGGACCGAAGGTTTCGTCTCGCAATGGAGCTTTCGCTCCTCTTGCACCTGGTCCTCCTTTTTTTTCCTTCTGGTCAGCTGGCATTGACTGCCGTGCCGGCGAAGCTGGCTCAACCCCTCAAGGAGGAAGAGGAAAAGCCTCTGCGGTTTGAGTTGGTGGAACTACCAGACCAGCGAGAGGAGACACCCAGCCGGGCCGACGCACCAGGCTCGGACCTTTCCCGCCGCGCCCACGGTGGAACGGGTGCACCAGCAGATCGGCCGGCGGTGGCAGGGACAAGCCCCGAGCTGCGATGGGTCCCACCGTCGTCCCAGTCCTCAGCATCCCCCTCCGTTCCGCCGCCTCCAGCCCCCCAGGAGCAGGCCCATGCGGATCCCCATCGCAGCTCGGCCGAGGGCCGGGAACTGCCACGGGATGCAGCCACCGCCCTGGTGGTCCAACCAAGGCAGCCTGAAAGCGAACCGTCAGCGCCAACCCCGCCCAAGGTGGCATTACGCGGCTTGTCACCTTTTTCCGCCCCACACCTGGGGGTGGTCCCCGACCGCAAAGGGGGACAAGTGGACCTGGGACCTTTGTCCTTTGACACCCAGTGGTACGACTGGGGACCCTACGCCGCCGAGATGCTGCGCCGTATCCGCTACCACTGGCGCATCCCCGAGCTGGCTCAACTGGGTGTTCCTGGGGTTGTGCGGATTCGCTTCTTCATTGAGCGGGATGGCCGGGTGACCGGCCTCACTATCCTCAAGGATTCCTCCCACCCTCCCATGGACTTTGCCGCGCGGGATGCCATCCTCAACGCGTCCCCGTTGCCCCCGTTGCCGAAGGAAGTGGGGGTGGAACGGGAGGGTGTGATCATCACCTTTTACTACAACGTGCGTCCACCTGAGGACGTCTAAGAGGGAGGAGTTCGGTGCTTGAATGGTTTCTTCGCGGTGGTCCGGTCATGTACCCGCTCTTGGCCCTCTCCCTTTTGGGCGCGGCCATCGTCGTGGAGCGGTTGCTGGTCTTGCGGGAGCGCAACTTCCTCGACCCAACTCACCTGGCGGTGCTGGGCGAGCTCTTAGCCGCCGGCGACTTTGCCCGCGCCCGAGAGTACTGCGCCGGTCGTACGGGACCCCTGTCGATCTTGGTCACCACCCTGCTGGACAACCGCTTCGCCCCGTACGACGAACTGAAAGAGCTTCTGGAGGATACGGGACGCCACCAACTGCGTTTTTTGGAGCGCGGCTTAGGCGTCCTTTCCACCGTGGTTGCCGCCGCACCCCTATTGGGCCTTTTGGGCACGGTTTTGGGCATGATCCAAGTGTTTGAAGCGGTGTCCTTGGCCGGGGCTGTGCGGGGTGAACAGCTTTCCGCCGGCATTGCCCAAGCCCTCATCACCACCGCCGCGGGGCTGATCATCGCCATTCCTTTCCTCTTCCTTCACGCGTACCTGGAAAGTAAGGCCCAAGGGCTGGTCCAAGCCATTGAGGCCCGTACATGGGAGTTCCTCCACCTGGTGCGGCGCCCGCAGGCGGAGGGCTAATGTATGCGTTTTTCCCGGCCGCGCTCCCGCACCCCACGGATTGATATTTCACCCCTCATTGACGTGGTGTTTCAGCTGTTGCTCTTTTACGCCGTCACCACACAGTTCGTTACCCCGGAACGCCTGAAGCTCCAACTCCCCGAGGCCAAAACTGCCGAAACCGCCAGGACTCCCAGTGCCCAGGAGACGGAAATCCTCGTGACCAGCAGCGGGGCCATTTACCTGGGGGGCCAGGAGGTGAGTGAGGACCGGCTGGAAGGGGAGCTACGCGGCCTCCTCAAGGGGCAGACCGACCGCAGCGTCACCATTCGCGGCGACAAGGGAGCGCCCTACGGGATTGTGATGAGAGTCCTGGATGCGGCACGCCTAGCCGGGGCGCAGCACATCAACCTGGTGGCCAGCAAGCCGCAGCATGAGCGCAGGTAAGCCCACCAGCCCCGCGGTGGGCTGAACCTTTGCCGTGACCCACCAAGACGCGTGGTCACCGTTCAAGAGAACAAGGCCCCAGGCTCGTCACCCCAGGTCTTGCCCTCAGGCGACGAAGGCGCTCCTGGGATGCCTTCCCCCTCACTTCGGAATTCCTTGGCTCACCCAAGAGCTTTTTGGATTGACGGATTTAAATCTTTCAATTTAAAATGCGGTCCATGGCCCCATCGCCTTTTTCCCCGTTGCCGCAGTTCCCAGCGCCGCCAGAGCTGGCACCGCCACGCTCCAGCCGCAACCCGGTGCGGGTTGAGCAGTTCAGGGCATTGGCTGACCCCCTTCGCCTCCGCTTGCTCCTCTTCCTCGCCCACCCAGTCGCCTCCTGCTGCCGTTTTCCCTCGCTGGTTTGCGCCTGCGATCTGGAGCAAGCCTTCGGCATGGCGCAACCGATGGTGAGCTACCACATGGGAATCCTGGTGCGGGCCGGTTTGGTCAAGGCAACCAAGAAGGGTCGCTGGGTCCTCTACTCCCTGCAGCCGCAAATCCTTCGGGAGCTGGCCGGCTTCTTAGAGGGCTTGGCGCAACGCGCGGAAGCGCCTTCCACTGCTCCCGCAGAAGGGGCCACACCATGAGGCGAGACTGGTTCATTTCACCCGTTTCGTTCGCAGACCTTCAACGGCTGGGAGAGATCTCGGGCTCACGGAATTTTCCGCAACCAGGCCTGGAGCGCCTGCAGCTCGTGGGTTGGTTCCATGCCGGCCGCGTGCAAGGTGTGGTCGGCTACGAAATGTGCCATCCCTACGCTGTGCTGCAATGCCTCCTCGTGGAAGCGCCCTATCGTCAGCGCGGTTGGCAGACGATACTCCTGGATGTGGTGCGCTGTATGCTGGCCGAAGACGGGGTGGTCCAGTTGTTTGCCCTGACTCGCCAGGGGGAAGTGGACCTCAAGACGCTGGGGGCAGTAGCCATTCCTTTCAGTGAGCTGCCCCAACCCATTCGCTCGTTACCGCAGTTTGCCGAGGCTGCGGGTCGCGAGGCCTACGTACTCCCATGTCCACCAGCCCCAGCACACCTCCCCCCTCCGTCAGTACTCCGCCTGCAAGTGCAGCAAACCTACGCCAAGGCAGCCCAAACCGGCGTGTCCTGCTGCGGCAGCGGTGACCCCCAACAGTGGGCAGAAGCCCTCGGCTACGCCCCACAGGACGTTCATCGTATACCAGAAGAAGCTAACCTGGGTCTGTCCTGCGGCAATCCGCTCACGGCAGCGCAACTCCAACCAAAAGAGACCGTGCTGGATTTGGGATCGGGTGCGGGTTTTGACTGCTTCTTGGCGGCGCAAGCGGTGGGGCCGCTGGGGCGAGTCATCGGGGTTGACATGACACCGGAAATGGTGGAAAAGGCCCGCTTCCTGGCGGAAAAACATGGTTTCTCGCAGGTGGAGTTTCGTCTGGGGGCCATGGAGCACCTTCCGGTCGCCGATGCCACCGTAGATGTGGTGATCTCCAACTGCGCGATCAACCTTGCCACGGATAAAAGACAGGTCTTTCGCGAGATCCAACGGGTACTCAAGCCAGGGGGGAGGATTGCCATTGCCGACACGGTGCTGATGGCCCCGTTACCGCCAGAGCTGGCCCGCAGTACCGAGGCCTACGCTGCCTGTATTGCCGGTGCCCTCACCCCAGAGCAGTACCAGAAGATGTTAGAACAAGCCGGGTTCACAGAGCTCACGATGGAGAGTTCCCCCTTCCCTTGTGGGGGGGACCGCGTACCCATTGGCTCGGTCCTTATCCGGGCTCGCAAACCCACCCACCCTCGGCGGTGTTGCGGCTAAGTGGGGTTTAGGCTTGTCCACGGAAGCACCGCGGGACCCTGAGCAGTTCGGAGACACTCGAGCCAGCAACTGGCGGAACGCCTGGCGCCAGGTGACCCACCGGTGCCCTCCCGGTAGCGCCACGACCCCCTCTGGGGGCAGGTGTTTGGCCAGCCACCGGTGTCCGGCCCCATAGGGGTCCGCCAGTCCATAGCCCAACCACACCCGCCCGGCCAGGTCAGCCCGTTGTACCCACTGCGCCACCAAGCGGCTCGCCGGGTTGAAAGGTTGTCGCCATAGTTGCTGGTCGGTGGCGCCGCGGGGAAAACCCAGGTAGGGAGCCAAGAGCAGCAGCTGCCAGGTTTCCTGCCGCTGCGCATCCACCGTGATGGCCGCCAGCCCCCCCATGGATACCCCAACCCAAAGGGCGCATGGGCGCAGGTGGGACGGCATTTTCGCCACCACATCAGCCTCCAAGCGCTCCAACACCGTGCCGGTGCGGAAATACCCCACGTGGAGGGTCACCGTCCAAACCTCTGCCTGCCAACCAAACTGGGCGAGCTCCGCCGCAAGGCCGCGACGGACGAAGTCCTCCGGCCTATCCCACCGCCCCGGCAGGAAAATCACCAATCGCCTGGCCGGCAAAGGGCCAACGGTGAGTTTGTGAATTTCCAACACCCCTGGCTGACCCTGGGGCAAGCGACAGGCAGACGCCACCACACAACAGCCAATGAGGCGGCTGATGCTCCGGCGCAGCAAATCCTCGGTCCCGCCGCTACTCGCTTCCCCGTGAGCCCTCACTTCCACAGGCCGCGGACACAACCCGTTGGAGGAGCTCCCCCACGTGCTGGGCCGCTGGGGCCAGGTCTGGCCGATGGAGGGCGGCTAAGGCTCCCGCTGGGCGCATGGCCCGTACGATCACCTGCCCTCCCTCTTCGGAAACCGTCACGTTGCAGGGCAGCAGCACTCCCACCTGAGGTTCAGCTTCCAGCACCTGGTGCGCCGTTGGGGGGTGGCAGGCGCCCAAGATGAGGTAGGGAGCGCGGTCAACCCCCAGCTTCTTTTTTAGCGTAGCCTGCACGTCAATCTCGCAGAGGATGCCAAAACCTTCCTCCGCCAGTTTTTGACGAGCACGGTCCACGGTTTCAGCAAAGGAAAATCGCGACACTTCCTCATACGCGACTGGCGTTTCCTTCATACCCCCTCCGTGGCGAAGGGACCCCACGGGTCCCGCTAGATACCTCAAGAAAAGCCGCTGGAGCAGGATGAGGGGCTGGCGCCGCAGGGCGCTGCGCCGCTTTGCATGCTGGCGAAGGTGGAAAGAAGCCGTTTCACCGCCTCACTTCCGCAGGCAGGGCACTTCACCCCTTGGCTTCCCGCCCCCATACGTTGCAACAGCTCAAAGCGATGACCACAGGCCTCGCAGCGGTACTCGTACAGTGGCATAACTACCCTCCGCACCTCCCCCAAAGTTGATCCCACAAACGACCAGGAATCCCTTGGGGGAAGGCCTCTTCCGTTGACAAAATCCGTCCACAGCTCTGGCACCGCCAGAGGAGCGTGCCTCAAGTGGGCAAAGGTCGTACATGGCCCCCACAGGAAGGGCACACCACAAGAGGTTTCTTTGCTGATTCACGTTCGTTCATGCTTCACCTTCCTCCTCCCCTTCGCACTGACGTTGGACTTGTGGCCGGCGGCCCACCGGCCGGGGTCCGGCTCAGGTGGGGACCCCCAGTCTGGGGAGTACCACCGCCTGGAGCAACACCCAGAAGACTAAAAATCCCACGAAAATGAGTCCTTCAGCCACAACTACCTACCTGTCTCGAGGAGCGCGCGGGCCTGGGCGATGGCTTCCCGCTCCTGTTCCGCCGCCTTTTCAATCCCCTCGCAAATGGCGCGGCAAATGGTGAACACCGTTTCGTCCGCCACCGCGTAGTACACGTTCACCCCTTCGCGCCGGCAGGTGACAAAACCCGCCTGGCGAAGGATCCCCAGGTGTTTGGACACGTTGGCCTGGCTTCCCCCCACCTCGGCCAAAATATCGGTAACCCGCATGGGTCCCCGCTGGAGCAGGTGCAGGATAGCCAGGCGCATCGGGTCGGCCAGCGAACGCAGGCGTTCGGCAATTTTGTCAAAAACCAGCTCGGTTCTTGGATCCACGCCAGCTCCCCCAACAGCAATATAATTGGTTGCCAATATTTGGGCAAGCTGTGCCGCGGCTTTCGGGGAAACCTGAAAGGAACGCCGTCTCACAAGATCACCTCGTGCACATCCCAGGCCACCAACTTCAACTTCTCACCGCACTCGCGGCAGAACTCCCGAATCGCCTTGACGAGCGTTTCAAAGGTCTGGGGTTGCAGGATGCTAAAGATCACCGCCGAGGTCTTGGGGAAGGCCCGGGAGCCCAGACGAGGACCAGTGGTCCCCACACCAATGACGCGGGGAATCTCCGTGTATCCCTCCACCCCCAAGCGGTTCAAAAGCGCCTCCAGCTCTTCCTTTTTGCTTTCGTCCACGATGATCATGAGCAGCTTCATGGCTCACTCCTTCAGCCCCAGTGCCCGCAGGATGCTGATCATCGGGCACCAGCGGGTAAAGGCCGACTGGAGCAGGTTCAACCCCACAAAGGCCGTGAAATAGTAGAAGTTGGGGTGTACCCAGTGGCCCAAGGCCAGGGAGAGGAGTACAAAGAATCCAGCAATCGCACGCAAGGCTTCGTTGATGGTCATCACCAGTACCTCCTTTCTTTACGCTTCCTCATGGGCGGCAATGATGCGCTCCACGCCCACCGTCTTCAGGTACATGAAGTACAGCAGAGGGATCACCAAGAGGGTCAGCAGGGTGGAGACCACCACCCCCGAAATGAGGGCCACCGCGAGCCCTTGGAAGATGGGATCCAGGAGGATCACCGCGCCGCCCACCACGAGGGCCGCGGCGGTGAGGGCAATGGGGCGAAAACGCACCGCGCCAGCCTTAATCACCGCGTTTTCCAGCGTTTCACCCGCTGCCAGTTCCAAGTTGATGAAGTCCACCAGCAGGATGGAGTTGCGGACGATGATCCCGGCCAAGGCAATAAACCCGATCATGGAGGTGGCAGTGAAAAACACACCAAAAACTCCATGGGCCGGAAGGATTCCCACCAACGTCAAGGGGATGGGGGCCATGATGATCAGGGGGGTGACAAACGAGCGGAACCAACCGACCACCAACAGGTAGATGAGCACCAGCACCACCGCGAAGGCCACCCCCATGTCGCGGAACACCTCGTAGGTAATGTGCCACTCGCCGTCCCATTTCAGGCTGTAGCGGGTGTGGTCTTGGGGCAGCCGCGTGGAAAGCACTTCAATGGGTTGACCATCCGGGCCCTTGAGCGCCTGAATCTGTCGCTGCATGGCCAGGATCCCGTAAACGGGCGCTTCCAGAGCACCGGCCATTTCCGCCACCACGTAGGTCACCGGCCGCAGGTTCTTGTGGTAAATGAACCGCTCACGCACTTGCGGGACGACGGTAACCAACTCGCCGAGGGGCACCAGCTGCCCATGGGAGCCGTGAAGGCGCACGTCCATGAGGCCGGCGAGGCTGGACCTTGGCCCCCGCTCCAAGCGAAACAGCAGCGGCACTGGGGCGCGCGCGTGTTCGTCATGCAACAGCGTGACCTCGGCTCCTTGCAAGGCCAAGCGCAGGGCGCGAGCAACCATTTCGGGGGTGATCCCCGCCCGCATGGCCTTTTCCCGATCCACCACCAGCTCCACTTTGGGCCCCGGGTCCTCCACGTACCAGTCCACGTCCACGACCCCGGGGGTCTGCTCAAAGATGCGCTTGACCTGGCTTGCTAAGTTGACGCGATGTTCCAGTTCTGGACCGTAAATTTCCGCTACCAAGGTGGACAGCACCGGCGGTCCCGGGGGAACTTCGGTCACCTTCACGTTGGCCGGCGTCTGCGCCACCACCGGTCGCAGGACCTCGCGCACCTCCTTGGCGATGTCGTGGCTGGCCCGTGACCGGTGATGCTTAGGCAAGAGGTTCACTTGAATATCCGCCACCAGTGGCCCTGAGCGGAGGAAGTAGTGACGCACCAAGCCGTTGAAATTAAAGGGGGCAGAAGTTCCCACGTACACCTGCATGTCGGTGATTTCTGGGACCCGCTGCAGGACGGAAGCCAGCTCACGGGCCACGGCGGCCGTAGCTTCCAGGGTGCTTCCTTCGGGCATATCAATGACCACCTGCAGCTCGCTCTTGTTGTCGTAGGGAAGCATTTTCACCGTCACCACCTTCACCGCCACGAGGACCATGGAGCCCACCAGCAGGAGCACAACCCCTGCAAGCAGCGCCCAACGGCGCCACGCCGAGGCCAGCAAGGGCGTAAACAACTTCTGGTAAAAGGCGTGCAGCTTGCCCTCCTCGGGAGTTTCGGCATCCGGCCCCCGCTCGCTGCCCACATGCGCTTCCGCCCACCGACGGAAAAGCTTGAAGGTGAGCCATGGCGACACCACAAAGGCCACCAAGAGGGAAAAGATCATGGCCGCTGAC
>JANXCP010000030.1:11912-21596 GCA_025060245.1 Thermoanaerobaculum sp. | reverse complement strand
GTGGTGCGTTCCAGGGTGAGGGCAAGATGAGACTTAGGCAGCGGCTCCTGCAACCTCGGCGAATCGCCAGAGCCGGCGGATGGTTGGTCCTCGCCATGTGCAGCATGGGGATGGCCTTTCCCAGCACCGTCACCGGGGAAGGGCCTTGGAGGCGCTGGTTGCAGGAGCGGTTTACCCAAGACCAGGGCTTGCCCCAAGCCTCACCCACGGCCATCGCCGAAGATCCCCAAGGCTACCTTTGGATGACCACCTTCGGCGGGTTGGTCCGTTTTGACGGCGTGAGCTTTTTGACCCTCACGGGTCGCGAGCTCCCGGGACTGGTAAGCGACCGCTTGGTGGGGTTGGTGGTAGATGGCTCCAACCTGTGGGTACTGAGCGAGTACGGGGATGTGCAAACCTTGCGCCGGCGTGGGTACCGTTGGCAGGCAGAAGAGCCCTTGAAGCTCGGTGCCGGGGCTTTGGCACCGCGTCGAGGGGGAGGGGTGTGGTGGGTGGCCAGGGGACAGGGTGGGGTGGTGACGGAGGACCAAAGGGTTGAGGTGCGGTGGCAGGTCGCGGAAGAATACCGCCTTGCCGAATCAGTAGCCGAATTGGCCCCGGACCTGGTGGCGGTGGGAGGCCCAGGGGGCGTTTGGCTGTACCAGGGGGGCGCACTCCATCCCCACCCTGACCCGGCCCTGCAGGGTGGGGTGCTGGTGTCGCAGATCGTGCCTACCGGTGAGGGAGCGGGCTTGGCGGCGACCTCCAAAGGTCTCTTTCGCTTTGACGCCTCGCAAGCCGCCTTGGTGGCAGGGGACGTATGGGTGGACAGGGTCCTTCCCGATGAGAGCGGAGGTTATTGGCTGGGACTCAATCGGAATGGGTTGTGGTACTTGGCGCAAGGCCGCTGGCACCCTGCCTTGCCGGAATTTGGCTTGGCGGGAAGCCGCATCCTCGCAATCGTTCAGGACCGGCACGGGAATCGCTGGGTAGGAGCCGATGGGCGCGGGTTGCACCGTTTTTCCCTGACCAAGGCCTATTCCCTTTTTTCCGAACAGGAGGGCCTGCGGGGTGCGGAGGTGAGGTCCGTGGAGGCGGGGGCAGCGGAGGAACTTTGGGTCGCCCTCGGCTGCCGGGGTTTGCTGCGGTTGCGGGGTGAACAACTGGTTGCGCACTACCCAACTGAGGGGTGTGTTCAGGCGCTGTTTTGGACCGGTGAGGAACTGCTGGTGGGCACCTACGAGAGCGGGCTCTGCCGGTGGCGCGCCGGTCAACTGGAAAAGCTTCCTTCGCCTGCCAGCTGGTTTCGGCACATCAACTCCTTTTGCCGCACGTTGAACGGGCAGATCCTGGTCGGGGGTAAACCGGGGCTGGCGCTGTACCAGCAGGGGAAATTGCTCCCCCTCGTGGATTGGCAAGACATTCCTGTGGTTAGCCTTACCTGTCATGGGGCGACGGTGCTGGTGGGTACTTTGACGGGGCTGGTCCATCTGCAGGGCCCCCCGGGCTCTTGGCGGAGGGTGGAAGAACTCCAAATAGGAGCCCCCGTGCGGTGGGTGCACGTGGCCGCCGACGGGTCCTGGCTTGTCGCCACCTATGGCAGTGGGCTCATGCGCTACGTGCACGGCACGCTGCAAAAGCTGGACCCTGACCAAGGCGTTGAGGACGTAGCGCTTTCGTGGGTCTCTGAGGCACCGGCTGGAAGGGTTTGGGTTACGGGCAACCGAGGTGTTTGGGCCGTCTCCACGCAGGACCTCCTGCAGGCCTTTGAAGACCGAGGGGCGCGGCTCTTTCCCTTGATCATCGGTGCGCGGCAAGGCTTACCGGCCACCGAGACCAACGGCGGCAACCATCGCCCTGCCTTGGTGGACCGCCAAGGCCGCCTTTGGGTTCCCACCATTGCCGGTCTCGGGTTGATCCCTTTCCAGGCCTTCGCCGAGCAGGGGCAGGGTCCACGGGTGGTGTTTGAGCGCATGCGCGAGGCGTCGGGGGAGGTGCCGCTGGCGCGGCAAGTGGTGCTCGGCCGTAGCAGTCGGAATGTGGAAGTTCGCTTTACCGCCCTGGGAGCGCAGGACCAGGATCAGGCGTTTTTTCGGTGGCGGTTTGCCGGCGAGGGCCGTTGGCAACATATCGGCAAAAGGCGCGCGCTGTTTTTTGAGCGGTTTCCGCCAGGTCAGAAAGCCCTGGAGCTTCAGGCTCGGACCCCCACCACGAGTTGGGGCCCTGTGGCAAGCCTCGCAGTCTACCGCCAGCCCCGTTTCGCCGAGACACCGTGGTTTGTGCTCACCTTGGTGCTGGCTGGGGTCCTGGCGGGTGTCCTGGTCCAAGTGGCGCGGGGGATGCAGCTGCGGCGGCGCGCGGTGTGGTTGGAAACCCAGGTCCAGGCCCGAACCCGCGAGCGCGACTCCTTGGAAATGCTCCTGGAAACGGTGAACCAAGGATGGACGCAGCAGGACATCCTGGAGCGGACCTTTGATGGGCTCCACCCCTTGGTTCCCTTTGATCACTTGAGCTATTGGATGGTCCGGGAAGGGCACTTACATCTTGCTTGGCAAAGGGATCTACCGCCGGACGCTCGTCGGCACGAGCTTCCACCGGTTGCGTCCCAGCAGGAAATGGACGACTTGCTGGCACAAGAGCACCGGGTTCTACTGCCGCCTAAGGTTGAAGGAGCGGGGAAACAAGGAGCGATCCGGAGATGGCTGGAAGTTGAAGGCCTGTCCTCGGTCTTGGTGTTGCCGCTGCGGGCGTTTGATCGCGCCGTGGGTTACCTACTTTTTGCCTGTTCCGCTCGCCCCTTTACCCCGGACCACCGGCGAACCCTGCGCTTGGTAGCGGGGCAACTTTCGGTGATGGTGGAGAAGGCACGCCTGGTGGAGGACTTGGAGGCGGCCAAGCGGGAGGTGGAGAAGTTGGCGGTGACCGATGCCCTCACCGGATTGGCCAACCGCAGGGCTTTTGACGACTGGCTGGGCAGGGAATGGTCTAGGGCGCAGCGAACGGGCAAACCCATCACCCTAGTGCTCGCTGACGTGGACCACTTCAAAGCTTTTAACGACGCCCTGGGTCACGCGGCTGGTGACAGCTGTCTGCGGGCCATTGCCCAGGTTGTGCGGGGCTTTGCTCGCCGTGCCGAGGACTTGGCAGCGCGCTGGGGAGGCGAGGAGCTGGCCTTGATCCTCCCCGGCATGGAACAGCAAGGGGCGAAGGACCTCGCCGAACGGGTTCGCGTTGAGGTGGAAGCCTTGGCCATCCCCCACCCGGCCTCCCCTGTGTCTTCGGTCGTGACCGTGAGCCTTGGCGTGGCCAGTGCGGTCCCCAAACCAGGGCAACACTGGCAGCTCCTTTGGTCGGCGGTGGATCAGGCGCTTTACCGGGCGAAAAACGGCGGACGCAATCGGGTGGTGGCGGTCGCGGGGCTCGTTGGTGAGGAGGAGGGGGGCGATTCCCGTGGGGCCGGAGGGTGCTGATTGGGTTTGGGCCTGGGCTCCCAGAGGCTTCGCCCATCCCAGGCGGGCTTGGTCCCAGGGGGCGAAGAGGGAAGTGGCGGTTTGCCGCACAGCCCGGTTTTGCGTGTGCCGGCTGGGGTTCCTCGCAGCCAGGGTAAACTTGAGGCGCGCCAGTTGCGTAAGAGTGGGCAGTGTGGGCGACGGGGAACAACCAGAATTTGCACCCCGTCGGAAAGGAGCAAGCATGCGCCGATGTTTTGTCCTTGGAGGGTTGATGCTCATGAGCGCGGTGGTTTTGGCCCAAGGGGTTCCCGAAATTCCCTACGAGAAGCACGTTCTTGCCAACGGGTTGACCCTAATCATCCACGAGGACCATAAGGCACCCATTGTGGCCGTGAACGTGTGGTACCACGTGGGTTCCAAGAACGAGAAAAGGGGCAAAACGGGTTTCGCGCACCTGTTTGAGCACCTGATGTTCAACGGCTCGGAGCACTTCAACGACGATTACTTCAAGGCGTTGGAGAAGGTAGGGGCCACAGACCTCAACGGTACCACGAACGTGGACCGCACGAACTATTTTCAGAACGTACCCTCGTCGGCACTGGATTACGTGCTGTTTTTGGAATCGGATCGCATGGGCCATCTGCTTGGGGCCATTGACCAGGCCAAATTGGATGAGCAGCGGGGGGTGGTGCAAAACGAGAAGCGCCAAGGGGAAAACCAGCCTTACGGGTTGGTCCGCCAGCTGCTGGCGGAATACACTTACCCTGCAGGTCATCCCTACTCCTGGACCACCATCGGCTCCATGGAGGATCTCAACGCCGCCTCGCTGGAGGACGTCAAAGAATGGTTCCGCACCTACTACGGACCCAACAACGCGGTGTTGGTGGTGGCAGGGGACGTTCAACCGGCGGAGGTAAAGGCCAAGGTGGAGAAGTACTTCGGTCACATCCCCCCGGGTCCTCCCATTGCCAAGCAAACCGCCTGGGTGGCCAAGATGAGCGGTGAGCGGCGGGCCTGGGCCCAGGATCGGGTGCCGCAGGCACGGGTGTACATGGTGTGGAATGTGCCGCCGCTGACGGACCCGGAAGCCGATGTACTGGACCTGGTGGCAGCGTTGCTGACGGAGGGGAAAACCTCCCGTCTTTACAAGCGCTTGGTGTACGAGGAGCAAATTGCCACCGACGTGAACGCGTCCGTGTGGGGCAAAGAGCTGGGCAGCCAGTTCATGATCGTGGCCACGGCCAAACCGGGGGGAGATTTGGCCACGGTGGAGGCACGCATCCGCGAAGAGCTGGCCAAGCTCCTGGAGCGGGGACCAACTTCTGAGGAATTGGAACGGGTCCAGCTCAGCTGGCGGGCGGATTTCCTCCGGGGTATTGAGCGCATTGGCGGATTCGGCGGCAAGTCTGACGTCTTGGCTACCGGGCAGGTGTTCTACGGCGATCCTGCGGCGTACAAGCGGCAGTGGAAAACGGTGGCGTCGGCAACGCCGGCGGCGGTGCAGCAGGTGGCCAAGAAGTGGTTGGAGGACGGCCTCTTTGTCTTAGAGGTGCACCCCTTCCCCAAGCTGGAGGCGCAGGGGCCAGGGGTGGACCGTTCAGCCCTCCCGCCGGTGGGGAAGCTTCCCGAGCCGAGTTTTCCCGATCTCCAGAGCACCACGCTGGCCAACGGGCTCAAGGTGGTCCTGGCCGAGCGGCGAGCGGTTCCCTTGGTGGAGCTGCAGCTCTTGGTGGAGGCGGGGTTCGCCTCTGATACCCCGGAGACTTTGGGTCGGGCCTCCCTGGCCATGGCCATGCTGGATGAGGGGACCAAGACGCGCAGCGCCCTGGAGATTTCCGATGAGCTGCAACGCCTGGGCGCGGAGCTGGCAACCGGCTCCACCTTGGATAGCTCCTTTGTGGTAATGTCGGCGCTCAAAGAAAAGCTTGCCGAGTCCTTGCAGTTGTTTGCCGACGTCGTCCTCAACCCCACCTTTCCGGAGGCCGATTTTCGCCGGCTGCAAAAACAGCAGCTGGCGGCTATTGCCCGCGAAAAGGTGACACCGCTGGCCATGGGACTGCGAGTCCTGCCAGCGCTGCTCTATGGCCAGAACCACCCCTACGCGGTGCCCTTCACCGGTTCGGGTCGTGAGTCCACCGTCAGCAAGTTGACCCGTGAGGATCTGGTGCGTTTCCACCAGACCTTCTTCAAACCCAATAACGCCACCTTGGTGGTGGTGGGGGACGTGAGCCTGAAGGAGCTCACGGCTCTGCTGAACCAGCTCTTTGCGCCATGGAAGGCAGGGGAGGTACCGGTCAAAGACCGACCGGCGGTGCGAGGGCCTGCCACGCGGGAGGTGTACATCCTGGACCGTCCCGGCTCCCAACAGTCGGTGATCTTGGCGGGGATCTTAGCCCCACCGAAAAACGACCCCAGGGAGGAGGCGCTTCGGGTGGTCCACGAGGTGCTGGGCGGCTCCTTCACCTCGCGGTTGAACATGAACCTCCGCGAAGACAAGCATTGGTCTTACGGCGCTCGCGTGGTGTTCCCTGACGCCCGTGGGCAGCGGCCGTTTTTTGCCTTGGCGCCGGTCCAGGGGGACAAGACCAAGGAGGCGTTGGCGGAAACCGCCAAGGAATTTGAACAGATCGTGGGCAACAAGCCCATAACCCAAGAAGAACTCACCAAGGCCGTGGGTAATTTGACCCTCACCCTTCCGGGGCGGTGGGAAACCAACGAGGCCGTGTTGCGGGCGCTAGCAGAGGTCATCCAGTTCAACTTGCCGCTGGACTACTACAAGACCTACGCCCAGCGCATGCGGAAGGTGGAGCTGGCCAAGGCGCAGCAAGTGGCGGGTGAGGTGATCCGGCCTGCGCGGGTGGTGTTCGTGGTGGTGGGGGATCGGGCGAAAATTGAAACCGGGGTCCGTGAGCTGAACCTGGGACCGGTGAAGTTCTTGGACGCTGACGGCAAAGTGATCCCTTAATCCCGCAAGGAGTTGGCAAGTAAAGGGCGGGCCGCAGCCCGCCCTTCCTTTTGCTTGCGGGTTCCCTCGCAGTCTTAGGGCTCTTGCTGTCCCTTAGCATGGTAAAGCCGAGCTAGGGTGGAGCACACGGCGGTGATGCTGGCCGGTTTACTGAGCACCGCGTCCACCTGATTGGGTCCCCGTTCCCCGAGGGTCGTCCCCCAGCCGCTTAAGAGGACCACCGGGGTGGTGGGGGAAAGCCCTTTGATCTTTGCAGCCAGTTCCCGACCGCTCATTCCCGGCATCCCCAGGTCGGTGATCACCACGTCAAACGCTTCGTCTCTACCGAGCGCTTGGGTAAAGGCTTCCAGCCCTTCCTCTGCCGATTGGCAACAGGTAATGTGGTGTCCCTCCTGTTCCAGAGCATGCCCCAGGGCCTCGCGGATGAGTGGCTCGTCGTCCACGAACAGGATGCGCAGCGGCGGCAGGGTAACCGCCTCCGCCGGGGGCGCTTGGAAAGGAGGCAGCCGGCGCAGGGGCAACAAGAGGCGGACGGTGGTCCCGCGGCCCGGGGCGCTGTCCAGCTCCACATGACCTCCTAATCGCTGGACGGCGCCAAAGACCGTCGGAAGCCCCATACCGGTGCCTGTGGGCTTGGTGGTGAAAAACGGTTCCAGGGCTCGGGCCCGTGTCTCTTCATCCATGCCGATGCCGTTGTCGCTGACCTCTAAGAGCACGTGGTCTTCCGCCCCCGGAGGACCGATCAGGCTGGCGCGGATAGAGATGGTTCCGCCGGTGGGGAGGGCGTCCACGGCGTTGAGGATCAGGTTGGTGAGGGCATCGCGTAGCTCGCTGGCCACAGCGAGAAGCGGGGGAAGGTCCTTGGGGATGTGGGTCTCCATTTGAATGAGCACCCCATGCTGTTGGGGAAAGGCACTCCATTGGGGTTTAGTGAGCTCTACCACCTCTTCCACTAGCGCTGCCAGGTTCACCGGCTCAACGTGCGCATCCTCTGGTGTTTTTCGGTAGAAGTCCTTGAGCCTTCGCAGGGTTTGACCGGCTGAGTCCACCGCCTTGAGGATGACCTCCACCGCGTGGCGATGCCTTTCCGGAAGTTCTGGGTCGCGCAACATGATGCTGGCAAAAAGGGAAACGGGGGAGAGGGCGTTGTTGATGTCATGGGCGATACCCGAGGCCATTTGCCCCAGGGCACGCAGGCGCTCCTGCTGCATGAGCGCCGCTTGGGTTTGGCGCAGGTCGTGGTACGCCATTTCCAAGCTTTCAAACAGCTTGGCGTGGCGCCAGGCCAATGCCAGGTGTTCCGCCACCGCGCGGAGGAACGCCGCTTCGCTCGAGAGAAACCCGCGCCCCTCCCCCCGGGCGGCAAAAAGGGCGCCGGCCAGGGTGTTGTCCAGCATCAGCGGGGAAATGACCAGGGTCTTGCAGTTCGGCGGAAGCTCGGTTTCGCCGAACAGCCTACGGAGGGTGGCCGGCTCAGCCAGCGTGACGGTTTGCCCCTGCGCCAACACCTCTCGGACCTCCGGGCAGAGACGCAACGAAGATCCTCGGCGGAGACAGTCCGAAAGAAATGTGCTGCCGGTTTGGGTGAGGCCGACGATTTCCAGCTCCTCACCCGCCACTTGGGCAATCCATGCGGCATCCACGGGGAGGCTGGTCTCCACGTGGGCCAGCACCACGCCAAACACCGAAGCCAGGTCTTGGCGCTCAAGAATGGCGCGCGCCACCTGGTTGAGGAGGGCCAGGCGCGCCATCTGCCCTTGCAGGGCTTCCTCTGCTGCTTTCTGCTCGGTAATGTCCTGAGCGGCGCCGTCACCGCCAATCACCCGATCTCCGGTGGCGTCAAGCCTGGGGCTGCAGTAGTTTCGCACCCACCGAACTTCACCGCTGGGGGCAACAAACCGGTGAACAAAAACCACGTTTTTCCCCGCACGCAGCTGACCAAGTTGCTCGTCCACTGCGCCACGATCCTCGGGATGAACGAGGGACAGCAAGGCCCCAGGCTCCGTCATTTCCTCTGGGCTCACACCCATCCTTCGCGGAAGCGAGGAAGCCATCCAGGTGAGAGCCGGCTGCCCCTCCTGGGTGAAGAGGAAGCTGTAGGCGTAATCACTTACCAGGTGAGAAATGGCCCGGAAACGGCGCTCCGACTCGGCCAGATCTTCTAATGCGCGATCGCGTTCCCGTCGCACCTGCGCCTCCTCCAGGGAATGACTGATCACCTGGGGAAGGGTGCGCAGATGTCTTTTAAGAACGTAGTCGCTCAATCCTGCCCGCATCGCCTGAACCACCAGCTCTTCGCTCCCCGAATCGGTGAACATGATCACTGGGCAGTAGGGGTAGCGTTTCTTGACCTCCGCCAATACCTCCAAGCCGTCACCCCATTGCAGGTTGTAATCCGTCACCACCACGTCTGGCTCACCGGCCTCCAGCGCGTGGGACAGTTCCTGGGCCGTCCCCAAGAGGGTCAAGTCTGCTTCGGGAAGAGCTCGGCGCAGGAGACGCTCAACCAGCTCCCGATCAAAGGGGTTGTCGTCAATGAGGAGGATCCTCATGGGTTAGCTCCTTCCCCCGCGGCCAGCGGGAGCTCCAACCAAAACACGCTCCCTTCCCCCACCTGGGACGTGGCACCGATGCGCCCGTTCATCAGCTTGGTGGCTTTGGCCGCCGCGGCCAGGCCTAGGCCAAACCCGGGGAAATGGCTGCCATGAAAGCGCGAGAACGGCCGAAACAGACGTTCCAGGTATTTGGGGGCTATGCCTAACCCGTTGTCTTCCACGGCAATTCGGCACCAAAGCCCAGCCGAGCTCACCACCAGGCGCAGTTGCGGAGTCTGATGAGGCGGTTGGAACTTGATGGCGTTGTGGATGAAGTTGGACAACGCCACCCGACACAGTACCCCATCCGCCAGTACCGGTGGCCCCTCCCCCACCGTCTCCACGCGGGCATGCCTACGCTCCAGAGCCTCCTTGCAGCTGGTCAGGGCACCTTCCACCAGGACCCTGGGAGACCACACCTCAAGGTGGACGCCGTCCTTTCCAAGGCGGGCCAGATTCAACAGATCTTGGGTGAGTTGGTGAGCTTGCTCGGCCAAACCTTGAATCTTCGCCAAGTCAGCCTTCACTTCGGGAAATCCCCCATCCCCCAAGGCTTCTTGGACCAGGGCCACGAGAGCGCTCATCGCCCGCAAGGGGGCACGGAGCTCATGGGCCATGGCTGAGGAGAAAACCTCCAGGTCACTGCGCCTTGATTCCAGGATTTGCGTCCAACGCCGGATGCGCACCCAGCGCT
>JANXCP010000030.1:0-11902 GCA_025060245.1 Thermoanaerobaculum sp. | reverse complement strand
TCATCAAAGAGCTCCCAATGGCGCGGGGCTAAGCTGGCGTACCGCTGCTGGTTGACCAACAACAGCAAGGGGAAAAACACCGGCGCTTCCAAAAGCTTCCGATCCTCAAGGGTGGCTTCCCCGACCAGTCTCGCCCCGTGAACGTCTAGGATCACTGCGTCCCAGGGTCCCTGCAGATCGTTGGCGTCGGTGGCGCGGCTCACCAACACGTGCTTGGCCAAGAACTCTGCCAGCAACGCCGCGTTTTCCCCAGCCTGGAGCATGAGGAGCACGGAAGCCTTTTCAGAAAGCGCAGCATTAGAAGTCTCGGTGGGGTTTGGGAAGGGGGAGGACATGACGTTAGGAGTTCGGTGGAGGGGTGTTAGGCGCCAGCTCCGGCGTGCCGGTAAGTAGCCCCCGGAAATCCTTCAGAGGGGCCCCCACCTTGAGCCCGTACGGCGTGATCTCCAGCTCGCGCACTGATTTCTCAAAGTCCGAGAGCCGTTTCTTGAGGACGCCAATGGCCTTGCGCAACTGCCCTTGACTCTCAAAGTAGCGGAGGAAGATCACGTTATCGGCCAGGTAGCTGATGCCCACTTCGGTGATTTGAAAGTCCCCCGTAATCTTCTCCACTTCCGCGCAGATGAGGGTTGTGACCCCCGAGTTGGTCAAGTACTGGGTGAGGGCGTGGAGCGAGGAGGCCACGTCGCCGCCGCGGACGGATAAGCGGTAGCCGGCTACCGAGTCAAGCATGACCATGGTGGTGCCCCGCTCCTCCACCTCCTCCCGCACCAGCTGGGCAAACTGATCGGCGCTGAGTGCCAAGGGTTCAATGCGTTCCAGCCGCAAGGTTTTTTGCGCGATCATGCGGGCGATGGGAATGTTCACCCGCTCCCCGCGATTGATCAACGTCCTCTGGTTTTCTTCAAAATGGAAGACGACCGAGCGCTCCCCGCGACTGGCCGCTTCCTTCATAAACTGAAGGCCAAGGGTTGTTTTTCCAGTACCCGAGGGGCCAGCGATCAGGGTCACGGTGCCACGGTTGATCCCACCCATGAGTAGCTCGTCCAGGGCAGGAATTCCCGAGGAGAGCACATCGAGGGCGGTATCTCTTGCCACCAGCTGCGGCTCAAGGCGCGGAAACACCCTAACCCCGCAGCCGGTGAGGGCGAAGGAGTGGAATCCGGCACGGAACGCTGACCCTCGCCACTTTTTCACCTGCAAACGCCAGTCCATGCCGTCCACGTTGAGCTCAATGACGCCGTCCACAAGGAACTGCACCTCTTCGTCGGGAGCTCGTGGGCTGGCCTCTGAGGTGAGGAGCACGGTGGCACCACCGGAGCTGAGGAATCTGAGGAGGGAGAGCACCTGCTGGTAAAACTGATGGACGTTTGAGATGAGAAACTGCAGCTGGCTCACCGAATCCACAATCACCCGTGTCGGCCTGACCGTTTCCATCGCGTGCACGATGCGCTCGGCCAGGGGCCCTGTTTCCACCTCCTCGGGGGGGAAAACCTCGTAGCCCTTCTTGTCGCGGAACACCTCGGGGCCGGGGGTGAGGTCCAAGAAGGTCACGTGGTCAAGGTCTAGGCCCTGGGCAAGGGCGTTGGCCTTCACCTGGTGGGGGGCCTCGGAGAGCGCAATCCACAGGACGGGCTCCTGGGCCTCCTGGCCCGCCAGGGCAAAGTGAGCACACAGGGTGGTTTTCCCACTGCCTGGACCACCGCGGACAAGGTAGGAGCAACCGGGCAAGAACCCCCCCATGGTAATCTCGTCAAGACCGGAAATTCCCGACCGCAACCGGCGTTGGTTCTTGTCGCTCATCATGTTGCCCCAACCCCTGTAACTTTAGAAAAAAAAGTTGTGAAACTACCTTCTCATGGTCTCATTATTGGTCCCGATTTCCTGGCCCGTCAAGGGAGGCTCGGCGTGGGGGAATGCCGAGTCATGACAGGATGTTCTGCGGTGAAGGAGGTCGTCATGCGCTGGTTGACGATTCCAGCAACGCTGCTCGCCCTGGTCCAGGGTGCGCGGGCGGCTGATCTGCTTTCTGAGGGAAGTCCGTTTCCCGCCTGGGAGCTCACGGATCATCGGGGGCAAAGGGTTCGCTCCCAAGATCTGCTGGGCAAGACCTATTTGCTTTGGTTTTACCCCAAGGCCATGACACCCGGCTGTACGCGGGAAGGATGCGAGTTGCGCGACAACTTTCACGAGTTTCAGCGTTTGGGAGTGGAGGTTTTGGGTGTTTCCTTTGATAGCCCAGCAGAAAACGCCCGTTTTGTCGCCGAGCACCGCTTCCCCTTTCGCCTGCTTTCGGATGAGACGAGGCAGCTAGCGGTCCAGGTGGGGGCAGCGGACAATGCAAAACAGCTTTGGTCCCGCCGCATTTCCTATCTGGTGGGCCCGGACGGCCGGGTGATCAAGGCTTACCCCAAGGTCAACCCCTCAACCCATGCTCAAGAGGTGCTGAAGGACTTGCAAGCGTTGCGCGGGCAGTAGGACCCCCCGGGGGCTCAAGCCCGGGTGGCGCAGAGAACGGGGACCGGCGCACGGCGGGTGATGTACTCGGTGGTGGAGCCTAGAACCGTTTCAATGACCCGGCTGTGGCCGTGGGCACCCATGAACAGGAAATCGTGCTCCGCTGGGTCCAACATGGCGAGCAAAACTTGCTCCACCGCCTCGCCCTGTTCCCAGTGGAAAGTGGCTTTCACCTGGAAGGGCTCCAGAAAGTGCGAGGCCTGCTCCAAACGCTGGGAAGCCAAGGCTTGCTCGTTCCCCAGAGTCACCACCTTCAGGGGTACTCCGAGGGCGGCGCACAGTTCCCCCGCCAGGTGCAACGCGCGGAAGGCTTTCGGGCTGCCGTCAAAGGCTACCAGAGGCTTTTGTGGCAACTGGGCCCGCTCCGGCACGAGCAAAAGGGGCACAGGGCAACGTCGCAGCAGCCGAGCGCTCGTAGAGCCCAAGAACTGCGGGTGGCTGGCGGCGGCGGTCCCCCGCTGGCCGAGGACCAGCAGGTCCGTGCTGGCCGCCTCCTCGCACAGCTTTTCCGCCACTGCTCCGTGGAGCAATGCGAACCGATGCGGCACCTGCTGCTGCTCGCACAGCCCGACGAATCGGTCCTTGAGCAAGTCTGCCAGCTCGCGCAGGGACTGCTCCACCTGCGCTTGCAGCCGCAAGAACGGTTCAAAGCCCATGGCACCGGAAATGTCACTAACAAAGGCACCGCGGACAAAGGCGGTATCCAATACGTGCGCACCGTGTAAGCACGCACCCAGTTTTTTCGCCAAACTGATGGCGAATTGCTCGGCCGCGGCGCCAAAGGTGGACCCGTCCAAGCCGACCACCATGTGCTTGATCATGTGCACCTCCCAGTGCCCACGCTTCAGGCACTTGTGCTGTCAAAGGACCACCGCTCTTCTCATAATGTGAGGCGCGGAGGTGGCAAGGGCAAGGTGCGGTAGAATGCGTCTCGGATGCATTTTCCTGGAGGGTGGATGGCGGAGGAACTGGCAACACAGGCAGCTGCGTTGACGCGGGAGCAGGTCTTGGCCGCCTATCGCCTCATGCTCACCTCGCGGCGGGTGGATGACAAGGAAATCCAGCTCAAGCAACAGAACCTGGTGTTTTTCCAAATCTCCGGAGCGGGGCATGAGGCGGTGCAGGTGGCAGCTGGCATGCACCTGTCCCCGAGCAAGGACTGGTTTTTCCCGTACTACCGCGATCGGGCCCTGATGTTGGCCTTAGGCATGACCCCCTATGAGATGTTCTTGGGCAGCATCGGCGCGGAAAGCGGCCCAGACTCCCGGGGGCGCCAAATGCCTTCCCATTGGGGCAAGAGGACCCTCCACGTGGCCTCCTCCTCCTCGCCCACCGGCACCCAGTGCCTGCAAGGGGTGGGGTTTGCCGAGGCGGGACGCTACCTGCTGGCGGTGGATAAGGCTTCCTCGCTGGGGGAGGTGGCAGAAGACGAGGTGGTCTACGTGTCCTTAGGGGAAGGGACGACCTCGGAGGGGGAGTTCTGGGAGTCCCTCAACACCGCCTGCAACAAGCGGCTGCCCGTGCTGTACCTCATCCAGGACAACGGCTACGCCATTTCCGTCCCGGTGGACGTGCAAACGGCAGGTGGCTCCATCTCCCGCCTGGTGCGAGGCTTTCCCAACTTGGCGGTGTACGAGGTGGATGGCTGTGATCTTCTGGCTTCCTTTCAGGTCCTGGGTGAGGCCGTGGCAGGGGTGCGGGCAGGGAGGGGTCCTGCGCTGGTCCACGCCCACGTGGTGCGGCCCTATTCCCACTCCCTTTCCGACGATGAGCGCCTGTACCGTCCGGAGTGGGAACGCCAGGCGGAACGGGAGCGGGATCCCCTGCGGCGCACCGCCCAGTTGCTCCAGCAGGTGTTCGGTGTGACGGAGGATGAGCTGGCCCAGCTGGAGGAAGAGGTCAACCGCGAGGTGAACCAGGCCGCTGAGGCGGCCCTGGCGGAACGACAGCCTCCTCCCGAGAGCTGGGCGGCGTGGATTTATTCCCCTTCCGTGGACCCCACCAGTGAGGCCTTTTCCACAAAACCGGCATTTGCCGATGATGCCCCCAAAACCATGGTGGATTTGCTCAACGCCTGTCTGCGGGATGAGATGGCCCGGGACGAGCGGATCGTGGTGCTGGGCGAGGATGTGGCCGATGCATCCCGGGAAGAATTCCTGGCGGAGGTGAAGGGCAAGGGCGGTGTGTTCAAGGTTACCTTCGGCTTGCAACGGCTCTACGGTTCCCGGCGGGTTTTTAACACGCCCTTGGCGGAGGCCAACATCATTGGGCGCGCCATTGGCATGGCCATGCGGGGCCTCAAGCCGGTGGCGGAGATCCAGTTCTTTGATTACATCTGGCCCGCCTACATGCAACTGCGGAACGAGCTGGCCACCATGCGTTGGCGTTCCGGCGGTCAGTGGGCCGCACCGGTGGTGGTGAGGGTTCCCATTGGCGGGTACCTCAAGGGTGGAGGTCCGTACCACTCCCAGTCGGGGGAGGTGCTCTTCACCCATATCCCCGGGTTGCGGGTGGTGATGCCCTCCACTGCCCTAGATGCCAACGGGCTCTTGCGCACCGCCATTCGCTGTGATGACCCGGTCATCTTTCTTGAGCACAAGCACCTTTACCGGCAAACCCACAACAAGGCGCCCTACCCTGGGCCGGATTTCATGATCCCCTTTGGCCAGGCGGCCATCGTGCGGGAGGGGGAAGACCTCACCATCGTCACCTACGGGGCGACGGTGGTGCGATCCCTGGCGGCGGCCAAGCTGCTGGCGGAGGAGGGTGTGTCGGTGGAAATCTTGGACCTGCGTTCCCTAGCCCCTTACGATTGGGAGGCAATCGCCACCTCGGTGAAGAAAACCAACCGGCTCCTGGTGGTGCACGAGGACTGCCTGAGCTTTGGCTACGGGGCGGAAATTGCCGCGCGGGTAGCCGACGAGCTCTTCTTCTATTTGGATGCCCCGGTCCGCCGCCTGGGGGCCAAGGATAGCTTTGTCCCCTACGCACCGGAGCTGGAGGACGTGGTGCTGCCGCAGGTAGAGGACATTTACCAGGCGGCGCGGGAGCTCTTGCGGGCATAAACCCGCATGCACCGGCGCCGGCGGCGGGTGCGGTTGCTAATCCACCGTGATGGTCTTGGAGAGATTGCGCGGGTAATCGGGGTCGTAGCCGAGGGCCACCGCCAGGTGGTAGGCGAAGAGCTGGAAGGGGATCGCCCCCACCACCGCGTACTGCACCTCCGAGGTGACCCCAAACGGGATGAACAAGCTGGCTTCCGCCCGCAGGTTTTCGCACTCCGGGGCGATCACGATGGCGTAGCCCCCCCGGCAGGTGACCTCGGTGACGTGGTTGGTCAGCATTTGGCACCCTGCCGGCGAGGTGGTGAAAAGGACCGGTGTTCCGTGTTCCACCATGGCCAATGGCCCGTGCTTGAACTCGGAGGAAAACATCCCTTCGCAGGGGAGGCCGGTCACTTCCTTGATCTTCAGGGCCCCTTCCAGGGCAATGCCGTGCCCAAGCCCGTAGCCCAAGATGAACAGCTTCTGGGTCTTGGCCAATTGCCTGGCCAGGGCGCGTGCGGTGCCGTCCATTTCGCGAATGATCTGCTCCAGCCATAGGGAGGCCGCAGGTAAAGGACCCAAGTCACCGCCGCCGGTGCGGGAAGCCAAGGCGATGAGGGCAATCACCTGGTTGGTGTAGGTCTTGGTGGCGGGGACGGAGATCTCCCACCCACACGCCAAGGGTAGGAAGTGCTCTACCTTGCGTGTGAGGGTGGACCCCAAGACGTTCACCAACCCTAGGGCGGTGACGCCTTGTTCCACGCCAAAGTTGAGGGCGTTGAGGACATCCTTGGTTTCGCCGGACTGGGACACGAACAACGCCACATCACCCGGGCCCAGGGCCGGGCCAAACTGCTCCACAAACTGCTGGGGCAGGGCAGGAATGGCCAACACGCCGGCCAGGTGGGAAAAGAAATGGGAGCCCACCAGACAGGCGTGGTAGGAGGACCCTGAGCCCACCAGAAACACCCGGCGCGCCTTGGCCATGGACTCGGCCAGGGCGGGCAGGTGTTCCGAATGTTCCAAAAGGTGGACCAGCTCTCGCGCAGCTGCCGCTTGCTCGTGGATTTCTTTGAGCATGAAGTGGGGGAAACCACCTTTTTCAGGAACACCCATGTCATCCCCCACTTCTTTGGCCGGCCGAGAAATGGGGGCGCCGTCCTCCACGCGGAACAACTCCACACTGTGGGGGCGTAGGACCGCCATCTCGCCGTCCTCCACCGGGATCACCCTGCGGGTGAGGGGAAGGATGGAGGGAAGGTCGGAGGAGCAACAGGTGAAATCAGGGCCTACCCCAATGACCAAACCGGAGCCCTTTTTGACCGCCACCAGCATGTTTTCCCGGTTGTTGCTGATGACGAAGGCGAAATCCCCAGCCAAATCGCGGTAGCCGGCGCGCACCGCTTCGGGGAGGGAATAGCCGCGGTTCACGTAGCGCTCCACGGCGTGGACGCAGGACTCACCGTCGTTGGTGCCGCGGACCACCATACCCTCGGCCAAGAACTGTCGGCGCAGCTCGGCGTTGTTCACCACATTACCGTTGTGGGCGCCCACCAGGTCGCCGTCGGAATCCAGGTGGGGCTGGGAGTTCTCGTAGGACGGGGCGCCAAAGGTGGCCCAGCGCAGCTGGCAGATCCCGCGCAGGCCGTGCAGTTGCACGAAGCCCAGTTTTTCTGCCACCTCCTCCACCTTTCCCGGCGCCTTGCGCAGGTCAATGCGTCCACTGCTGTCGATGGCCGCCGCACCCACCGAGTCGTAACCGCGGTAGGAAAGTCTCTTGGCGGCACCGGTAAGGATCTCCCCCAGGGGGCGGTCGTGGTCAAAAACAATGCCGAAGATCCCGCACATCCCCACCTCCGCCGGGTATTGTACCGTTGCGTCACAAAGCCACCGGTACAATGACCTGGTGGGCGAACTGCGGTTTCCTTTACGGCACCACGCACGAACCCCGGCGGAGCTGGTTTTGCAGCTGGGTGAGTTTTACCTGGTGGGCACTTCCATCGCTGCCCGGGCCACAGCCTTCGCCCTGCCCCGTCTGGGGTTGGCGGTGGACGTGGGGCGCCTGACGCCGACGTTGGCAGCCCAACCTACGCTGCTGATTACCCACGCCCACTTGGATCATACGGCGGGACTTTTGGCCTACCTCAACCTGCGGGCGCGAGCCAACGAGGCGCCATGTACCGTTTGGGTCCCCGCACCGATTCGGGGCGCCCTCGTGGAGGCTTTACGGCACTTCCCGGGGATGGAATCGGTGCACAAGCGCATGGACCTGCAGGAGGTGATCCGCCCCGCCCAGGAGGATCTGCCATTTACCCTCCCTGATGGCACAGTGGTCCAGGCGTTCGCGGTGGAACACGGCATCCCCACTCTGGGTTGGGCCGTCACCCCCGCAGGTGGGAAAAGACCTTTGGTGGTATTTGCCGCCGACGGGGATCCCCGTTGGTTCCAGCAACGGCCCCAGCTCTTGGAGGCCCAGGTGGCGGTGGTGGAATGCACCTACGTGGGGGAAAACCGGCGCCTGGCAGCGCGCCTTTCGCTCCACGCCCACTTGTTGGACTGGGTGGAGCTGGCCCCCCAACTTCCCTGCGAGGTGTTGGTGCTGGCGCACCTGCCCGAAGGCCCGATTCCGCGACGCCAGTGGGAGCTTCTGGCGCAGGTGTTTCCTGGTACCTTGGTGGTCTGGCAGGGGCCAAGCTCAGCCCGCAGGGTGGCCTTGCCATGAGGTTTGTGCCCGAGTCAAGGGGTTTTGGGCGATTTTCAGCAAGACCCCGTAAGGAAGCTACGGGTTTGAAAGCCCTCGTTTTTTCCCCGATACTTACCCATGGAGGGTGACGGTGAGACCGCTTCGGGTTTTGTTGGCCAAAGTGGGTCTGGATGGGCATGACCGGGGTGTGAAGGTGATCGCTCGGGCGCTGCGGGATGCGGGGTTTGAGGTGATCTACACGGGCCTCAGGCAGACTCCGGCTATGGTGGCGGAGGCAGCGGTGCAGGAGGACGTGGATGCGGTGGGCCTTTCCTCCCTTTCCGGTGCCCACATGACCTTGTTTCCCGCGGTGGTGGAAGAGCTACGCCAACGCGGGGCCGGTGACATCTTAGTCTTTGGCGGGGGAGTGATCCCGCAGGAGGACATCCCTGTGCTGCTGGCCGCCGGCGTTGATCGGCTGTTCCTGCCCGGCGCCAGCACTCAGGACATCGTGAGCTACCTCAAGGAAAAGCTGGCCCAACGGCTGGCCACCGCTGGGGTCTAGCGCCCTCGCGCCGGCTCGGGGCGCTGCTGGGAGATCAGCGCCGCCACGCGATTGGCTTCCCGCACGGCATAGTTTTGTCCCCGGTCCTCCGGGTAGATGTGCGCCATGGAACAGTGGTACAAGCCCCGGATGGGTGTGACCATGGGTGGCAGCTGGCGCTCGTAGTGGCAGGTGACCAGGGGTTGGGCATCGGCGGCTTTGAAGAGGTGCCAGGCAAGGATCCAATCCGGGGAAAAGCCTGGGTTGAGGCGGGGAAGGTGGGGTAAAAAGGTTTCAAAGACTTCCCTTTTGGAGGCCTGCCAAAGGGGGTGGTTGGCAAAGAGGTACTTGGACAGGTACACCACGTGGCAGCCGCCGTATCGTTCCGCGGCCACCAGGTTGGTATGCTCAATGACCCCGCCGAAGGGAAAGGAGTCATCGGCCACGTTGGTCCAGTAAAAGGGCAGGAAGGGACGGTCCAGTTCCAAGACCAGGCAGAGGGCGTGGGCCGCCTCCAGCCGCGCCAGCTGCTGCTGGTACCCTTGGGGCAAGGAGTCCCGGGCCACCTGCAGCAGCTCACGGGGGGAGGCGGTGAACAGCACCCGGGAAAAGTGGCGCAGGCCCTGGCGAGTTCGCAGCTCCAGACCGGCCTCCGTGGGCCGCAGGGTCAAAACCGGTTGGGCGAGGTGGAAGGTCACCCCCCGTTCCTGCAAACGAGCCGCCAGGGTGCGCACCAGGCGGCCAAAGGAGCCGTCCATGTAACCCAAGGCCTCGCGCAGACCTCCCGCTCCGCGGGACTGGCCGCGCAGCTGCACTTTCTTCCACAACCAGGCCATGGAAACGTCTCCTTGGCGCTCGGCAAATTTTTGCGCCAACAGGGGACCCCAGACCAGTTCCAACACCCGTCGGCCGGCGTAGCGCCGAATCCACTCCCAGGCTGTCACGCCGGAAAACCGATCGGGTTTGCGCACCCGGGTGAGGTAAAGCACCGACAGGGCAAACCGCAGCTTATCCAGGGGAGAGAAGGGAGAAAAACGGAGCAGCGAGGCTGGGGTTCCGAAGGGGAAGAGCTTCCCCGCGCTGAAGATCCCCATCGTAGACGGCAGCCAGCGGATGTGCTCCGCCAGCCCCAGCTCCTGGGCCAAGGCCACGTACTCGCGGTCGGTGGTGAACAGGTGGTGGTAAAAGCACTCCAGCTCCTCCCCTCCCACGCGAAAGGTGGCCACCAGCCCCCCCGCTTGCGGGTAGCGCTCAAAAACCTCCACCCTCCAACCCTGGTGGACCAACCGCCAGGCGGCTACCAAACCTGTCAAACCCGCGCCCACCACGGCAACGGTGTTGGGATCTTCGTTCCTCACCTCGCAAAAGTACCACGCGCTAGGGTTGTTCCGGTACACTTACCGGCAGAGGAAAGCCACTTGCGTTGGTGGGTGGGTTTATCCGTCGCGGTGCGGTTGGCCGGGGCAGCAGACCCCCACGCGGTGGTGGGGTTGTGGCAGACCCCTCCCGACCCCCAGGAGGGTTGTGCCATTGTGGAACTGGTGCTCCAAGGCACAGGGCTTTTGGGGCGCATTGTGTGGCTGGAAAAGCCCTTCTACCCCGCTGGGTCGGCCCAGGCGGGGGAGGCCAAAGTGGACCGGCAAAACCCCGATCCCCGGTTGCGGCAGCGGCCCATACTGGGTTTACCCATCCTTTGGGGCTTTCGCTGGGAAGGGGGGCGGTGGGTGGACGGGTCGGTGTACGACCCGGTCTCGGGCAAAACCTACCGGGCTACCCTGTCCTTGGAGGGAGCTCATCGCCTGCGCTTGCGCGGGTTCGTTGGGGTGCCCCTCCTCGGCCGGACGGAGGTCTGGACGCGGGTGGAAAAGATCCCTTCTGATCAAGGTGCGGGCCTTTTCCCGCCTCCGCCCTGAGGGTGCCCGCTGCATCCCTTCCTGCTCGGACCCCCTTGGGGCAGGTTTGCGCAGGGGAGGAGGCGGCCTAGTTGGGTTCTGGGGGTTTGAGAAACGACGGCAAAAAGTAGCCTTCGCCTTCCGCCAGCGGTGTTGTTTCCGCCGGCGCTTCCACCCGTACCTGCTGGTACACCTCGGGGGGCAGCTCCTGCAGGAAGCGGGAGGGCTCGGTGATCACGTCCAGGCGGTAGCGGTCGCGTAGCACTAAAGGGTGGCACAGGTACAGCTCGTCCTTGGCCCGGGTACAGGCCACGTAGAAGAGCCGGCGCTCCTCTTCCAGGTCCTCCGCCCGGGCAGAGGGGAAACGCCCCTCAGCGAGCCAAACCACAAACACCACCCGCCACTCCAGTCCCTTCGCCTGGTGCACCGTGGAGAGGGTCACACGTTCCCGCTCCCCTTCCACTGCCGCCACGTCTTCGCCGGAGAGCTCGTTCATCAGCGTGACCTCGTCCAAAAAGCGTTCCAGCTGCTCGTACCCATCGGCAAAGATCGCCAACTGTTCCAGGTCGTCCAAGCGGGAAGGGGCGTTGTCCAGTTGGGAGCGGACGTAGTCGCGGTACCCTGCCGCCAAGACCTCCCGGATCATTTCCCCTGGCCGCGCCCGCAAATTCTCCAGACGTGTAAACAGGCGCTGAAGATCCTCCAGTGAACGGGCTGCAGCCTTGGGTAAACCCAGCTCCTCTGGGTTGAGTTGCCGGAACACCACGCCCGAATCTGGGGCCACGGCAAAACGCTGCCAGATCCTTGCCACCAGCCGCTGTCCCAGGCGCGGGCGGAGCTTGGCCATCCGGAAAAAGGCCACCTCGTCCCGTGGGTTGGCGACAAAGCGCAGATGCGCCAGCACGTCCTTGACGTGCCGTTGCTCAAAAAAGCGGAGGCCCGAGCGCACCTCGTAGGGAATGCTGCGGCGGGTTAGCTCCACCTCCAGCTCCAGGGAGTGGGAGTGGTTGCGGTAAAGGATGCCAATTTCCCGCAGCGGCACCCCCTCGTCCGTGAGTTCCAAGATCCGTTGCGCCACAAAGGCCGCCTGCAGTTCTGGGGAAGGGGCTGCCACCACCTGAGGTTTTTCTCCCCCTTCCCGCACGGGGACCAGGTGCTTGGGAAACTGCTTTTGGTTGTGGGCAATGGAGGCGTTGGCCAGCTCCAGGATCGGTGGCAGGGA
>JANXCP010000002.1 GCA_025060245.1 Thermoanaerobaculum sp. | reverse complement strand
GGAGGAGGGCTTGGCACCTCGCCTCATGGCCAAGATTGGCGTACCCCTTTCACCCCTCATGGCGGAGGCGAAACGTGATTTGCAACGCTTGCCCACCATTTCCGGCGGCGCAGAACCGCAGCTATCTCGGGAATTCCGTCAGGTGATGGAAGCGGCCAGCAAACTGGCACCCCAGTTTCAGGATCAGTTCGTGTCGGTGGAGCACTTGCTCCTCGCCCTGACGATGGTGAAGGGCTCTTCTGCCCAAGAACTTCTGCAGCGGTACGGGGTCACCCAAGAAGCGCTGCTGGCGGCCCTGCGGGAAATTCGCGGCTCCCATCGCGTTACCGATGACCAGCCTGAGGCGAAATACGAAGCGCTGCGGCAGTACAGCCGCGACCTCACCGAGCTGGCCAAGGCCGGCAAGCTGGACCCGGTCATCGGGCGAGATGAGGAGATCCGCCGGGTGATGCAGGTGCTCACACGGCGTACGAAGAATAACCCGGTCCTGCTGGGGGAGCCGGGGGTGGGCAAGACCGCCATCGCTGAGGGTTTGGCCCAGCGCATCGCCGCGGGTGATGTGCCCGAGGTATTGAAAAACAGGCGCATCGTGGCCTTGGATATGGGGGCTCTCATCGCCGGGACCAAGTACCGCGGCGAGTTTGAGGACCGCCTGAAAGCCGTGATCAAAGAGGTGGTGGACTCCGAAGGTGAGGTGATCCTGTTCATCGATGAGATCCATACCTTGGTGGGCGCGGGAGCGGCGGAGGGGGCCATGGATGCGGCCAACCTCCTCAAACCGGCCCTGGCGCGGGGGGAACTGCGGTGCATTGGCGCCACCACCTTGTCGGAGTACCGCAAGTACATTGAAAAGGATGCCGCCTTGGAGCGACGCTTTCAGCCGGTGCTGGTGGGCGAGCCGACGGTGGAGGAGACCATTGCCATCCTCCGCGGCCTGAAAGAGCGCTACGAGGTGCACCACGGGGTGCGCATCACCGATGGGGCTTTGGTGGCGGCAGCTCAGCTTTCCCACCGCTACATCACCGACCGTTTCCTCCCCGACAAGGCCATTGACCTCATTGACGAGGCGGCCTCCCGGTTGCGCATTGAGATTGACTCCCTGCCCACGGAGATTGACCAGAAGGAGCGAGCCCTGGTCAAGTTAGAAATTGAGAGAAGGGCTTTGGCCAAGGAGACCGATCCCCACGCCAAGGAACGCTTGGCCCAGGTGGAGGCAGCAGTGGCCGAGTTGTCCGAGGAGATCGCCCGCATGAAGGCCTCGTGGCAGCGGGAAAAGCAGCTCATTGGCCGGATTCGCCAGCTCAAGGAGCGATTGGAGGCGGTGCGGGAGGCAGCCGAACGCGCCGAACGGGAGGGTGAACTGGAGCGGGCAGCCCAACTGCGGTACGGGGAAATGCCCGCCCTAGGAAGGGAGCTGGCCCAGGCCAGTGAGGAGTTGAAGGCGCACCAGCAGGCCCACGGGACCTTCCTGGCGGAGGAGGTGACGGAAGAGGCGGTGGCCCAGGTGGTGGCCAAGTGGACGGGCATTCCGGTGGCTAAGCTATTGGAAAGCGAGAAGAGCAAGCTCTTGGCCATGGAGGAGCGGTTGCGCCAACGGGTCGTGGGTCAGGATGAGGCGATCGCGGCGGTGTCGGAAGCGGTGCGGCGGGCCCGCGCTGGCCTGAAGGACCCCAACCGCCCTGTGGGTTCCTTCCTCTTCCTGGGGCCCACGGGGGTGGGAAAGACCGAGTTGGCCCGGGCATTGGCGGAGTTTCTCTTTGATGACGAGCGCGCCATGGTGCGGTTGGACATGTCGGAGTACATGGAAAAGCATTCCGTAGCCCGGATGATCGGTGCCCCTCCCGGGTATGTGGGCCACGAGGAAGGAGGCCAACTCACCGAAGCGGTACGGCGCCGACCCTATTCGGTGGTGCTGCTGGATGAGGTGGAAAAGGCGCACCCCGATGTGTTCAACATCCTGCTGCAGATCTTGGACGATGGCCGCCTCACCGACGGCAAAGGCCGCACCGTGGACTTTCGGAACACGGTGGTGATCATGACCTCCAACATCGCCTCCCAGACCATTGCCGCCCTCGGTCAGCAGGACCGGGAACGGCTCTGGGCCGCTGTGCAGGCGGAGCTCAAGCGCACCTTCCGCCCTGAGTTCCTCAACCGGGTGGACGAGATCCTCCTCTTCCGCCAGCTCACCCTGGACCACTTGCGCCAGATCGTCCGCCTGCAGCTGGATCGCCTGTCGCAGCTTCTGGCTGACCGGCGAGTGCAGATCCAGGCGGATGGGGAGGCCTTGGAGTTCTTGGCCCGCGAAGGGTACGACCCAGAATACGGCGCGCGTCCCCTCAAGCGCACCATCCAACGCTTGGTCCAGGACCCGTTAGCCCGCATGCTGCTGGCCGGTCGGGTGCAGGAGGGGGACACGGTGCTCCTCACCGTCCGCGAAGGCCGGCTGGTTCTGGAGCCTGTGGTGGCCTCAGAGCCCGTCCCCTCCCCTTAGCGGAGGGTGAGGACCACCGCCTCGTGCCAGGTTCTCCCTTGAACCCCAGCAAAAAACGCGGTGCCCATCAGGGCGTGGCTGAGGGCCAGGGGGAGCAGGGAACCCACTTTGGGGTAGACCCAAACCCAAAAGGCGGCAGCGGGGAGCACGACCGCCGCCACCGCGGCATCGGGCAGGTGGGCTGCGGCAAAGAGGCCCACAGCCAAGGCCTTTCCCCGGCGCGGCAGGTGGGCGTCCAGTTGCCGGGCCAAGACCTCCTGTAAGAAAAACTGTTGCACGAGACCCCAGGGGGTGTACACCGCGAGCATCGCCACAAGCCAAGGCTCGAGCCGTCCTCCGCCGGTGACCACACCAACCGCCAGGCACAAGGCCACAGCCACGGTGGTGCCGAGAACCAGAAGCCACATCCCCGCCCCCCGCGGCTGGTGAACCACAAACCAAGAATGCCAAAAGCCAGGTTCAGCCTGCTGGCGGAGCAAAAAGTACCAACCCCACAGGCAACCACCTACCACGAGCACGACCCCTTTGCCCTCCCCTGCTAGCTCCGCGGCCACGTTGGCAGTGCCTAAGCCCAGCGTCAAGGGCAGCTCCCAGCGCCGCACCAGAACCCTGGAGTTCACGGTGCCATGGTAGCGCCCCTCACCGCCGGTAGCGGGCAGGCCTGCTGGAAGAACCGCTGGGTTTGCCGCGGGGGTTCGCGGCTGCCACGTCGGCTTAGCCGGCCGCGCTCAAGGTGGAGAGAAACCGCGGTGGCCGGCGCACGCGCGTCGCCTGCTCAAAGGCAAAGGCGTACCCCAGCAAACGGCCTTCCTGCCAGGGCTTGCCAATGAAGCTCAAGCCCACGGGAAGGCCGTGCACCCAGCCCATGGGTACGGTTACGTGGGGGTAGCCAGCCACCGCCGGGGCCGTGGAGCAGCCGCCCAGGAAGTGATCCCCATTGACCAGGTCAGTGACCCAGGCCGGTCCGCCCGTTGGGGCGACCAGGGCATCCAGGCGATACTTGGCAAAGGTGGCGGCCAGGCCTTGAGTGTCAGCCAGCTTGCGGCAGGTGGCTTTGGCCTTCCGGTAGGCCTTTTCCGTCAGTGGCCCCTTCTTTGCCGCCATCTCAAAGATCTCTTGGCCAAAAAAGGGCATTTCCCGGTCGCGGTGTTCCTCGTTGAACGCCATGAGGGAGGGCAAGTCCTTGTAAGGGCAACTGGGAGCCCAGTGGGCCAGGTAGTCGGCCAACTGCCATTTGAACTCGTACAGCAACACCTCAAACTCCGCCTCGTCGTAGGCCCCCAGGTGGGGGATGTCCGCCGGGTCCACCAGCACAGCCCCCAGCTCCTTCAAGACCTCCAAGGCCTGTTGGAAAACCTGGTCCACCTTCGGGTGGTAGCCGGTTAGCTTTGCCCGCGGCACCCCCAGCCGGGCACCCCGAAGGGCGTCCTGGCGCAGCCCGGAGAGGAGATCCCCCGGGCGCGGGGCACGGACGGTGGCGGGATCCGCGGGATCCGCACCGGCCATGGCTGCCAACAGCAGCGCCGCATCTTCCACCCACCGAGTCATGGGGCCGGCGGTGTCCTGGGAGGCGGCAATGGGGATGATCCCCGATCGGCTCACCAAACCCAGGGTGGGTTTAACCCCCACCAAGCCACAGGCGTTGGAGGGGCACACGATGGAGCCATCGGTTTCTGTGCCCACTCCCACCGCGCCCAGGTTGGCGGCAATGGCTGCGCCGGTGCCGGAGGAGGAACCGCAGGGGTTGCGGTCCAGCACGTAGGGGTTGGCGCCCTGTCCCCCCCTCGCGCTCCACCCCGAGGACGAGTGCGTGGAGCGAAAGTTTGCCCACTCGGAAAGGTTGGTCTTGCCTAACAGCACTGCGCCCGCCTGGCGCAACCGCGCCACCAGGAAGGCGTCGCGGGGAGGTTTGTGGCCCACCAAGGCTAGCGAACCGGCGGTGGTTTCCATGGCATCGGAGGTGGCAATGTTGTCCTTCAACAGGACCGGGATCCCGTGCAGCGGCCCTCGGGGACCTTTGTGGCGCCGCTCCCGGTCCAGCTCCCGCGCCTGGGCCACGGCATCTGGGTTGGTCTCCACCACCGACCGCAGGAACGGGTCTAGGTGGGCAATGCGCTCCAAGTAAGCCTGGCAAAGAGTCTCCGCGGTGACCGCTCCTTCCTCCATGGCCTTTTGCAGTTGCCGGACGCTCGCCTCAAGCCAAGAAAACGGCCGGTCCTCAACGGGTTGAGAAGCGGCTCCCACGGCAGAGGAAGCCAAGGGTGGGGCGGCAGCTGCCGCGGCCGCAAACCCGAGGAGCTTGGCCGCTTGCCGACGGGTCAGGGTAGCTTGGTCGTTGCTCATGGGGCACCTCGCGACCAAAGTGTACGCCTGGTCCACCTCACGGTTTAAGCTTTTCGGGGAGGGGGTTGCGATGGGCAGATGGGGTGTGCTCCTTTGTCTGGTTTTGCTGGTGGAGCCCGGTGCCGCCCAAACCAACCGGCGCACGCCGGTGGTGCAAGTGGTGGAAAAGGTCAGGCCCGCGGTGGTGAACCTCACGGCAAAACAAGTGGTCCGACTGCGCGGCCGAACGCTCTTTGACCAGCTCTTCCCGGAGTTTGCCCCGCCGCGGGAGTACGAGACGCAGTCCTTGGGCTCTGGAGTGGTCATCAGCCCCGATGGCCTCATCGTCACCAACGAGCACGTCATCGCCGGGGCCGCGGAAATTTCCGTCCGCTTCCTTTCGGGCAGGCAGGAACAAGCGGAGGTGGTGGGCTCCGATGCCGACTCGGATTTGGCCCTGCTGCGGGTCAACGCCAAGGGACTGCCGTTCTTACCGGTGGCGGAGCAGGATGACCTGATGATCGGGGAAACGGTCCTGGCCATCGGCAACCCCTTGGGGTTGGAAAACACGGTCACGGTGGGGGTGCTTTCGGCCCGTGACCGCACCGTTTCCTCCCCGCGTACCAACCGCGTGTACACCGACTTCCTGCAAACCGACGCCTCCATTAACCCGGGTAACTCCGGTGGGGCTCTGGTGGATTTGGACGGCCGCCTCATCGGGATCAACACCGCCATCGTGGGCGAGGCCCAGGGCATCGGTTTCGCCATCCCTGCCAAGCGGGTGCGCCGTGTGGTGGCTGATCTGTTGCGCTACGGGCGGGTGCAACCCGCCTGGCTCGGGATCTTTGTGCGGGACTTGCCCCTTGCGCAAAAAGGCCGCAACGGCGCAGGCATTCGCGTGGTGGATGTGTTTCCCGCTTCTCCCGCCGATGGCAAGCTGGCGGTGGGCGACGTGATCCTCTCCGGCAACGGTCGCGCCCTGGCTTCCCGGGACGACTTTGCCACGCTCCTGGCGCAGGTGGCCCCAGGCGAGCGGGTGGAGCTGGAACTGGCGGAAGGGGCTTCCTCACGGCGGCTGAGCTTGCGTGCCACCACCCCACCGGAAAACTTGGGCGAGCAATTGCTTCTGCGCTACGTGGGGGTGCGCTTGACTGCTCGGCGAGGCTGGGTGGTGGTGCAAAAGGTGCTGCCCAACACGCCTGCGGAAGAGGCGGGGTTTACCGCGGGGGTGGTGCTCTTGGCGGTCAACGGCCAACGGGTGCAGAGCCTGCAGGAGGTGAACCAGATCCTGACGCGGGACTACCTCCGCTCTTCCGTGTTGCTGGTCATTGGCCACGAAGGGTTCCAGTACCACTTTACCTTTAGGCTGGCGCCCTAGGTGTGTATACTTGCCTCGTGACGGAAGCCCAGGAAGCCGTCGTCACCGCCGTATTCGGTCCCTTGGTGCGGGTACAGCTGGGAGAAGAAAATCTGGTGGTGCCGTTCCGCCGCCGGCTGCTGTGGCATGAAGATACCCAGGACCGGCGTCTGGTGGTGGGGGACCGGGTGAAGGTCCTTCGGGAAAGGGGCGGTGCGGTGGTGGCGGAGGTGCTGCCGCGGCGCACCACCCTCATGCGCAAGTCCCCCGGGGAGGAACGGCCGCGGGTCATTGCCGCCAACGTGGACCAAGCGGTGGTGGTATTGGCGGCCAAGCTCCCCGAGCCCAACCCGCGTCTTTTAGATCGCCTCCTGGTGGCGTGCCACCACGCCGGGATTCGCCCCATCGTGTGCGTCAACAAGGTGGATCAGGGCCTAGAGCTGGTGGAACCGTGGATTGGCGACTACCAGGACGCGGGGTACGAGATCTTTTTGACCTCGGCTCGCACGGCCCGTGGCATGGGCAACCTGAAGCGGGCCCTCGCCGGCAGGACCACCCTTTTCTGTGGCCCTTCGGGGGTAGGGAAATCGGCGCTTTTGAACGCCATCCACCCCGGGTACCGGCTGCAGGAGGGTTCCATTTCCGATGCCACAGGGAAGGGGCGACACACCACCACCACCGCCCAGCTGCTGCCCCTGCCCGGCGGGGGGTTCGTGGTAGATACCCCAGGGGTCAAGGAGTTCGGCCTGTGGGACTTGAAGCCCGAAGAGCTCTCTTCCTGCTTTCCCGAGCTGCAGACCCTCGCCGCTCAGTGCGCCTTTGCCAACTGCAGTCACGACCGTGAGCCCGATTGCCAGGTGCGGCGGGCGGTGGAGGATGGCAAGGTGTCCTCGCGGCGGTACGCTTCCTACCTCAAGCTGCGCGGCGAGCTGGCCGCTGGCCTTTACCGGAGTTAAGGGGGGACCTTGAGCCTGCCCAACCGGATCTTTGCCGCTCTCTTAGCGGGAGCGGGCATGGGCATCCTCGCCCAAACCCTGGCCCCGAACCACCCAATCCTTGTCTGGTTCGTGCGCAACCTCTCCGAACCTTTGGGTCGCATGTGGCTTTCGGCCCTCATCATGGTGGTCATCCCCCTCATCCTCTCCACCCTGTCCACGGGGGTGGCGGCCTTGGGCAGCCTGCGCGAGGTGGGCCGGTTGGGAGCGCTCACCTTGCTCTGTTTCTTGTTCCTCACCACAACCTCGTCCGCCTTGGGGATCTTTACCATGAACCTGCTCCGCCCCGGGGCAGCCCTCGCGGCAGAGGTGAAGCAGCAACTCTTAGCGGCCTACGCCGGGGAGGTGGGCTCGGCGGCGGAAATGGCTGGACGCTCCCTGTGGCCGGAGTTGGTGGTGAAGTTGATTCCCCGGAATCCCGTGCAAGCAGCAGCCGCAGGGGATATGTTGGCGGTGATCGTCTTTGCTCTGTTCTTGGGTGTGGGCCTTGCCACGGCGGGGGAGAAAGCTGGGGCGCTGGGGTCGGTACTGGAGGGCTTAGCCCACACCACGGTGGCCATCATCAACCTGGTGATGCGCGTGGCGCCGGTGGGGGTGTTTTGCCTGATTTTTTCCGTGAGCGCTCGGTTTGGCTGGCGCCTGTTGCTCACCCTTTCCTCCTTCGTGGTCACGGTGGTGGGTGCGCTCGCCGTGTTCCAGTTCGTGGTGTACCCGCTGGTGGTGCGCTTGGTGGCCGGGCGCGCCCCGCTGGAGTTTTTGCGGCGTATTCGCCTGGTGATGGTCACCGCCTTCTCCACCTCCTCTTCCAACGCCACGCTCCCCACCACCATGCGGGTGGCCCAGGATGAGCTGGGGATCTCCCGGGAGGTGGCGGGGTTTGTCCTTCCTTTGGGGGCCACCTTGAATATGAACGGGACGGCGCTGTTTGAAGGTGCCACCGTGCTGTTCCTGGCGCAGGTGTTCGGCGTGCCCTTGTCGCTGAAGGCCCAGGTGCTGGTGGTGTTGTTGGCGGTGGTGACCGCCATCGGCACGGCGGGGGTCCCGGGCGGTTCCCTGCCCTTGCTCATGATGGTCCTGGCCACGGTCGGCGTGCCGCCGGAGGGCATCGCGGTGGTCTTTGGCGTGGACCGGCTCCTGGATATGTGCCGCACCACCCTCAACGTCACCGGCGATCTGGTGACTGCCTCCATCGTGGAGCGCTGGTCCTGGGCCCGTTTCGAGAGCGGCCGGTAGCTTCTTGCGCCAGCGCAAAGAAGACCCCTTTCTCAGACCTTAAGTTGCACGCGGGGGGAGCGCAATGGCGAGACTTTTTAAGGTGGTGCGCTGGCGCCGTTGTTGGCAGGTCTTGTTTTTCCTTTGGACGCTTTTGGTGGGCGTCCTCTTCACCCTTTGGGCCTTTGCCCACCTGCGCGGCCAGACCCCTGCGGTGAACCGCCCCCCGGGGGTGGAGGGGTTCTTGCCCATTTCCGCCCTCATGTCCTTGCGCCTGTGGCTGGCCGGCGAGGGAGTGCACCCGGTTCACCCCGCAGGCTTGGCCATCCTGGTGGGGGCGCTGCTGATGAGTGCCACGGTAGCCCGATCCTTTTGCTCCCACCTGTGCCCCGTGGGGGCCGTATCGGAATGGTTGGGCCGGCTGGGACGAAGGCTTTTGGGAAGCACTTGGGAGCTCCCCCGTGTGCTGGACTGGTTCCTGCGAAGCGTCAAGTGGCTCCTGTTGGCCTTTTTCCTCTGGGCGGTGCTGGTGGCCATGGACCTGGCCCAAGTACGTTCCTTTCTGGACAGCCCCTACAACCGCGTCGCTGACGTGAAGATGTTGCTGTTCTTTGCCCAGCCTTCGCGGCTTACGGTGGCGGTGGTGGGTGTGCTGGTGGTGGGCTCGGTGCTGGTGCGGGACCTGTGGTGCCGGTACTTTTGCCCCTACGGCGCTTTGGTGGGGCTCATGGGTCTTTTGGCGCCGTGGAAGGTGGTGCGCGACCCGAAACGCTGCACCAACTGCAAGGTCTGCAGCAAGGTTTGCCCGGCTCGCCTGCCGGTGCACCGGCTGGCCCGCGTCCGCTCGGTGGAGTGCACGGGCTGCCAGGACTGCGTCGCCTCCTGCCCGGTGGAGGGGTGTTTACGGCTGGCCGCGGCTCGGCGTCGCCTGCGCCCGGCCCACGGGGTGCTCTTGGCGGTGGGGGTGTACTTGGCAGTGACCTGGGGCTTCCGCCTGGCAGGCCACTGGCGCGGCGTGGTCAGCGAGGAGGAGTACGCACGGCGCCTGCGGGAAATCCACTCCCCTTTGTACACGCATGTGGGGGGGATGGCGCCGCCGGAAAAAGAACCCGCGGTGAGGGCGCCAGGTCCGGCTAGCTCTGCTTTTCCAGCTCGCGAATCTTCAAACCTAGGGCTACCACCGCCAGGAGAATGACCAGCAGGGAAACTTTGAGCCCTCGGTGGCGGAAAGCCAGTTCTTCTTCAGCGGCGGCGGCGTCCGCCTCGGCTTTCGCCAACACCATTTGCGCCTCCTCGGTCCTCGCCTGTACCCGGGCGGGGTCCACGGTATGCACGTCGTTGCGGGCCAGCACCAGGGCTTGGTGGGCTTCCTCCAACTTCACCAGAGCCTCATCCATCAGCATGCCACGCTGCTCCGCCCGCTCCACTCGTTGCCGGACCGCCTCGCTGCGCTGCACCGTTTCCAGCAATGCGTGCCTGATCTTCTCCGCCGCCTCCGCGCCGGGGTCCCCGGCACTGTGGCAGGTGCCGCAAACTTGGCCCTCCTCTACTCCAATCCACTGGTCCTGGGGCGGGACGACCTTGTGGTTGGAGTGGCAGGCCTCACAGGCTGGCTGCTCCATGGTGGCGAAAGCGTCCTTGTGGGGAGACAGGTCAAAGGCCTCCCGTTGGGTAAGGTGGCAGGTGCCGCAGACGTTGGACACCGAGGAAACGCCAGGGGGCGTGGCCCCGTGGGCTCCGTGACAATCGTTGCAGGTCGGGGCGGAAAGGTCGTTCTTCACGGTCAGCGCCTGGTAGTGCACCGACTGCTGGTAGTCCTCGATTTCATTTCCCGGAATGCCGTACTGGGCCATCAGAGAACGGTCGGCGTGGCAGCGGGCGCAGGTCTCCACAATGCGGCTCGGGTAAACGGGGGAGCGGGCATCACTGGCGGGCAAGATCCCATGCGCCCCATGGCACGACGCACAGGTCGCCACCCGCTGATCCCCCTTCGCCAGTCCCAGGCCGTGTTTGGAGGTGCGGTACTGGGCCAGCTGATCAGTGGGGATGTTGGGGTCGTAGCGCAGCATGAAGCTGGTGTCGCTGTGGCAGGCCGCGCAAACCTCAGGGACCTTCTGCGGGGGAATCTTGCCCACAAAGCCCTTGCTTGGGTCCATGGCCACCTCAGGCTCGGTGGCCGCGGGGTCTCCCCCGTGGCACCCAGCGCAGGTGATCCCTTGCCGGTGGTGGACGTCTTCGGCGGCCAACAACGCCGGCTGGCGCAGCCGCGCCTCCTCCAGCTCCCTGTGGCAGAGGGTGCACTGGTCCTGAGCGGGTTTGCCGGGTGCCCCCACCGTCCTCGGTGGCGGAGCGGCCAACGCCAGGGCGGCGCAGGCAAGGGCGGCGAGGGAGAGAAGGCGGGTCATTGGAACACCCCCAGGTAGGACAGGGCGGTGAAGGAGAGGATGTAGAGCAAAACCCCCCACCCCACCAGCAAGGCGAAGAGGCTTTTCTCCCCCCGAGCCCGTTTGCGGTCCCAAAGGGGGGCGAGGAACCAGAAGAGCCCACCGGCGGTGAAGGCGGCCAAGCCTACGACCTCACCGTCCAGGCCAAAGATTTTGGCGGGCAGAAGCTTTAGGGTTTCGAACATGAAAAGGAAATACCATTCGGGTTTAATGCCTGCGGGGGCCGGGGCAAAGGGATCAGCCTTTTTGCCCAACTCCCACGGAAAAAACGCCGCCAGGGCCGCGAGAGCGGCCAAGCCCACCAGCCACACCATGAGCTCCCGCAACACGAAGTTGGGGAAGAAAGGGCGGGGGGGCAGCGGGGGCTTTTCCTGCGGTTCGTGCATCCCCTGCCGTTGGATGAGGGCCAGGTGTAACAGGATGAGCAGGCTGGTGAGCATGGGCAAGATGGCCACATGAATGCCAAAAAAGCGAGTCAGGGTGGCTCCGGTCACGTCCTCTCCGCCACGCAGGACTTTGAGCAGCCAATCCCCCACCAGGGGCACCTTGGAGACCATGTCCGTACCCACGCGGGTGGCAAAAAAGGCCAACTCGTTCCAAGGCAGCAGGTAACCCGAGAAACCAAATCCCAGTGCCAGAAGCAAAAGGGCGGCGCCGGTCCACCAGGTCAACTCGCGGGGCTTGACGTAAGCCCCGGAGAAGAACACCGTGAACATGTGGACGAACGCGGCGGCGATCATGAGGTTGGCCGACCAGGAGTGGATGGAGCGGATGAGCCAGCCGAAGGGAACGCGGCTCATGATGAACTGCACGCTCTCAAAGGCGGCCTCCGCCGTGGGCCGGTAGTACAACAACAAAAGGATGCCGGTGATCACTTGCACGCCAAAGAAGAACAGGGTCAAGCCGCCAAAGTAGTACATCCAGTCGTGGCGATGTCTGGGGACGCTTTTCTCCTTGGCAAACTGCACCAGGGGTTGCAAGTTTAGGCGACTGTCCAGCGCGTGCCAAATGCGTTCCCCCAGTCTCATGGCCTAGGCTCCCCGTGTGACGTAGATCTCGTCACCCACGATATCCACTCGGTACGCTTCCAACGGGCGCGGGGGTGGTCCCTGAATGTTTTTCCCCTGCAAATCGTAGTGGCCGTTATGGCACGCGCACCAAATGTGCTGGAAGTCAGGCCGGTACTGCACAGTGCAGTTGAGGTGCGTACAGATCCCGGAAAAGGCGCGCACTTCGCCACTGGGGGTGCGCACGAGGATGCCCGGCTTGGCGCCGAAGCGAAACACCTTTCCGGTATTCGGTGGCAGCTCGGACAGCTTGCCCGCCAACACGCGGTTGGTGGGGGCTTCTGCCACTTCAGGGGGCAGTACGTAGCGGAAGATGGGGTACAACGTGGCCAGGATGGTAGCCCCTAAGGATGTGCCCAAGAACCAGTTGAGGAAGCTTTTTCGGCTGATCCGCTGATGGCTGCTCATGGGCTCCCCCCGTCAACCACTGCCGAGCATTATTAGGTGTGCGAAGGTGTTGTCAAGGGCTGACTCAGAACCGGCCGCGTCCCCTTTGGGGTAACCTAAGCGCGGAGGGGCGATGAGGCTGCTTTTCATTGGTGACGTGGTAGGTCGCGTGGGACGTCGGATCTTGCGGCAGCTCTTGCCCAAGGTGGTGGGAGAATTGCAGCCCGATTTTGTCGTGGCCAACGTGGAAAACGCCGCGGGGGGGTTTGGTTTGACCGCCGAGGTGTGGGCAGAGCTGTCAGCCCTGCCGGTGGATGTGTTCACCTCGGGAAACCACGTGTGGGATAAGAAGGAAACGGGTCCCCTCCTTGACCGTGAACCGCGCCTCCTGCGCCCGGCCAATTACCCCGAGGGCAACCCTGGGCGCGGCCTGTGCGTGATGACCTCGCGCCGCCAGGGGGTGCCGGTGGCGGTGTTGAACCTGCAAGGGTTGACCTTCATGACCCCTATGGAATCGCCCTTCCGCACCGCCGACAGGCTCCTGGCCACCCTCCCTCCCGAGGTGAAGGTGGTGCTGGTGGACATGCACGCCGAGGCTACCTCGGAAAAGCAAGCGATGGGATGGTACCTGGATGGGCGCGTCAGCGCCGTCTTGGGCACTCACACCCACGTGCCTACGGCGGACGAGCGCATCCTCCCCCTGGGGACTGCTTTTATTACCGACGTGGGCATGACCGGGCCTTACCAGGGGATCATTGGCTTCAAACCTAAAGAGGTGCTGGAACGCTTCCTGTTGGCCACCCCGCGGGCGTTGGAGCCGGCTACCCAAGGGGGGGCTCTGGCGGCCGTCTTGGTAGAGGTGGACCCGCCATCGGGCAAGGCCTTGACCGTGCGCCGGGTCTTTCGCTGGGAAAAGGAGGGCCAACCCCATGCCCCAGTCTGACCGCCCGGCCCTGTCGGTGCTGATCACCGCCAAGAACGAAGAGGAGATGCTTCCGGGGGCCTTGGCCTCCGTGGCCGAGGTGGCGGGGGAAGTGGTGGTGGTGGTGGATGCGGCCTCCACCGATGCCACCGAAGACCTGGCGCGACAAGCGGGGGCCAGGGTGTTTCGCCATCCGTTTGTCAGCTCGGCACAGCAGATCAACTGGGGCCTTGAGTTGTGCACCTGCCCTTGGGTTCTGGTCTTGGACGCCGACGAACGGGTCAGCCCGCCCCTGGCGGCGGCGTTGACGAACGCGCTGAAAAACCCCCAGGGAGATGCCTATGCGGTGCGCCGGCTCAATTGGGCGTTGGGTCGGCGAGTACGGTTTGGCGACTGGGGGTGGGACTGGGTTGTGCGGGTGGTGCGGCGGCAGCGGGTGCGGTTTGCTGACCGGTGGGTCCACGGGGTGGCTGAGGTGAAAGGGGCGGCGCGGCTTCCCGGACCTTTGCACCATCTCACCTTTCGCTCCTTTTCCCAGTACCTGCCCAAGGTGGTGGCCTACGCCCTGCGGGGGGCGCAGCAAGCCCGCAGGGAGGGGAAGCGCTGCAGCCTGGGCATGGCGGTGGCGCGGGCGGAGTGGCGGTTCGTGCGTTCCTACCTCTTGCGCCTGGGCTTTTTGGACGGCCGGGTCGGGTTGATCCTTGCCGTCCTGGCCGCCTACGGCACCTTCCTCAAATGGGCGTCGGTGGCAGCAGGGGCAGACGAAGCGGCCCTGGGTTCCGTAGAGTAACACGTGGGGAGGTTTCCCTGTCAGCTCTTGGTGGATCTGCCGAACTGGTTGGGCGACTTAATCCACAGCCAACCGGCTTTGGCAAAGCTCATCGCCGCCAACCGGGAAGGGCACACGACGCTTTTGGCACCGCCGCAGCACCGACCCTTGCTGCAGGGGCAAGCTGTTTTTCTTTGTGAGCGCCCGCCGCGGGCGGGTCCCCTTTTTGCCCGAAGCTTGGGGCGGTACGATTTGGCCATCACTTTTCGCCACTCCACCCGGGCCAAATTGCTCCTGCGTGCCCTGCCAGCCGGTGAAGCCTGGGCGAGCTGCGGTAGGGGGGCAAAGCTTCTGGGGCTGCACACCTTCTACGTGGATCGGACCAGGCACCAACGCCATGACTTTGACCAGGCCCTGGTTTCCTTGGGCTTAGTGCCGGTGAACGGTCAGTCTTCCGCGTGGTGGAACCGCGCCCCGGCAATGCCCCGGGGACGCTCCGTGGTGCTCCTGCCGGGCTCCCTGGGTCTGCGGGCCAAGCGCTATCCGAAAGAGCACTTTTTACACGTGAGCCAAAAGCTTCAGCGGGCCGGGTATGCCGTCACCCTCGTGGTGGGCCAGGGTGACGCCGAGGTGGGTGTTTGGCTGGCCCAACGCGGGGGAGGAGCGCTGTTCCCTCCCCAGGCGGACTTGGGCCAGGTGATGGAGCTTTTGGCTGGAAGTTGCCTGGCGGTGGGTAACGATTCCGGTCTGACGCATCTGGCGGCGGCGGTGGGTTGCCCCACGGTGGCGCTCTTTGGGCCCACTTCCCCAGCGCGGACCGGGCCCAGCTCAGGTCTCGTCCTGCAAGCTCCCCACTTTTCCTCACGCGGGTGGGCAGGCTTGCCCCCAGAGCGCGTCTTGGCCGCCATTGATCTGCTCCTCGGTGGGGACTTGCACGACCACCCTGGCACGGGTAGTATTAGCACGGCGGTGGGCCGCTAGCTCAACTGGCAGAGCAAGGGACTCTTAATCCCTAGGTTGTAGGTTCGACTCCTACGCGGCTCACCAGGTTTGCTGCCGCGAAAGTGGCGGAACTGGTAGACGCGCGAGACTTAGGATCTCGTGGGCACCACCCGTGGGGGTTCGAGTCCCCCCTTTCGCACCATGAGGATCCCCATGACCTACGAATTGGAACGCCCATCCCCTTGCCTGGTCAGGCTTAAGGGAACAGTTTCCGCAGCCACGGCCGAAAAAGTACGCCAGGAGGTCATCCGCGGGTTGGCCAGGCATGCGGTCTTGCCAGGGTTTCGCCCGGGAAAGGCGCCGTTGCCGCTGGTCGCCACGCGCTTTTCCGAGGAGATCCGCCGGGAGACGGAAGAGCGCCTGTTCCGCCAGCTGTGGGATCAAGCGGTGGCCCAGGAGGGTTTCCGTGTGGCGGGACCCCTGGGGGTTTTGGAAGCGCGTTGGGAGGAGGGCGGCGGTTTGAGCTTCACCGGCGAGTTTGAAATTTACCCCCCGGTGACCCTTCCAGCTCTGGAAGGTTTCCAGCCGCCACAGGTTTCCGTGGAGCCGACGGAAGAAGAGGTGGAGGCGTTCCTGCAAGGCCTTGCTGAGCGCCAGGCCACTTGGGAAGGGATTGAGGAGGGGCGTGCGGAGGACGGCATGTTGGTGGAAGCGGAGGTGGAGGGGCACTTTCCCGAGGGGGGCGGCGACCCATTTCGCGAGGAGCTGGCCATGTTTCGCCTGGGCGCCGGTGAGGTATTCCCGGAAATTGAAGCGGCGGTGCGTGGACTCGCCGTGGGTGAGGAGACCAAAGCCCGCCGTGAGGTGGTAAGGGAGGGCGAAAAAGGAGCCGTGCCGGTGCAGTACACCTTGCGGGTTAAGGGCTTGCGGCGCAAAGTGGTGCCAGCTTTGGATGATGAGCTGGCCGTTCGGGTGGGTGTGGAAGGTGGCCTGGAGGGGCTGCGGGAACAAGCGCGAGTGGCCCTGCGCCAGGGTAAGAAAAGGGAACGGGCCAAGGCCATCCGGCAAGCGTTTTTGGCCTACCTGGCGGGTGACGGGGCGCTCCCGCTCCCTCAGCGTCTGGTGGAGGAGGAAACCCAGAAGGCAGCGGTGCGGTACGCGGAGTCGTTACACCGGCAAGGGGTGGATGTGGGACAGTTGAACTGGCAAGAGCTGGCGCCGCGGTTGCGCGCCTCGGTGGAACAACGGCTGCGGGAGGAGCTGCTGCTGGACCGTTTGGCCGAGCAGTTGGGGGTGGAAGTGGCCGAGGCAGAGGTGGACGAGGTGATCCGGCGCGAAGCACAAGAGACCGGGGTTCCCTTTGCCGAGCTGAAGGGCAACTTGGCAAAAAGGGGTGGGCTGGAGAAGATTCAAGGTATCCTTCGCAGAGAGCGGGCCTTGGCCCAAGTGCTGGGGCCTTGGCTCGGGGAAGGGTAGCCATGCTGGTGCCCATTGTGGTGGAGCAAACCCCCAGAGGGGAGCGGGCCTACGATATCTTCTCCCGTTTGCTGAAGGATCACGTGATTTTTCTCGGCGAGCCCATTGACGACCATGTGGCCTCCCTGGTCATCGCGCAGATGCTGTTCCTTGAGGCGGAAAACCCCAACCGGGATATTTCGCTGTACATCAACTCCCCGGGCGGTTCCATTTCGGCAGGGTTGGCCATTTACGATACCATGCAGTACGTGAAGCCAGATGTGGCCACCATTTGCGTCGGGCAGGCCTCCTCCATGGCCGCCGTGTTGCTAGCCGGGGGCACGAGGGGAAAGAGGATGGCGTTACCCCATGCGCGGGTGTTGTTGCACCAGCCCTTGGCCTTCGGCTTGGGGGGTCAGGCCACAGATATAGACATCCACGCCAAGGATATCCTGCGCCTGCGCCAGCGCCTCAATGAGATCCTAGCAGCCCACACCGGCCAGCCGCTGGAAAAGATCAACGCCGATACGGACCGGGACTTCATTTTGGAGGCAAAGGAGGCGCTGGAATACGGTTTGATCGACCGGGTCATCGCGCACCGGGAGGCCCCAGAGGGCACGGCAGGGAAAAAGGTGTAGAATGCCCGTGGAGATACCCTAATGGTCAGTCGGGAAGGCCGTGAACACTTGCTGCGCTGCAGCTTTTGCAACAAATCCCAGCGGGAAGTGCGCAAGCTCATCGCCGGTCCAAATGTGTATATCTGCGACGAGTGCGTGGATGTGTGCCTTGACATCATTGCCGAGGACCGTGCCCGGGAGGCGCGAGAAGCCCAACGTGGCTTACCCAAGCCGGAGGAAATCAAGGCCTTTTTGGATCAGTACGTCATCGGCCAGGAGCAGGCCAAGAAGAAGCTGGCGGTGGCGGTGTACAACCACTACCGGCGGGTGGATTACTTTTCCTCCACCCCCCGCCCCGAGGTGGAGCTGTCCAAGTCCAACATCCTGCTCATTGGCCCCACGGGAACCGGGAAGACGCTGCTGGCGCAGACCCTGGCGCGACTTTTGGACGTCCCCTTCACCATCGTGGACGCCACCACCCTCACCGAGGCGGGATACGTGGGGGAGGATGTGGAGAACATCCTGTTGCGCCTGTACCAAGCGGCGGATGGGGACCGCGAGCGCTGCGAGCGGGGGATCGTCTACATTGATGAAATTGACAAGATTGCCCGCAAACAGGACTCGCCCTCCATCACCCGGGACGTCTCCGGGGAAGGGGTGCAGCAGGCGTTGCTGAAGATCCTGGAGGGAACCATCGCCAACGTGCCTCCCCAGGGGGGACGCAAGCACCCCCACCAGGAGTTTTTGCAAATTGATACCACCAACATCTTGTTCATCTGCGGCGGGGCCTTCGTGGGGCTGGAGGATATCGTGGCCCGGCGGCTGAACCAAAAGGCGCTGGGCTTTGAGGCCAAAATCCTTACGCGGGAGGAAAAATCCGTTTCTGAGCTGCTGCAGCAAGTCCACCCCGATGACCTCATCAAGTTTGGCATGATCCCCGAGTTCGTGGGGCGGGTCCCCGTGGTGGCGGCCCTGCACGAGCTGGACCGCAAGGCGCTGGTGCGCATCCTCACCGAGCCGAAGAACTCTCTGGTCAAGCAGTACGAGACCATGCTGGGCATGGAAGGGGTGACCCTCCGTTTTACCCAGGATGCCCTGGAGGCCATTGCGGCAGAGGCCTTGGCGCGCAACGTGGGGGCCAGGGGCTTGAAAATTATTTTGGAAGAGCTGATGTTAGATGTGATGTATCAGGTCCCCTCGCGCAACGACATCACGGAAATCGTGATCACGCGCGAGGTGGTGGAGCGGCGGGTGACCCCGCTGGCCTCCATCCGCAAAGCCGGGTAGCGGCTCTGGTTCCCTGATCTGCCAAAGGAGCAGTTATGCAAGAGCTAAAACGAGAATGGCTTCCCGTGGTCCCGTTACGGGACATGGTGGTGTTCCCCGGGATGAAAGCGGCCTTTGTGGTGGGCCGTCCCGGATCGGTGGCGGCGTTGAAGCGGGCGATGGAGGAAAAGGACAAGCGCCTGTTCCTGGTGACGCAAAAGGATCCGCAGCAGGACGAGCCTGGACCCAAAGATGTCTACGAGGTCGGGGTCATTGCCACCATCCTCCAGCATGTGACCTTCCCCAACGGCACCATCAAAGTGGGGGTGGAGGGGCTGTCCCGTGGGAAGTGGCAGGAGTTGCGCGAACGGGAGGGGGTGGGTTTTGAGGCGGAGGTAATCCCCATCCCTGCCCGGCGGGTCCAAGACCCGCGGGTGGCCAGGTACATGGCCCAACTTACCGCCCTTTTCCAAAACTACGCACGGCTTTCCCAGCAGGTGGGTGCCGAAGGGGTGCTCGCGGACCTGCAAACGGAAGACCCGGAACGCTTCGCTGACACCCTCGCCTCGGTGCTGGCCATCTCAACGCAGGAGAAGCAGGAGCTGCTTGCCACGGTCAACCCTTTGGAGCGGCTGGAAAAGCTCAACGACATCCTGGACCTGGAAATTGAAAAGCTGAACATTGACCGCCGCCTCAACGCTAAGGTCAAGAAGCAAATGGAAAAGGCCCAGCGCGAGTACTACCTTTCGGAAAAAATCAAGGCCATTAACGAGGAGCTGGGCCGGGCGGATGCCAAGGAGGAGCTGGAAGAGCTGGCGAAGAAGATCGAACAGGCGGGCATGCCGCAGGCGGTGAAGGAAAAGGCGTTGGCCGAGCTGAAGCGATTGGAGGGGATGGCGCCCATGTCCGCTGAGGCGACGGTTTCCCGCACCTACATTGATTGGCTGCTGTCGGTGCCATGGAAGAAGGCCAGCCGAGAGATTCGCGATATCAAGCGGGCGGAAAGGGTTTTGGAGGAGGACCACTACGGCCTGGAAAAGGTCAAGGAGCGCATCTTGGAGTTCCTTGCCGTGCGGCAGCTGGTGAAAAAGCCCAAGGGCACCATCCTCTGCTTTGTAGGCCCGCCGGGGGTGGGCAAGACCTCCTTGGCCAAATCCATTGCCCGTGCCACCGGCCGCAAATTTGTCCGGTTGTCCCTGGGCGGGGTGAGGGACGAAGCGGAAATTCGCGGCCACCGTCGGACCTACATTGGTGCGTTTCCCGGGCAAATCATTCAAATGATGAAAAAGGCGGGGACGGTGAACCCGGTGTTCCTCTTGGACGAGGTGGATAAGCTGGCTTCCGACTTCCGCGGCGACCCCGCCGCTGCCCTCTTGGAAGCCCTGGACCCCGAGCAAAACCATGCCTTCCTGGATCACTACCTGGATGTGGAGTATGACCTTTCTAAGGTGTTTTTCATTTGCACCGCCAACGTGACCCATACCATTCCCCCCGCCCTCCTGGACCGTATGGAGGTCATCCAGCTTTCGGGGTACACCCATCAGGAAAAGCGGCACATCGCCCAACAGTTCCTGGTGAAGAAGCAAATTGAAGCGCAGGGTTTGAGCAAGTACAAGGTTCGGTTTACCGACGAGGCCATCAAGCTGCTCATTGAGCGGTACACCCGCGAAGCCGGGGTGCGGAACCTGGAGCGGGAGATTGGCTCCGTCTGCCGCAAGTTGGCGCGGGAGGTGCTGTCCAAGAAGTTGCCGGTGGGTACCGAGCTGGTGGTCACGGAGCAGCGGGTAAGCGAGCTCTTGGGCAAGCCTCGGTACCGGGTGGCGAAGGCGGAAAAGCAAAGCCAGGTGGGGGTGGCCACGGGTTTGGCGTGGACCGAAGTGGGTGGTGAGATCCTGGCCACCGAGGTGACCCTCATGCGGGGCAAGGGCAGCCTGACCCTCACAGGGCAGTTGGGGGAAGTGATGCAGGAGTCGGCGCGGGCCGCCATCTCCTATGTCCGCTCGCGGTCGGTGGGGCTTCCCATTGCCGCTGATTTTTTTGAAAAGCACGATATCCACATCCATGTGCCAGAGGGGGCTATCCCCAAGGACGGGCCATCTGCGGGGATTACCATGGCCACGGCGCTGCTTTCCGCGGTGGCCGGTGTGCCAGTGCGGCAGGACATGGCCATGACGGGTGAGATCACCCTCCGCGGCAAGGTGTTGCCCGTGGGGGGTATTAAGGACAAGGTGTTAGCCGCGTACCGCGCGGGCATTGCCGAGGTGATCCTGCCCCAGGAAAACGAGAAGGACCTGGAGGAGATCCCGGAAGAGGTGCGGTCAGCCATGCAGTTCCACTTGGTTTCCCATATGGACGAGATTCTCCCCCTGGTCCTCGACGGACCCCTCCCCACGGCCTCGGGCAGCGCGGAAGGTCATACGGCCACGCGGGCAGCGGAAGTGCAACCGCCGCACTGAGGGGACCAAGAGGTGCACGTGGATTTGCGCGCCTGCGTTGCGGATTTCCGCCAGGGGCCGCGGGAGCCCCTGCCGCAGGTGGCCTTTGCTGGCCGCTCTAACGTGGGCAAGTCCAGCTTGCTCAATGCCGTCTTTGGGCGAAAGCTGGCCAAGGTGAGCAAGACACCGGGGAAGACGAAAACCCTCAATTACTTCTTGGTGAACGGCCGCTGTTTCTTTGTTGACCTCCCCGGCTACGGGTTTGCCGCCGTGGACAAGAGCCAACGCCAAGCCTGGGGGGAACACGTCACGGAATACATCCTGAAGGAGGAGCGCCTGCGCCTCGTGGTGGCGCTGGTAGACCCACGGGTCCCCACATCCCCCCTGGATCAGGCTCTGCTCCAGCTGTGCTACCACGCGGCGAAACCGGTGCTGGTGGTGCTCACCAAGGCGGACGCCTTACCACGCCATGCCCTAGTGCAGGAGCGCGCGCGGGTGCAGCGTGATCTTCAGTTGAGCGAGCCACCCTTGATCTTTTCCGCCAAAAGCGGTGAAGGGAAAAGGGAACTGGTGCAGCAGATAGCTCGGCGGCTGCAAACGCCGCTTTTTGGTTAGAAATCACAGGGAAAAGGAGCAACGATCATGGCCCGAGAAGAAAAAGCCAACAGCTCCCGACGGGGTCGCCGTCGGCGAGAGGACTCCAACCCCGAGGGTCTGCCGGTGGTGGTGGACGAGGAGGCCCTGGAGGCGGAGGAGGTTTCCGAGGAGGGGGAGCGCCTTAATATCCGCACCCTGCAGGATATGTCCATCGCCCAACTCACCGACGTGGCGAGGGAGCTGGGGGTGGAGCACCCCGCGGGAATGCGCAAACAAGAGCTGATCTTCAAGATCTTGCAAGCGCAAACGGAGCGGGAAGGACTGATCTTTGGCGAAGGGGTGCTGGAAATTCTCCCCGACGGGTACGGTTTTCTCCGTGCGCCGGATTACAACTACCTCCCCGGGCCCGACGACATCTACGTCTCACCGTCGCAAATCCGACGGTTTAACTTGCGCACCGGTGACACGGTTTCGGGGCAAATTCGGCCGCCCAGGGAGGGAGAACGGTACTTCGCCCTGATCAAGGTGGAGGCGGTGAACTTTGAGCCGCCAGAGGTGGCGCAGGAGAAGATCCTCTTTGACAACCTCACCCCGCTGTACCCCATGCAACGCATTAACCTGGAGGTGGAAGGGAACATGACCTGCCGGGTCATGAACCTCCTCACCCCCATTGGCAAGGGTCAGCGCGGGCTCATTGTGGCACCGCCGCGCACAGGCAAAACCATGATGCTGCAGGCCATTGCCAACGCCGTCACCACCAACCATCCGGAAGTTGTCCTCATCGTCTTGCTGATTGACGAGCGGCCGGAAGAGGTGACGGACATGCAGCGGTCGGTGAAGGGCGAGGTGATTTCTTCCACCTTTGATGAGCCGGCCTATCGCCACGTGCAGGTGGCGGAGATGGTATTGGAAAAGGCCAAACGGCTGGTGGAGCACAAGCGCGATGTGGTGATCCTGCTGGACTCCATCACCCGGTTGGCCCGCGCCTACAACACCGTCGTTCCGCCTTCCGGAAAGGTGCTTTCGGGTGGTGTGGACTCCAACGCCTTGCAAAAACCCAAGCGCTTTTTTGGCGCGGCGCGCAACATTGAAGAGGGCGGCTCTCTGACCATCATCGGCACCGCCCTCATTGACACCGGCTCGCGCATGGACGACGTCATCTTTGAAGAGTTCAAGGGTACCGGCAATATGGAGGTTCACCTGGACCGCAAGTTGGTGGAAAAGAGGATCTTCCCCGCCATTGACATCAACAAGTCGGGCACCCGGAAGGAAGAGCTGCTTTTGGAGCCCTGGGAGTTGAAGCGGGTGTGGGTGCTGCGCAAGGTCCTCACGCCCCTGTCCACGGTGGAGGCAATGGAGCTGTTACTGGAGCGGCTGGAGCGCACCCGCACCAACCGCGAGTTTCTTGAATCCATGTCCCAGGGGGGGTAGGCGGGTTGTTCTCCGTTTCCATTGTGGGCGTGAAGTTCCTCAACGCCCGCCCGCTCTTGGCAGGCCTGGAGGCGGGCATTGACGCCCCCTTTCCCTACACCTTCTCCGTGGCGGAGCCGGCCCGCTGCGCCGATTTGCTGGGGGGAGGGCAAGCCCAGGTGGGCTTGGTTCCCGTGGCGGCGCTGCCGTGGCTCCCTGCGGTGCAGGCGTACCCTTTTTTGGGCATTGCAGCCCAGGGGGAAACCACCTCTGTGCTGTTGGTGTCCCGGGTACCCCTGGAGCAAGTTCGGATTTTGGCGGCCCATACCGCCTCCCGCACCTCGGTTCTGTTGGCCCGGCTGCTTTTGAAAGCGCGATATGGCGTGGAGCCGCGGGTCCTCTCCGCCAACCCACCGGTGGAGGCGATGCTGGCCACCGCTGATGCCGCTGTGGTCATTGGCGATCCGGCCATGGCGGTGAACGGGGCGGAGGGGTTGTTCCGTTGCGACTTGGCGGCTGAGTGGCTGGCCTGGCGGGGACAACCGTTCGTCTTCGCCCTCTGGGGGGTGCGACCGGCGGTGCCCCGGGAAGTCTTCTCCCTGTTGGAGGCCTCCTTTCGTTACGCCCAAGAGCATTTTGCCGAGCTCCTGCCCCGCTGGGCGGCTAGCCACGGTACGAGCCTGCAGCGCGCCCGGGAGTATTTAGGCGGGCTCCTGCGCTTTCAGTTAGGGGAGGGGGAACGACGGGCGGTGGAGGACTTTTTGCGTTTGGCCAACGAGGTGGGTTTGCTTCCGCCACGAGGGGCGTTGTGGTGCCATGACTGAGGTGCGGGAGATCCTCCAGCGGGTGGAAGATGGCCAGCGGCTCAACCGAGAAGCCCTCCTTTGTCTTTTCCACCATGCTCCGTTGTTTGATCTGGGCCAAGCTGCCCAGACGGTGCGTTTCCGCCATAACCCTCAACCCGTGGTGACCTACATCGTTGACCGCAACATCAACTACACCAACGTGTGCGTGTACCGCTGCAAGTTTTGCGCCTTTTACCGCAAGCCGGTGGACGCCGATGCCTACGTGCTCCCCCTCGAGGAGCTGGCGCGAAAAGTAGAGGAAACCCTGGCGGCAGGGGGCACTGGGATTCTGCTGCAGGGGGGCGTACACCCCGCCTTGCGCTTGGACTTCTACGAGGGGATGCTGCGCTTCCTCCGGCAACGGTTTCCCCAGGTGCATCTCCACGCCTTTTCGGCTCCGGAAATTGCCTTCCTCGCCCGAGTCCACCGCCTTCCGGTGCGGGAGGTGATTCAGCGGCTGATGGAGGCGGGGCTCGCCTCGATCCCCGGTGGGGGCGCGGAGATCCTGGAAGACGGTGTACGCAAGGCCATTTGGTCACATAGCAAGGCGTCCACGGCGGAGTGGTTGGAGGTGCACCGGGAGGCTCATCAGCTGGGCCTGCGCACCACCGCCACCATGATGTTTGGCGTCGGAGAGAGCTACGCGGCCCGCGTGGAACACTTGCTCCGGGTGCGGGAGCTGCAGGACGTCACCGGCGGGTTTACCGCCTTTATCCCGTGGACCTTTCAGGAGGAGAACACGGCCCTGGAGGGACAGGTGGAGACCTCGGGCGGATACGACTACCTGCGCACGTTGGCCATCAGCCGGTTGGCTTTGGACAACGTCCAGCACGTTCAGGGGTCGTGGCTAACCCAAGGGACGAAGATTGGGCAGCTTTCCCTGTTTTTTGGTGCCGACGACCTGGGCTCGATCATGCTGGAGGAAAACGTGGTGGCCGCGGCGGGGGTGCACCACCGGTTGGATCAAAGGACCATGGAAGCGCTGATTCGGGATGCAGGTTTTACCCCCCGCCAGCGTCGGACCCTCTACGAGCCCCTGTGAGTTCGCCCCACCTCCTCTGAGGGTCGGTGCATCCAGCTCCCGCCGCCGACTCCCGCCCACAGGAACGGACGGCTCGCGGACCCAATCGTTACAATGACCCCCATGGAGCCGGCCTCGCCAAGGTTTTGGCGGCTTGTGACCCTAGCGTTTCTCGCCCTTTCCGGGCCTGTGCTTTGGTCCTACCAAAAAGTTTCCTCGCCGACCCCTTTGGTGCTGGCGGGTGTGGCGCTGGGCTGGCTGGCGATGTTCACCTTGGCCGCTTGGGGGGCGGGGGGATGGCTCAGGCCGTGCCTGGTGGGTGAAGCCTTCTTGACCGCCGCGGTGCTGCGCCTGGCCGCCGGCAGCGGCGTTCTGGCTTTGCTGGCGACGCTCCTCGGCCTGGCCAGCCTCTTGTACAGCTGGCTGGTGGCGTTGATCGCCCTTGGCTTGGCGGCCCTCGGGGCGTTCCAGCTGTGGCGTGCGTCGGCGCAGTTCCCCTCCCCGCGGCTTTGGTGGAGCTTGCCGTGGGTGCTCTTGCTCCCCGGGGCCCTTTTGGCGTTTCTCGCTGCCCTGGTGGACTCCGCCTTTTACGACCAGCTGAACTACCACTTGGCCCTGCCGTTCCACTGGTTACGCAGGCATCGACTGGTGGTCTTTCCCCGCCACGACTACTCCCTGCTGCCGGCCACCATGAGCTCCCTGTTTACCTACGGCTTAGCAATCCTCCCACCGTGGTCAGCGCAACTGCTGCACTGGTGGATGGGCGCCTTGGCCACCGCTGGGGTGGCGGCCTTGGCCAAGCAACTGGGTGCCCCCAGTGGTTGGGCAGCGGCGGTGTTTGCCACCACCCCTGCGGTGGTCCTCTCCGCCACCTGGGCGGCCAGTGACCTGGGAGGGGCCGCCTTTGCTGCCGCCACTTGGCTTTCTGTGCTGGTGGCCGTGCACCGGCAGCAGGACCCGCGTTTTTGGGTCTTGGCAGGGGGGCTTGCTGGGCTAGCGATGGGGTGCAAGCTACTGGTAGTGGCGACCCTGGTGGCCCCTGCCGCCTTGGTGGTGGTTGGTTCCGCCGTGGTGGTTTACCCTAGGCGCCTCTGGTGGCGCCGCGGGGCGGTGGGCATCGCGCTGTTTTTCACAGGTCTTTTGGCAAGCTTTGCGCCATGGCTTGTACGAGCCTGGGTCCTCACCGGTAATCCCCTGTACCCAGCCTTTTCCTCCTCACCGGTGGGCGCTGGCGCTTCTTCAGCTCTCCTGGGTGGGGAGCTCACGGTGGAAGCCCTCCTGGCCACGGTCAAAAGGACGCTTGCCGGTTTGCTCTTGGGCACCTTTAACCCCCAGGGTGCGGCGGGTTTGGTGGGCCCTGCATACCTCATGCTGCTTCCCGTGGCGCTGCTGTGGTTGTGGCAGCGGCGGCCACGGGACGGCCTGCTGTTGATGGCGGGTTTTGCCGCCGGTGTGGTGGGGTGGAGCCTGCTCCCACAGCTCCCGCGCTATCTTCTGGCGGCCCTGGTGCCGGCGGCGGCGGTGATGGGGGTGGCGTGGGCCCAGCTGATGCAAGCCTGGAGGCCAGCAGCGGCGCGCTGGTTGTCCGGATTCCTAGCGGCTGCGGTGCTCTGGGGGGCGTTGGGGGGTCTGTCTCCGGAAGTGATGATGCGGGTGGGCGTGGCCCTGGGACAAATGGATCGCGCCCAGTGGCTACGAACGGCGGTGGACTACTGGCCCGCCGCCCAGTTTGTCAACCAGTCCCTTCCCCTTAAGGCGCGCCTGCTCCTGGTGGCCGAGGCGAGGAGCTTGTACATTGAGCGTGAGGTGATGGTGGAGGACCCTTTTAAGCCGCCGTTGCTCACGGAGCTGGCCGAGGCGTCGCCAACCCCGCAGGCGATGGCCCAGGAGCTGCGGGCCATGGGGGTGACGCACCTGTTGGTGAACTGGCGCGAGGCGGAGCGCATCGCAGCCTTAAACCGGCGTAGCCAGTACTTTGCCCCGCAAAGCCAGCAAGCTGAAACCAACCTGCGCGAGTTTTTTCGTGGCTTCCTGGAATTGCTGCTGCGGGAGGGGAACGTGGAGCTCTACCGCCTGCGAACGCCGCAGGAAAGAGGAGGTGGCTCCTGGTAACGGGTGACCCAACGTTGGCCGTCATTATCCCTGCCCGCGACGAGGAGGCTTCGGTCGCCCAGGTGGTGCGCGAGGTTTCCCATGCCTTGGAGCGGGCCGCGGAGCCTGTCTCCTTTGAAATCCTCGTGGTGGACGATGGGTCCAGGGACGGTACCGCCCGCGCGGCTCAGCAGGCGGGTGCTCGGGTGCTGGTTTTGGACGCACCCTGCGGGTATGGGGCAGCGGTGAAATGGGCCTTGCGTCAGACCCAGGCGGAGTTCGTCGCCCTCTTGGACGCCGATGGCTCCTATCCTGCAGCGGCTTTGCCAGAGCTGCTCGTGGCGGTACGTCAGGGGGCGGATCAGGTGGTGGGAGCGCGGGTGGCCCCGGGAGCGGAGGTGCCCCTCCTGCGTCGGCCGGCCAAGTGGGTGGTGAAGAAGGTAGCCGAGCTGCTCCTGGGTAGCCGAATTCCCGATCTCAACTCAGGCATGCGGGTGCTGCGCCGCAGCCGGGTGCTTGCCCTGTGGCGGCTCCTGCCCGATGGCTTTTCCCTCACCACGACCCTCACCGTAGCAGGGGTCTTGGATAGCTGGGCGGTGCGCTGGGTTCCCATTGGCTACCACAAGCGCATTGGCCAGTCCAAGTTTCGTGCCGTGCGCGACACCTGGCGACTGCTCCTGAGCCTGGCGCGGGCGGTGGTGTACTTTGACCCCCTGCGCTTTTTCTTGCCGGTTAGCTTGGGTTTAGGGGTCTGGGCAGTGGCCTTTGCCCTGTGGGACCTTTTTTGGGAGCACAACCTCACCGATAAGACCGTTCTCACCTCCCTCTCCGCTCTGGAAGTCTTCATCCTGGGGCTCTTGGCTGATCTCTTGGTCAAAAACCGGACCCCTTAAGGGGCCGAGGGGATCCCACTCCGGTTTGACAGCGCTCAGCCCTCATGGTAAAAACACAGTTCCCCGTGACGGGGTGTGTGGGGTGCGCATGTACGCCATTGTGGAAGCTGGAGGCAAGCAACACAAGGTGGAAGTGGGCCAGCGGGTGCTCGTGGAACGGGTGTGGCCCAATGCCCAACCGGGCACCCAGGTGGTCTTTGATCGGGTGGTGCTGGTACGCAGCGAACAAGCGGTTCGCCTGGGGACCCCTACGGTGGCCGGTGCCGCGGTGAAGGGGACGGTCCTGCGTTCCCTGCGGGGCGAGAAAATCATCGTCTTCAAGAAGAAGCGCCGGAAGCAGTACCGCCGGACCAAGGGCCATCGGCAGGAGCTGTACGAGGTTCGCATTGACGCCATTGAGGCGTGAGGAGGGGACATGGCGCACAAGAAAGGACAGGGTTCAAGCCGCAACGGTCGCGACTCCCACGCCCAGCGACTTGGTGTGAAACGGGGAGACGGGCAACTGGTCCTGCCCGGGACCATCATCGTTCGCCAGCGGGGAACCCGTTGGAAGCCAGGGACGGGGGTTCGCCGGGGAGGGGACGATACCCTGTACGCCGCCATCGCCGGCCGGGTACGCTTCCGCGACCGGGGCAGGCTGGGGAAGTTTGTCTCGGTTGAACCCACCCATTAAGGCCATTTTTCACCCCTACCAGGTAGTCCGGACAGCGGCGGGTAGGCCCTCCGGTCCTGGGGTTTTCTCTGCCCTGTTCGGCTGTGGCGCCGGCTAGCTGCCCATGTTCTTGGACGAAGTGCGCCTCGTGGTGAGGGCAGGGGACGGTGGCAACGGCTGCGTGGCATTTCGCCGGGAGAAGTTCGTCCCCCGGGGAGGGCCCAGCGGAGGGGATGGTGGCCGCGGCGGGCACGTGATCTTCCGCGCCACCCCGGAGTACAACACCCTGGCCCACCTCTACCACAAGCACGTGATCAAAGCGAGGAAGGGAGAACACGGTCGCGGATCCAACCAAGCCGGGGCCGCGGGCGCAGACGTGGTGGTGCTGGTGCCCTGCGGTACGGTGGTGCGCGACTTGGCCACGGGGGAGGTGTTGGCGGATTTGGTGGCTGCGGGTCAGGAGGTGATCGTGGCGCGAGGGGGTCGGGGTGGCCGGGGCAACCAACACTTTGCCACACCTACCCAACAAGCCCCGCGCTTTGCGGAGGCGGGAGAAAAAGGTGAGGAGCGCCATCTCCAGTTGGAGCTCAAGCTCATCGCCGACGTGGGGTTGGTGGGCTTGCCCAACGCCGGAAAATCCACCCTCCTCTCAAGGCTTTCTGCCGCTCGGCCGAAGATCGCCGACTACCCCTTCACCACTCTGGAACCCCACCTCGGGGTGGTGACCTGGGGCGAGCGCTCGCTGGTTTTTGCCGATATCCCAGGGCTCATTGCCGGTGCCTCCATGGGCGCTGGCCTGGGCCACCGTTTCCTCAAACACGTTGAGCGGTGCAGGATGCTGCTCCACCTGGTGGACCTGGCCTCGCAGGTACCGCCAGCTGAGCAGGCAAGGGTGCTGCGTCAGGAGCTGGAGCTGTTCAACCCCACCCTGGTGGACCGTGCGGCGCTGCTGGTGGGCACCAAAGCGGACGCGATCAGCTCCCCGAGCCGTACGGAAGAGTTGGCCTTGCTCGCCAGGGAACTGGGCGTAAACTATGTGGTGATCTCCGCCGTGACGGGTAGCGGGTTGGAGGAGCTCTTGCGCCAGGTGTTTGACCGGCTGGGGAAACCGTGAGGCGTGTGGCCATCCTCGGTGGGACCTTTGATCCGGTGCACCTGGGTCACCTGATCCCCACGGTGGGTGCGGCGGAAACCTTTGGCTTTTCCCAAGTGGTCTTCGTACCGGCCTATGACCCCCCGCACAAGCAGGGCTCGGTCATGGCCCCGTACTCCCACCGCTTCGCCATGTTGGCCTTGGCGACCCAACCCTACGACCGCTTTTTTGTCTCCGACCTGGAGTTGGGGCGTTCCAGGCCTACCTACACGGTGGATACCCTGCGGGAGTTTGCCCGTCACCATCCCAATGACACCCTCTACTTCCTCATGGGGAGCGACTCTTTTTCCCAACTCACCACTTGGCATCGCTGGGAGGAGCTGGTGGACCTGGCCCACTTGGTGGTACTGCGGCGGGCTACCATTTGGGGGGAGGAGCTCTTGGCCTGTACCCCGGAGGTGCTGCGTGGCCGGCTGGTGTCGGTGACACTGTTCCAGCAGGTTCCCGACCCGCCCCCTGCCGCCAAGTTGATCTACCTTTTGGAGCACGAGCCTTTTCCCGTCTCGGCCAGTCTCATCCGCCAGCGTCTGCAGGCGGGACAAACCATTTCCGAGTTGGTGCCACCGGAAGTGCACCGGTGGGTGGTGAAGTACGGCTTGTACCACCAGGTGTCCCATGGATGCTGAGATTTGGGCTCGCCTGCAGCAGGTGGTGGCAGCCATGGAGGCGAAAAAGGCGTTCCACCTCCTGGCCTTGGACGTTTCTGGGAAGACCTCCATTGCCGATGCCTTCGTCATCTGCTCCGTGGCCTCCCCCCGTCAAGCACAAGCGGTGGCCGATGAGGTGGACCGCACCTTGTCCCAGAGGGGGGTTCACGCCCTGTCGGTGGAGGGCTACACCCTCGGGACGTGGATCCTCATGGATTACGGGGATTTCGTCCTGCACATCTTTCAGGAGGAGCGCCGGGAGTACTACGCCCTGGAGCGGCTGTGGGGGGATGCCCCTGACATCACCGGTGCGCTGCGAGCCGTCGCTGTGCCATGACGCCGCTGTACGCCAGCGCCAACCCAGAGGCGGCCAGGCTGGCCAAGGAGTTGGCGCGGTTCGCGCCGACCTCGCTCCCCTTGCTTTTGGAAGGTGAGACCGGCACCGGCAAAAGCTTTTTGGCCCGCCGCATCCATCGTCGCTCGCGGCCCGGTCAGCCCCTGGTGGTGGTGGATTGCGCAGCGATTCCCGAAACGCTGTTTCCCGCGGAGCTCTTCGGTCATACGGCCGGCGCCTTCACCGATGCCACCCGCTCTCGGCCTGGGTTTTTGCAACAGGTGAGGGAGGGGACGCTAGTTCTGGACCGCGTGGACGCCCTGTCGCCGGCTTCCCAAGCTGCCCTCTTGCGGGTCTTGGAAGAGGGGCAATACGTTCCCCTGGGGGCCACCCAAGCCCGGAGCTGCCGCGCCCGCGTCTTGGCCCTGGTGGGGCCTGACCTCTTGGGAAAAATGGAACGCGGGGAGTTCCGCCGCGACCTTTACCATCGCCTGGCCGGCTGGCACGCGGTGCTGCTGCCCCTGCGCCAGCGTCGTGAGGACATCCTCCCCACGGCACGCCGATGGCTCGCCAGAAAAGACCCGGCGCTCCACCTGACCCGCGAGGCGGAGGAGCTCTTGCTCCACTACCACTGGCCGGGGAACTTTCGCGAGCTGGTGGCGGTTCTGGAACGGGCGCTCGTGGTTCAGCGGGGGTCCGAGGTGGGGGTGGAAGCGCTGGATTTTGCCCAGTGGCGGTGGGAGGAGCTGGTGCCCCACCTGGGACCCATCCCCCTGGCGCAAGCCATGCGGGTGTACGCCCTGTTCGTGCTGGCAAGGGAAAAGGGCAACGTGTCGCGCGCCGCGCGAACTTTGGGCATCTCGCGCCGCACCTTGATTCGCTGGAGGCGCCCCTCGTGAGGCGGATCCTGCTGCTTTACGTAGGCTCGCGGCCAGAGGAGGAGTGGGAAACCCTCTGCCAGCGCTATCGTCTCCGCTTGCGCCGCCTCCTCACCTTTGAGGAGCGCAGGATTCCCCTGGCAATCGGGCGGCGAACCGACCCCCAGGGGGCCTTGCGCCGGGAAGCGGTCAGCATCCTCCAAGCCACGGAGGGCGCTGGCCGGATGGTGGCCTTAGATGTCCAGGGGGAGCTGTGGAGCACCAGGGAGCTGGCGGAGTTCGTGGGTACCCATTTGCCCATGGGTCCTTTGGCCTTCGTCATTGGTTCCGACTTGGGGTTGCACCCGCAGGTCTTGGACCGGGCTGTGGCCCGTTGGTCCCTGTCCCCCTTGACCCTGCCCCATCCCCTGGTGCGGCTTTTGGTGTTGGAGCAACTTTACCGGGCGCTGGATTGGTTGGAGGGAGGCTCCTACCACCGGGGCGAGCCCCACCGTAGGGTATAATCCGCGCGCTGGAGGCATGGGTGAGCATCACGAACCTGGAGGCGGTCAAGCGAGAACTGGAGGCCAAGCGTCAGGAGATCCTCGAGGGGATGGCCCGGGCGCGGGCCTTGGGGCAGGTGGAGGGTGAGACCGGGGCCCCTGACATTGCCGACCGCGCAGCTTTTGCTCTGCAGCGGGAGTTTTCCTTTTCCCTCACGGAAAATGAAGGCAAGCTGCTGAAGCTCATTGATGAGGCCCTCGTGCGGCTGGCCAACGGCAAGTACGGCCTCTGCGTTCACTGTGGCCAACCCATTGAGGCGGCCCGCTTGGCCGCCGTCCCCTGGGCTCGTCACTGCCTGAGCTGTCAGGAGCTCCAGGACCGAGGTGAGCTCTGAAGCGGTTTCGGGTTCGCGTCGTTTCCACCCCTGACGAGTACCTCTTAGAACGAGCCAAGAACACCTTTGTGCAGGAGTTTTTCCGCCACTTCCCGGAAGGGCAACAGGAGGTGTGCGATCCGCCCTGGGAGGTGGCGCGGTTGTGCGAAGAGGTGCAAACGCCCTCCCTTTTTGCCAGCCAGCGCCTCCTCCTCATCCCCCACGGTGAGCCCTACTTTGCCTTGGGCCCCGCCGCGGCGCGGGCCCTGGGCCAGGCGTTGGCCAACCCGGCGGGCGAGGTCCTGTGGGTGGGGCTTTTTGCCGTCCTCTCCCAACCCCCTGCGGGTCCTTTGGTGGAGGTTTTGGCTGCGGTGGCGGAACTGGAGCATCTGGCTTTACCCCCACCCCCAAAGCCTTGGGAGGAGGTGAGGTTGTCCGGGGAGCAAAAGGCCCTCCTCACCCAGTTGGTGGCGGAGGCGGCGCCAGACCTTTTGGCGCAGCCGGAGGTCCTGGAGGCGCTTTTTGCCGCCCACGGATTTGCCCCGGGACAGCTGGTGCAGGCGGCACGGAGTCTCTGGCAGTCCGGTGAGCTCACCGCCCAAGCAGCGCGGCAAACTGCGGCGGCGTGGACCTGCTCTGCCAGTGAGCTGGAGCAGGCAGGCCAGAGCGCCAATTGGCCCCGCCTGGCCTACCTTTTGGGCCAGCTCGCCGACGGCGCAGTGCTGGAAAGCTTTCGCGGTGAGCAGGCTTCCGGTCGCCGGGCGGCGGACTTGGCAGCGGGTATGTTGGCGAGGGCCTGTGTGGCCGCCCTCACCGTGCGGTTGTTGGCCGAGAGGGCCGGATTGGCGACGGACCTGGATCCGCGGCGGGTTGCCCAACCTGCTTGGTACCCGCGGGACTTCAAGCGGCGGATCTATCCCAAGTTATTGTCGGCGGCGGGGGAAATGCCGGAGCTGGGGGTTGGGGAGCGTTCCCCCTGGGCCCTGCAGGCCAGTTTCCGTTGGGCCGCCCATTGTTCTACCCGCCAGTTGGTGAACACGGTTCACAAGCTGTTGTTTGGCGGGGCGCTGCGGGGGGAAAGCGCCGCACCCTGGGCACCCCTGGTCCTCGCCTACGCTTCCCTTTTTGCTGCCTGCAAGAGCTGATAGAGGGCGCGCCGGCTAATGCCCAAGGTGCGCGCCGCCCTCTGCCTGGCCTCGGCCAGGGAGAGCCCCTGGGCCTGAAGGTCGGCCATCAGGGCCCGGGCCTGCTCCGAAGTGGGCTGACGGCTGCTGGCTTCGGCCTGCGGTGGTCCCACCACCAGAGTAAACTCCCCCCTTGCTGTCACCGCTGCCCCGGCCAGGCTGCCCAAGCTCCCCCAAAGGCAACGTTCGTTGGCTTTGGAAAGCTCGGCCAGGAGGGCTGCTTCCCGCTGCGGGCCCAACACCTCCCGGCAATCCGCCAGCTCGGCCGATAGCCGGTGAGGGGAGAGGAACATGACCAAGGTGTGCTCCAGCGCTGCAAAGCGCTGCAAGAAGTGCTGCCGTCCCTGGGTCTTGGCAGGGAGAAAACCGAGGAACGTGAAGGGGTATGGGGGAAGCCCGGCCACGCTCAAAGCTGCGGTAATGGCCGAGGGACCGGGAACCGCCGCCACCGCCAGCCCCCTTTCCCGGCAAGCGCGCACCAGGCGGAACCCGGGGTCGCAGAGGAGAGGGGTGCCGGCATCGGAAACCAGGGCGAAGTTCTTGCCCCCTTGCAAGCCGCGCAGGACTCGGGAGAGGACGGTGCGCTCGTTGTGCTCGTGAAACGACCAGAGGGGCGTGGCAAGGCCATAGAAGGCCAAGAGTTTGCGGGTGCGCCGCGTATCTTCGGCCAGGATCGCCTGCACCGATCCCAGCACCTGGAGGGCGCGCGGCGTCAGGTCCCCCAGGTTGCCAATGGGGGTGGCCACGACAAAGAGAGTGCCGGTTTGAGGTTGGGTTGCCGCCTCGGTCATGGCCGAGGGTTGCGCGGGAGGATACGGTCCACGTTGACGCAGGAGGCGGAAACCCGGGCGATCACCGTGGGCCGCCACTTGAAGCGGTTGCGGCGGTAGGTGGCGAGGACCTGCCCCACCAAGGGTTGGGGAAAACCAAGGGCCACCAACTCCCCCTCCCCCAAACCCTGATCGTGGTGGTAGTAGAGGATGGGGTCGGCCTCCAGGTAGTCAAACCCCAACTCCCCCGCGTCCGTTTGCCCTGGCCAGAGATCGGCGGTGGGGTTCTTGCGCAGGATGGCCTGGGGAATGCCCAAGAATTCCCCAAGGGCGTAGACGTGGGTCTTCCACACGTCCCCTAGGGGTTGGACCGAAGCCGCTTGATCCCCGAACAGGGTGCAGTAGCCCAGGAGGATCTCGCTCTTGTTGGAAGTGCCCAACACCAAAGCGCTTTCCGCTCGCGCTTGGTCAAAGAGGGCGGTCATGCGCAAACGGGCCATGAGGTTTCCGAAACGCAGCCGGTCCCCTTCGCACCCTAGGGTCTGCGCCAACACCTGTGCCGGCGCGCCCAGGTCCAAAAGGCGCAAGGCCAACCCGAGCTGTTCCGCCACCTGGATGGCGTGCTGAGTGCTCTCCACGCTGGAAGTGGGACCGGGAAGGGCGAAGGGGAGGATCCTTTTTGGGCCTACCCCTCGCACCGCCAGGGCTGCCACCACCGCGGAATCCAATCCCCCGGACAGTCCCAATACGTAGCGCGAAAGACCCGAGGCTCGCAGCTCCTCCGCCAAGAAGGCGGCAAGGGCCTGGGCCAGCAGGGGAACGTCCACGGCGGGAAGCTTCAGCATGCGGATCGCTCCCCATGGGCCTGCCACAGTTCCCACCGTTCCCCCTGCGGGATGGGGGCGAGGCTGCGATGGCGGCGCGCGGCGGCCAGGTCCACGGTGGCCACCAACAGCGCCGGTTCACCCACCGGTGCCGGACCCGCCAACGTGCGGCCACGCCCGTCCAAGGCCCAGGACCCACCCGAAAAGAGGATCCCCTCTTCCCACCCACAGCGGTTGGCAAAAAGGGTGGGGGTGACGGTGGTGATGGCGGTGGCTCCCACCAGCCAATGCCAGCGTCTCATGCCCAAGGGGACATGGTCGTCCCCCACTTCCGACGGACCCCCGGCCATGATCAGCAACAGGTCCGTTCCGCGGTGGACCAGCAGGCTGGCGCAGGAGGGGTGCCAGGCATCCTCGCAGATGAGCACCCCCAGCTTGCCCTTTCCCCAGGGCAGTGGCACCAACCGCTGGCCCGGCACGAAGTACCGGCCTTCGTCAAACATGCCGTAGGTGGGCAAATACAGCTTGTGGTGCACCCCCACCACCTGCCCTTGCTCCCACAGGACCGCGGCGTTGGCAATGCCCCCTTGGGGGAGGCGCAGCGGCAACCCCACCAAGAGTGCCACCTCTCGTGATGCCTCCCTGACCGGGTCCAGTCGGGGATCCTCCAGGTCCATGGCCAGCTCCAGCACCCCATGCCCCACCAGGTAGCCTGAGAGAGAAAGTTCGGGGAACACCACCAGATCCGCGTCTGCCTTTTTTGCTTCCTGGATGGCCCAGAGGTGGGCCTGCCAGTTATGGGAGAGCTGGCCGGGGCAGGTGGCAATTTGCGCCAAACCCACCCGCACCGTGTGCCTCTGTCGTGTCCCCGAAACCGTCACCGAAGGCAGTGTAGCATGGGGCCATGCGCTTCGGGCTTGTGCTGGCGCTTTTGCTGGTTGTCCCCGCGGGGGTGGCGGAGGAGGTGGAGCGGGTCCTGGCCCTGGTGAACGGCGTCCCCATTTTGGCTTCGGATGTGGAGTTGGCCTCCATCGCCCAACTGGTCCCGCGCCTGCCCCAGGAGGAGGAGGAGGCGTACCGGAGGGCCGTGGTGGAGGCGCTGGTGGCTTTGGAGCTGCGCTACCAGGACCTGGCGGAAGCGCGGATCAGCCAGCGAGTTGCCTACGATTGGCAGCGGGCCTGGCAAAAGGCCGTGGAGCAGGCGGGAGGGCCGCAGGCGTTGGAGGAAAAGCTTGCCCAAGCAGGCTTGTCCCAGGGGGACTTGGCTCGCTTGGTGCGCCGGGCTGCCCTGGTGGAGGCCTATGTGGCCAAGCGTTTTGCCGCCGCCGTGCGGGTCAGCCAGGCGGAACTGCAAGCCTTTTACGTGCAGGAGTTTCTGCCCTCCTGGCCTCCCCACCAGGGCCCCCCTCCCCCCCTGGAGCAGGTGAGGGGTCCATTGGAGGCGGCACTGAAAGAGCGTAAACTCACCCAGGAGGTGCAGCGCTGGACCCAGGAGCTGGCCCAACGGGGGGAAGTGATCCGCTACTTTAGGTGACGGGCCAGGGACATGCCCTCCGCCACCTTCAGGATGTACGCCCGCGTCTCCCCGTAGGGCACCACCAAGGGGAACAGCGGGTGAGGACCATCTGCTCCCGCCAGCCACAGCTCCACCCACCCCTCCCCGGCGTTGTAGGCCGCCGCCAGCACCAGCGGGTCCTGCCCTAGGCGGCGCTCCAGGGTCTGCAACAGCCGCACGGCCAACAAGCCGGACGGCGCCGGTTGGTCCAACTCCTCGGGATCACCGCCGAGCCGGCGAGCGGTGGTGGGCATGATCTGCCAGAGCCCTCGCGCCCCCGCGGCGGAAAAGGCAGTGCTGTGGAACCGCGATTCCTGGCGGGCCAGGGCGAAGAGCAACGGCATCTGCTGGCGGGGGGCTGCGGGCAGGACCTGGAGAAAGGATGGGGGCACCAGGTGCGGGAGCAGTGGCTCCGGGAGGAGAAAGGCGGGGATGGGACCAATCGCGCGCCAAAGGCGCTCCCCCATGGCCAAAGCGTCGCTGTAGTTGCCCGCCTTCGCCAAGAATCCCGCCGACCAACTCAGGGCCCTGGGGGAGTCCTGGGGCAGGAGGTGGGGCAAAAAGAGGGCCACCTCCCGAGCATACCCAGAACCAATGAGGTACCTAAGCGGGTGGGGTAGGGCCGGTTCCGGGCTGCCGGAAAGGAGGGGGGCGAAGGGTGGATCGGCTAGTAAGGCGGCGTACAGTCCTTGGCGCGCCACCTCCACCCCCTCCCAGGCCGCCAACCGGGCTAAATCCTCCAGTTGGCGCGTGGGTTTGGCCTCCCCTCCGGTGCCCGCGGGCAGCAGCAGTACCGCCAGTTCCCGCAGCGCCCCGGCTTCCGGGTGAACCAGCAGCCGCACCAACGCCTCTTTCGCTTGTTCCCCCCGATGGTCTAGGAAATCCAGATAGGCCTGGCAGAACAGCAGGGCAGGATCCGCGAACCGAGTCAACCGAAGCGCCTGCCGGGCCTCGGCCAGGTGGCCGTGTATGACCAACATGGCGCACAGGCGCGGCGCCAAGCTCTGGCGAACCCCCCGGGGGGCTCGCTCCAGGGTCTGGACCGCCATGAACCCTTTTCCCCGTCGCGCCAGCACCATGAGCAGGCCGTGCCACCCATCCAGCTCGTCTGGGTAGGCACGGGTCTGCTCCCGGTAGGTTTCCTCAGCGCAATCCTCCTGGCCCAGCTGCTCCCAGGCCCTGGCGGCAAACAGGGCGCTGCGTCGCCAGTCGTCTGCCGTAGGGGCGGAGGCCTTGGCCAGCTGGAACCACTGCAGCGCTTCTTCCCACCGGGCCAGGCGGTACGCTGTCCGGGCGCGAAGGAACGTGATGGGGAACCCTTCCTCGGGGTGATAGGGTACGGTGCGCAGCAGGTCAAAGGCTTCCTGCCAATGGCCAGTTTGCAGCAAGGCGCCCGCCACCATTGCGGCCTCTTGCCGCTGCAACGGGGTCGCCACCAGCCACTGGGCCAACCTGCCGGCGAGGGCGTCGTTGGCTTTTTCCTCTAACAGTTGCAAGGCTTGGGCACGGTCTTGGGTGCGCAGCGCCAGCACCCCTCGTAGCTGCCTCCGGAGGAAGGCCGGCAAGGGCTGCTTCAGCCACCCGGCCACTTGCCCCAGCGGCAGCACCTCCGCCCCCTGCAGCAACAGCTCTTGCGCCCTCCTGGCTATGTTTGGGGGAACGGGTCCCCGCAAGAGCGGTGCCAGGTACCGGTAGGGGTCGCGACCGAGGCGCAGGGCAATGGCCGCCGCCTCAAGCCGCAAGAGCGGTGCCAGCGGGCCTCCCTGGGGCAAGGCTCGGACGACCAGGGTCAAAGCCCTCTCCGTGTTGTTCTGGGCAAGCTCCACCTTTGCTGCCACCCAGGCGTCTTCCGGGGGCAGCGACGGAGGGGTGGGCGTGGGGAGGAGCGTCGCCGCGAGGAGGGTGAGCACTACCCCGGGGGCCATGCCAAGCGGCGCCCTGCTAAAACGTGGAAGTGGAGGTGGAACACCGACTGGCCGGCCCCGGCACCACAGTTGGCGACCACGCGGAAAGCGGAGGCCACCCCGGTTTCGCGGGCAACCCGCTGCACCGCCAAGAGCAACTTGCCTAAGAGGAGCGCATCCTCCGGCCGGGCATCGGCCAAGGACACGATGTGCTTGCGGGGAATCACCAGCACGTGCACAGGTGCGCGCGGGGCAATGTCGTGAAAGGCCAGCACCTCTTCATCCTCAAACAGCATCTGCGCGGGTGCCTGATGGGCAGCGATGCGGCAAAAGACGCAGTCGTTCACGCGGAGCAGTTTAGCGGTGCAGAGCTGGTGCGGCAACGGATGACCGTGGCTGGGTCCTTGTGGCGTAAACTCACCGACGTGTGAGCGGGCGAAGGAAGAGACCTCCATGAGCTGGTGGCGTTGGCCGAGGGGGTTGCAGGCAGCAGTATGGGCGGGGGCGCTGCTGCTGCTGTTCGGCTGGCAGGTACGCCAACATCTGGCCACTGCCGATCGGCGAGTGGGAATAAGCCTTGAAGCCGCCCAAGGGGGGGTGTTGGTGACCTCCGTCGCACCCGAGGGACCGGCGGCAGCGGCGGGGTTGCGGGCGGGGGATGTAATCGTGCGGGTGAACGAGGCTCCGGTGGCGAGCCTTCCCGAGTACGACCGACAGGCGCGCGCCTTCCAGCGGGGGGTGCCAGTGGCTGTGGCGGTGCTGCGCCAGGGGCGCGTGGTGGAGCTCACCGTACGGCCCGGGATGCCCCCCGATTGGCTTCCCCTGGTCTTGAACCTGTTGGGAGTGTTGGCCTACTTCCTGGTGGGAGTGCTGGGCCTGTACGCTCCGGCTGAGGACCCGCGCCGGGCGCCGCTGGTGCTGTTTGTGTTGGCTGTGGCCCTGGAACTTGCTCTACCCTCGTTTCCCTTTGGCCCACCGGGTTTGGACGCTGGCCGGTACGCCGTGTTTTTCCTCCTCACCGGCGCCCAAATGGCGTTGGAATTGCGGTTGGTCTCCCTCATCCCCCAACGGGCCAGCTGGCTCATCCGCCGGCCCCAGTGGGCGCAGGGGCTGACGTTGGTGGGGTTGGGGGTTGGTTTGGTGCTGGCCCTGGTGCTGGTCCTCTCGCGGTGGCAGCCTGGCGGGCTGGGTTTGTCGCCGCAGCTGCCCTTCCAGCTGCTGAATTTTCTGGTGCTACCGGGATGGGCAGTGGCGGTGGTGGGTGTGCTGTGGCATCAGGCACAGCAGGCGCTTTCCCCCCTGGGACGGCAGCAGGCGCTGTTGGTCCTGGTGGGCAGCGCACCGTGGGCCGGTTTCGTGATCGTGAGTGGGGTGTTGCAGCTTTTAGGGGTAAGTTTGCCTCGGTGGAGCGACTACCTCCAGTCCCTGTGCCTGTTGGCGTTTCCCGTGGCGGTTTTTGTTGCCGTATACCGCTACCAGTTCCTGGACTTTGAGCACCTGGTGCGCCGGACCTTGCTCTACACCGCCCTCACGGGGGCTTTGGTGTTGGTTTTTTACCTCCTTCTGGGAACGGGTTCCGTGCTGCTGTCCGAATGGATCGGCGGAGGGGTGTCTGTGGTGTTGGTTTCCGGGGCGACGCTGGCCTTGGGTCTGCTCTTTTCTCCGCTGCGGGCATGGCTGCAGCGCATCATTGACCAGCGGTTTTTCCCCGAGCGCTACGCCCAACGGCAGCAGCTGGTGCAGCTGGCGGCGGAGTTGCCGCGGTTTGGCAAGGTACAGACCATGAGCGCCCATTTGGTGGCGAAGATTAGCGAGGTCTTCGCCGCCCCTCGCGTGACCGTGTTGCTGGTGGACAGCACCAACCAGCTCTTGGTGGCCACGGCCTCCACGACCCTAGACCTGGCCACTGAATTTGATTCGGCGTTCCTCCTTTCCCGGGAAGATCGGGCGGTGAACGTACTGGGACAGGCGGGGACCCCCCTTCCGGCGACTGAACTGGCACCCCTTTCCGCTTCCATGGCCCAGCGCCTGGCAATTTTTGGTGCGGACCTGGTGGTGCCGGTATTGGGCCCGCGGGACTTGGTGGGTTTGCTGCTCCTGGGGGGGCGTGGCGAAAGCTGGGGGCCGGAGGAGCTGGAGTTGGCCACGTTGCTGTGCCACCACGTGGGGGCGGTGTTGGAAAATGCCCGGCTGTTTGAGGCGGCCACCGTGGACAGCCTCACCGGGTTACTGCGCCGGGAGACAATCCTGGACCAGTTGGACCGGGAATGGTTGCGGGCAACTCGCTACGGGCGCCCCCTGGCGGTGGCCATGGCCGATGTGGATTTTTTTAAGGCGGTGAACGACCGCTACGGGCACCTCGTGGGGGATGCGTTGCTCAAGCGGGTGGCCCTGTTGTTGCAGCAGGAAGTCCGGGCCTCCGATTTGGTGGGGCGTTACGGGGGCGAGGAGTTCCTCCTGGTGTTCCCCGAGACCGACCTGGTGGGGGCCAAGGCGGTGGCGGAAAAGCTGCGCCAGCGGGTGGCCGAGGCTGGGGTGGTGAACTTGGAACAAGGCGGGGAGGTGCGGGTGACCGCTTCCTTTGGGGTTGCCGCCTGGGTGCCTGAGAGCCCGGGCTGTTCCACCTGGCGAGAGCTGGTGGATTTGGCCGACCGCCGGCTGCTGCAGGCCAAGTCCTTGGGGCGCAACCGTGTGGAATCTTGAACCTTACACGAAAGGCCCAGGGTTGAAGCGGGCGATGCGCGCCCCCAGCCGGGCAAGCTTGGCCTCCATCGCCTCGTACCCCCGGTCTAGGTGGTAGATGCGATCCACGATGGTCTCTCCCTCGGCCACCAAACCGGCGAGGACCAGCGCGGCAGAGGCACGAAGATCCGAGGCCATGACCGTGGTCCCCTGCAGCCGCCGGGGTCCCTGAACGATGGCGCGATGCCCCTCCACGGTAATCTCGGCGCCCAGACGTTTGAGTTCCAGGACGTGGTGAAAGCGGTTCTCAAAGATGGTCTCCACCACCTCTGACCGACCCTGGGCTTGGGTGGCCAGGGCCATGGCCTGGGCCTGTAGGTCGGTGGGAAAACCCGGGTATTCCCGGGTGGTGAGGGAAAAGCCGGATAAAGGGCGGTCCTGCCTGGGCACCACCAGGGCGTGCTCCTCGGTGGTGAAGGTGGCACCAGCGGCGGCCAAGAGCTCCAAAACCGCCGCCAGGTGTGCGGGCACGCACCCTTCAATGCGCACCCCATCCCCCAGGAGGAGGGCAGCCATGAGGTACGTTCCCGCTTCGATGCGGTCGGGGATCACCCGGTGGGTGCACCCGCCCAGTTCCCCCACCCCCTCCACCTCAATGGTGTCGGTTCCGGCGCCGGAAATCCTCGCCCCCATGGCCTGGAGCATGGCCGCCAGATCGCACACCTCGGGCTCGCGGGCGCAGCCGCGCAGCACCGTGCGGCCCACGGCTAGGCTTGCGGCCATGAGGAGGTTTTCCGTCCCGGTCACGGTTACCTTGGGGAACGTGATCTCCGCCCCGCGAAGGCCGTTCGGGGCTTCCGCCACCACGTCGCCGTGCTCCAGGCGGATGTCCGCCCCCAGTTGCGCCAGGGCCGCCAGGTGGAAGTCAATGGGCCGAGCACCGATGGCGCAACCTCCGGGCAAGGCCACCCGCGCGCGCTGGCGGGCGGCCACCAGAGGACCCAGGACCAGCACCGAAGCCCTCATGGTGCGCACCAACTCGTAGGGCGCATGGGTTTCCGTTGCCCTTCCCATGACCACCGTGGTGGTGCCGTTTTGATGCTCGCAATGCTCACCGAGGATGGCCAACACTTTTTCCATGGTGAGGATGTCCCGCACCCGCGGCAAGCCCAGGAGGTAGACCGGCTCGGCGGTGAGCAAGGTGGCGGCAAGGCACGGCAGGGCGGCGTTTTTTGCTCCGGAGATGGTCACGGTTCCGGCAAGACGGGCGCCGCCGAAAATGCGAAACTTCTCCACGGGGAGGGAGTTTGGCGCCCATGAGCACCCAGGTCAAGCAGGAGTCGCAGACGGTGGAAGTTCAGGACCGGTTGCGCCAGGTGGAAGCACGACTCGGGTACCGCTTCCGCCGCCCAGAGTTGTTGGAGGAGGCCCTGCGGCACCGTTCGGCGGCGGCAGCCCGCGGGTTGCCTAGCAATGAACGGCTGGAGTTCCTCGGCGATGCGGCCCTCTCCCACGCTGTGGCGGAGCTACTGTTTGCCCGCTGGCCGCAGGCGCGGGAGGGGGAGCTCACCCGGGCGCGGGCAGCCCTGGTGAGGAGGGAGACGCTGGCTGGCCTGGCCCTTTCCTTGGGCCTTGGGGAGGCGCTGGAGAGGACCGAGGGGGTGGAACCGGGTGAGGCCCTCCTGGCGGATGCGCTGGAGGCGGTCCTGGGGGCCATGAGTTTGGAGCTAGGCTTTCGCCGTTTTGCCCTTTTTGTCCAGAAGCTGTTGGCTCCGGCCGTGTTGCAGCTGTCCCGCAAGGAATTGCTGGATTTGGAGCCCAAGTCGGCCTTGCAGGAACTCAGTCAGAAGCGCGGGTGGGAACTCCCGGTGTACCGTCAAGTGGAAGTGCGCGGGCCGGAACATCAACGCATCTACGTCTTTGAGGTGGAGGTGGGAGGAAGGGTTTACGGGCGGGGGGAAGGGAGCTCAAAAAAACTGGCCCAGCGGGCCGCAGCCCGTGAAGCCCTCCTGTACTTGCAGGAGGGCAGCGAGCCTTAGGCTGAAGCCACCGACACCGAGGGGCTCAGCGTAGGCAGCCGCAGGCGGGCAAACTCCTCCACCAGCTTCAGCTCCAAGGGTCGGGTCTGGTACAGCTTAGAGGGGTTCCCATCCCAGGTGTTGCGGAAGTGCTGCGCCAGTTGCTCGCACCACGCGGCAAAGGGGGTGGGGCGAAAGAGCAGGTCCCTCTGGGCGGCGGTAATGTCCAGGATGATGTCGTGGTCGTGGCTGTAGGGGGAGAAATTGGTCCCCAAATGCACCGCGCGCAGCCAGTCGCTGGGAACGGAAACCAAAACGGGTCGCCGGCCCAAGTGGGCCGCTGCCAGCTCCACGAACTGGCGTAGGCTCACCACTTCCCGCTGGGCAATGTTGTAGGCGTTGCCAAAGGCGTTGGCATTGGCCAGGTTTGACACCACCACCTCGGCCACGTCGTGCACCCACAGGAAACCCCAGGAATTCAGGCCGCCGTCGGGCAGCACGATGGGTCCGCCGTCCAGCAGTCGCTCAAAGTAGGCCTGGGTGCGTGCGGTGTAATCGTCGGGACCCACCACCATGGGCAGGCGCAGGGAGGTGTAGGGAAACTGCTGGCTTTCCCAGGCGTGTTGCAGGGCAATCTCGCACCGCCGCTTGTGGTAGGCGTATAACCAGGTGGAGGTGGTCCCCTCGCTTTTCGGCTGCAGCCGGCCGGCGAAGTCCTCTTCGCGGAAGGGGCAGTAGATGCCGTCGCGGATGAGGTACACGGCGGCGGTGGAGATGTGGATGAAGTGCCCGATGCGCCCTGAAAAGGCCGCCACAGCAGCCTTGGTATCCTCCTCGCGGAAGGCCACCATATCCACCACCGCGTCAAACTCCCTCCGGGAAACGGCCCGCTTAATGGTCTCCGGGTCCGAGCGATCCCCAATCACCCGGGAAACCCGCGTGCCAAAGGGGTCTGGGCTTTTTCCACGGTTGAGGAGGGTGACCCTGTGACCCTCCAGGAGCAAACGCTGCACCACCGCTCGGCCTATGAAACGGCTGCCACCGATCACCAGCACATGCATGGCCGCACCTTACCTACCCATTCCTGGTTGTTCCAAGGCCTTTTGCGCCGCTTCCCGCGCGTGCGCAAAGGCTCCAGCCACTGCGGGGTTATCCTCCAACAAGCTGGCACATTCGCCACTACCCGATTCGCCGGAGGCCATGGCCGCCAACTCTGCCACCTGTGCCCCAGGGTGATGGGCCGGCAAGCCCGTTAACGCGGCGTGCAGCACCTCAGGCAGCCCGGAGGCGGTGCCGGCAGCTTGACCCACCAGCGGCAAGAGGCGGCGCACCGTGGCCCGTTGCAAGGCGGCTGAAGGACCGGCACCCCCGCTCAGAGCGGTGAGTACCAGGGCCAACAGCACCAAGGGCAGCACGGCAGCCGTGGCGGCGGTTTCCTCGGGAAGACCCAAGCTGGGTGCCAGGGCTCGCGCCGCCGCCGCTCGGGCCATGGCCAAGCGCTGGACGGTCTCGTCTAAAGGCTCGTCCCGCTCCCGCCGCCAGCGAGAGTTTTCAAGCAGTAGCTTAGCCAGCAGCAGGGCGTCCCCGCCTGCCATGACCCATGCCTCGTGGAATGAGGCGGCGCGGGAGGAGCCCGGGGCGTCCAGGCCGTTGACCAGCGCCAGGAAGTCCCAAGCCAGGGTTGGCGCCTGCTCCACTGGGGGCTTTCGCCCCTCCTGGAGGTCCTGGCTCACTAGGTTCACTTCCCGTGGGGGGAGGGGCAAAAGGGGAGGCCCCTGCCCCACCCAACGGGCAAGGAGCTCACCCACGCGCAGCAGGGTCTCGTGGGCTGCGACTACTTCCATCGGGTCTACCGGAGTCCCGCTAAGGTCCTGCAGGGTGCTCCAAAAAAGCGCTTCTAAAGCCGGCGGTTCCAGACTGGTGGGGGGTACGTTTTCCCCATGATCGGTGGGGGTGCGACTGTCGGCGCTCACCGCCGCCTCCATGATCAGCTGGGAACAAGCCAGCTCCAGGTTCACCGGTTCGCCTAGGCGCACCGGGTAGTGAGGGTCAAAACGGAACAGGACTCGTTCCTCCCTGAGGACGCGGCTGGCCAGGGCGATAGCCAGGGAAGTTCCCGCCGCCACCAGCTCATCCTTGCCCACATGCCCTTCGCGGAGCATGACGGTGGTAAAAGGCTCCCCCTGGATCTGCGACACCGCCAAGCACTTCAGCAGCACGGGTCGGCTCACCAGGCGCTTGCGCAACAGCCACGAGGCCAGGCGCTCAGCTGCACGGGAAGAGGAGGAAAAAATCACCTTCCCCCCGGCAAAGTCAAAGGTTCGGGTGACCACGCCCGTGGCAAGGAACAGGCGCCCTGTGGCTCGGGTCATGTGCAACCATTCCAGAAGGTCGTTCAGGTGTAGGGGATCCAGGGTGCCGGAAAGCGCCAGCATCGCCCCTAGTATGCCATAGACCTTGCTTCACCTCGGCAGAACGGGTGCCCTGTCCCGGCGGCGTGAGCGGGAGGCAAAGGCTATACTGCCGGCGGAGGGGCTGGCCATGAACGAAGAGTCTTTCCGGAATTGGCTTTCCCGCGTGGAGCAGGAGGGTGGGATCAAGGAGGTCCGTACTCCGTCGGGTTTGCCGGTAGAGCTCATGTACGGACCGTGGAGCGTCACGGGGAATTACTCGGAAAAGCTGGGGTTGCCCGGGGAGTACCCTTTTACGCGGGGGATTTACCCCACCGGTTACCGGGGCAAGCTGTGGACCATGCGGCAGTACGCGGGATTTGCCACTGCCGAGGAATCCAACCGCCGCTACCGGTACCTCCTGTCCCAGGGTCAAACGGGCCTTTCGGTGGCCTTTGATTTGCCCACGCAAATTGGCTACGACTCCGACCACCCGTTGGCGTTGGGTGAGGTGGGACGGGTGGGGGTAGCCATTGACACCTTGGCGGACATGGAAACGCTGCTGGCGGGCATCCCTTTGGACCGCATCTCCCTTTCCATGACCATCAACGCCACCGCCTCCATCCTGCTGGCTATGGTGTTGGCCGTGGCCCGCAAGCAGGGGGTTCCGTGGAACAAGTTGTCGGGCACGGTGCAAAACGACATCCTCAAGGAGTACATTGCCCGGGGCACGTACCGTTTTCCCCCGCGACCTTCCCTGCGATTGGTGACCGATCTCATGGCATTTTGTCAACAGCATGTTCCCAAATGGAACACCATTTCCATTTCGGGGTACCACATCCGTGAAGCGGGGGCCACGGCGGTGCAGGAAGTGGCTTTTACCTTGGCCAACGCCCGCGAGTACGTGCGCAGGGCACAAGCCCGCGGTCTAGCAGTGGACGACTTTGCCCCCCGTCTTTCCTTTTTCTTTGCCGCGCACAACAACTTCCTGGAGGAAGTGGCCAAGTTCCGCGCCGCCCGCAGGCTTTGGGCGCGCACCATGAAGGAGGAGTTCGGCGCGCAGGATCCGCGTTCGTGGTTGTTGCGCTTCCATACGCAAACCGCGGGTTCAACCCTTACCGCCCAACAACCGGATAACAACGTGGTGCGGGTGACCATCCAAGCCATGGCAGCGGTCTGCGGCGGCACCCAGTCGCTGCACACCAACGCCAAGGATGAGGCGTTGGCTCTCCCCACGGCGGAATCGGCCCTGCTGGCCCTACGCACCCAGCAGATCATTGCCTATGAATCAGGGCTCGCCGAGGTGGTGGACCCCCTGGGGGGAGCCTACGTGGTGGAGCACTGGACCGATCGCATGGAACAGGAGGCAGAGGCGTACATCCAGCGCATTGAGGGCATGGGTGGGGCCTTGGCAGCCATTGAGCAGGGTTTCATGCAACGGGAGATCCAGGAGGCCGCCTACCGAACGCAAAAGGCCATTGAAGCGGGGGAGCAGGTGGTGGTGGGAGTCAACCGTTTCCAGGACGCGGAGCCCACCACCTGTCCGGTGTTTCGCCTGGATGAAGCGGTGCAAAAAGCCCAGGTGGAGCGCCTGCAGCAGGTGCGGCGGCAGCGGGACGAGGTGGCGGTGAAGCAGGCGTTGGCGCAGCTCGCCGAGGCGGCAGCGGGGGAGGAGAACCTCATGCTGCCCATCGTCCAGGCGGTGGAGGTGTACGCCAGTGTGGGGGAAATTGCCGGAACGTTGGCACGGGTTTTCGGCGAGCATCGGGAAGGGGGCTGGGCATGAGACGGCTGTGGCTTGGCCTCTTGCTGTTTATTGGCCTCGGGCCGGCCGAGGCGGCCGAGGAAGTACAGCTGACGGTGCTGTTCACCTCGGATGTGCACGCGCGCTTGCTGCCTTTTGATGAGGTGCAGCAACGTCCCACCCGCGGCAGCCTGGCCCAGGTGGCCAGTCTGGTGGAGCAGGTCCGGCGAGAAAACCCGCTGACGGTGGTGTTGGATGGCGGCGATGCCATTCAGGGCACCCCCATGGCCCATTACGTCCTGTCAGGGCAAATGGGCAACGGCCAGGACCCCACGGTGACCGCTATGAACCTGGTGGGTTACGACGCCGCGGTGCTGGGCAACCACGAGTTCAACTACGGGTTGGAGCCGCTGCGGCGAGCCTTACGGCAAAGTCGCTTTCCCTGGTTGGCAGCCAACGTGGAGGGTGCGGAAAAGGTGCAGCTGCCGGTGCGGGCTAGCCTCATCCTCCAGCGAGGGCCCCTGCGCGTGGGGGTGGTGGGGCTTACCAACCCTCGCGTTCCCTACTGGGACCCGCCGGAGCACTGGCAGCCCCTGGTGTTTTCCTCTCCTGTGGAAGCGGCGCAAAGGGTCATTCAGCGGCTTCGTGCCCAGGTGGATGTGTTGATCGTGGTGGCGCACACCGGGTTTGAACGGGATCTGTCCTCCGGAAGGCCCAACGACAGCGAGGAGGAAAACTTTGCCTGGCGCTTGGCCCAGTTGAAAGGAGTGGATCTCCTCCTCACCGGCCACACCCACCGCAACATCCCGCCGAAGGAGGTGGGCAACACCTGGGTGGCCCAGCCGGGACGGTGGGCGGAGCTGGTGACCCGATTTGACCTGATCCTGGTGAAGGAGGGGGGCAGGTACCGGATCACGCGACGGTGGGGGACCAATGTACCGGTGGACACCCTACCGCCTAGCCCGCGGGTGGTGGAAGCGCTGCGGCCCTTGGCTGAGCAGGTGAGGGCGGAGCTGGCGCGGCCGTTGGCTGAACTGTTGCAGCCCTTGACGGTGGGAGGGTTGTCGGCAGCAGACGACGCCGGCGTGGACCTGATTCACCGGGTGCAGCTATGGGCCAGCGGCGCCCAGCTTTCCTTGGCGGCGCCCACAGCTGGCCTGCCAACCCAGTTTGCCGCTGGACCAGTGACTCCCCGCATGGCCCACGCGTTGTACGTGTTCCCCAATACTTTGGCGGTGGTTCGCTTAAGCGGTGCCCAGCTACGCGCGGTGGTGGAGCACGCCGTCCGGGGGTGGACCGGCGTTCGCTGCCAAAGTGGTTCCTTGGAACTGCTGCGGGATCCCGAACTTCCTACCTATAACTACGACACCGTGGAGGGCGCGCGGTACGTGGTGGACCCCACAGCCCCATTGGGGGAGCGGGTTCGGTGGCTGGAAGTGGCAGGCAAACCGGTGGAACCGGAGGACAGCTTCACGCTGGTGGTGAACTCCTACCGTGCCGCCGGTGGCGGAGGCTACCCCTTCCTGCGCGACGCCCCACGGGTGAAGGTGCTCAACCGCCAGGTGGTGGACCTGTTGGTGGAGTACTTCAGCACCCTGGGTCGGGTGGCACCAGCGGCGACGAACAACTGGTTTTTTGCTCCGAGACTGGTCTTGCCGCCGGTGGAGCGACGTTAGGACTGTGGAAGCCCTAAGGGAGGGGTCCCCCCTGCGCATTCTGGCCGTTGCCACCTACTACCGTCCGTATCTTTCTGGACTCACCGTGTACCTGCAGCGCCTGGCGGAAACCCTGGCCTTATGGGGCCATCAGGTTACCGTGCTCACCGCCCAATGGCCGGTGGAAGCACCCAGGGAGGAGGTTTGCCGGGGGGTCAAGGTGGTGCGGGCCCCGGTCTGGTTTCGCGCGTTCAAAGGCGTGGTGGCGCCGGGTTTGCCCCGGCAGCTCTGGCAGTTAGGGGAGCAAGCGGAGGTGGTTTGGCTGGTGCTGCCGCAAGCGGAATCGGCACTTCTCGCGTGGCTGGCCAAGCGAAGGCTGAAGAAACCGCTTCTCGTGTCCTACCTGTGCGATGTGACCCTGGGACGGAAGCCCTGGCTTTGGTGCGTGCAAAAGTCGCTGGAAGCTTCCCATCGCCGGGCAATGGGTTGGGCGGATGCGGTGGTGGCGCTGAGCCATGAGTACGCGGCGACCTCCCCCCTTTTGCGACAGCTGGCGACGGTGACGGTGATCCCCCCGCCCGTACCAACCCTGACCCCTGACCCCGCCCGTGTGATCGCCCTGCAGGAGCGGCTCCAACTCCCGCCGGGGACGCCGGTGGTGGGTTGGGTGGGGAGGGTTTCACGGGAAAAGGGGCTGGATGTGTTAGCCCGCGCCATGCCGCTGGTGTGGGCAGCTCGGCCAGAGGTTCGGGTGGTCTGCGTGGGTCCGCGGGAAGAGGTGGCGGGTGAACGGAGGTATCTGCGCCAGGTGGAGGAGCGGGTGCGAGATTTTGGTTCGCGCTGGCAGTTTGTCGGCACGTTGGCCGAGGAGGAGTTGGCGGCCTTCTACGGCTGTTGTGCGGTTTTGGCCTTCCCCAGTGTCAACCGCACTGAGGCCTTCGGCATGGTGCAGTTGGAGGCCATGGGTGCAGGCACGCCGGTGGTGGCCAGTGACCTGCCAGGGGTGCGGGAGCCGGTGCAGCGCACGGGTATGGGGCTTCTGGTCCCCCCGCAGGATCCGCAAGCTTTAGCCACAGCCCTCCTGCGGGTGTTGGCGGAGCGTCCAGCGTTTTCATCCCTACCGGTGGCACCGCTCCAGGCCTATGCTCCCGCTGCGGTGACCCAGCACCTGTTGTGCCTCTTCGTGCGTCTTTCACGTCGTGCCCCTAGCACCTCCACCGCTGGCGCATTAGAATGACACCGTGGATGGGGGTCGGTCCCAACCCAAGGAGGAGGGTATGAGAGGAACGTTCCGCTTTCCCATGGTTTTGGCTTTCGCCCTAGCTCTTGTGGCGCCTTCCCTGTGGGCTCAGTCCAACGTTTCCACGGGCGAGGTCCTGGGGACGGTGAAGGACGCCGAGGGAGGGGTGCTCCCCGGAGCCACGGTGGAGATCAAGAACAGCGAAACCGGCCTGGTGCGGCGCGCCGTCACCAATGCCCAGGGTGCGTTCCGCTTTGAATTTTTGCCGGTGGGCACTTACGAAATCCGCGCTGAGCTTTCCGGTTTTCGCCCGGAGAGCAAGCAAGGGATCAGGGTCTCCCTAGGGGCTTCGGTGAGGATTGAGTTTTCTTTGAGCGTGGGCACGCTGGCGGAAGAGGTAACGGTAACCGCGGCGGCACCGTTGGTGGAGACCACCCGGCCAGATGTGGCCAACGCCGTCGGGGAAATCCAAATTGCCAACCTGCCCCTCAACGGACGGGACTTTTTGGATTTCATCGCCCTCACCCCGCAATCGGTGGTGGACGAGAACGGCCGTGCGCACATTGGTGGGATGCGTGGGATCCAAAACAACTTCAACATTGACGGGGCCAACTCCCACTCCAGCTTCTTCGGTGAGGAACGCGGCGGCACCCGTCCTGCCTTCACTTTTTCCCAGGGTGCCATCAAGGAGTTTCAGGTCATCCCGTCCTCGTACAACGTGCAGTTTGGCAACGCCTCAGGGGGCATCATCAACGCCATCACCAAGTCCGGCACCAACCAGTTCAAGCTGGACTCCTGGTACTACTTCCGCGATGAATCCATGGTAGAAACGGCGAAGAAGCCGCCGGCAGGCAGTCAGGCTCCCAAGCGCGCCTTTGAGCAGCACCAGTACGGTCTGGCGGTGGGCGGTCCAGTGATCAAGGACCGGCTGCATTACTTCCTTTCTTACGACGGGCAGCGGCGGGACATGCCTTTGTTCATTCAGTTCCGTAACTTCCCTGCGGGGCGAGAGGCCGACTTTGAGAGCAGGACCGGGCTCAAGCTCGCTCAGGAAACCAACCGCACCATCATTCAAACCAACGATGTGGACGTGCTCCTGGGCAAGTTGGACTGGCAGCTGTCGGCAAATGTGCTGGCTACGCTCCGCCACAACTACACCAACTACGAAGGGGAGAACGCCACCTCGGATTCCATCGTCACCGGCGTTTCCAACAACGGCCTGGAGAAAAACGAGTTCCACTCCTCGGTGCTGAACATCAACGCCGTTCTGGGAAGCAACATGTTCAACGAGTTGATCTTGCAGTACGCCAACGAGGAGCGTCCGCGGTTGGCGAACAACACCTCCATCCCTGAGGTGGCCATCTCCTCCGACGCCTTCTTTGGGCAGAACAACTTCTTGCCCAACAACCTGATTGAGGAGCGCAAACAGGTCGCGAACAATTTCAGCTATTACCTGGACAAGCACGGGATCAAGGCGGGCTTCAACGTGGAATGGGTCAGCTACGACGACCTGTTCTACCGCTACCAAGCAGGCCGGTACTTCTACCGTTCCTGGTCGGACTTCTTCAGCAACCGACCCAGCCAGTACATCCAAGCCTTCTCCAACTATGGGGGCCGCGTGGTGTTTGACACCGATTACTACGCCGGCTACCTGCAGGATGAGTGGAAGCCCACGCCGAACCTGACCATGACTGCCGGCTTGCGCTACGACTTCCAGGACAACCCCAAGCCTCAGGAGGTCAACAGCAAGTTTCCCGCCACGGGTAAGATTCCCGATGACAAGGACAACTGGGCGCCGCGAATTGGCTTTGCGTGGGATCCCTTTGGCGAGGGGAAGACGGTGGTGCGGGGTGGTTTCGGCTACTTCTACGACATCACCCCCACCCTCCTGACGGCAAACGCCATGCTCACCAACGGGATCCGAGTGGTGCGGGTGACCCTGAACTGCACCCCCTCTCAACCTTGCCCCACCTTCCCCAATCGCTACCCCAGCTTGGGTGCCCTGCCTATCACCACCCCGGATCTGTTTGTCTTTGCCCCAGGGTACGAAAACCCCCAGACCAAGCGCTTTTCTTTGGGTGTGGAGCAGGAGCTGGGCGGCAACTACGCCCTTGGTGGTGAGTTCATTTGGTCCTACACCACCCACCTGGAGCGCCTGCGGGATTTGAACTTGGTTCCTGTGGGTTATACCGAGTTCGGCACCCGCTACTACAGCTCCACCCTCAAGAACTACCGGGACTTTGGCCGCATCGGGCAGTTCACCGACGATGCCGAGGCGCGGTACTGGGCCATCGTGCTCAAGGCGCGTAAGCGCTGGGCGGATCGGTGGATGTTTGACGCCTCCTACACCTACTCCAAGTGGCGGGATAACAACTCCAACGAGCGCACCGTGTCCATTGGCACCTACGGCGCCGGCGACGACCACATGAACATCATGGACAACTGGGGCCCAGGGGATTACGACTTGACCCACAAGTTTGTCCTGTCGGCGGTGGTGTTGTTGCCCTTTGATATCCAGCTGTCCACCATTGCCACCGTTCGCTCCGGGTTTCCCTTTACCCCCACCGATGGGCGGGATCTCAACAACGACACCTACACGGGCGATCGGGCCTACTGGAACGGCAAGCGCTACGGGCGTAACTCCTTCCGTCAACCCTACTTCCGCAACGTGGACCTGCGCCTGTCCAAGATCTTCCGGTTTGGTGCCGGCATGGAGCTGGAGGTCATCGGGGAGGTGTTCAACCTGTTTGACGCCTCCAACTTCCGCACCTCCATCACGCAAATGGTGCTGTTTGACCGTACCCGCAACGTGGCCAGCTACAACCCCGACTTTGGCCGGGCCAACATTTCCGGTGCCCCGCGGCAGTACCAAGTGGGCTTGAAGTTCCGGCTGTAAGGCGCCTCGTTCAGGAGGATCCGGGGCCCTGCGGGGCCCCGTTTTTTTTGCCTGAGCTCGTGTGGTGCGACGGGGAAGGGGGCAAGCAGCGGAACAGCACCTTTACCAGGTCAAGCCCAGAAGCTGCGCCACCAAGGGTGCCACTTGGGTGAGGCTGGCCTGTTCCAGATGCTTCCGCGGCACCCCGGCCCCGCGGGCGAGGAAGACCCCGGCCATACTGCGGTGGTGATTGAGGTACCCGTGCATCCCTTGGTAGGGTGGCGGTACCCACAGGGGGCTCTCCAGTTGGCCGCCGAGGGCGACCCCTGGTGTGGGGAAGACCACCAGATCGCCGCTGGCGGGGTGAGCCAGGCCCCAGGGAGCGGCCTGTTCGCGGGGGGCTACCGCCTCGATGGCCGGTTGTCCGTCGGCTTCCAGGCGGGAAAGGGCTTCGGTGGCACGGAGGAGCAGCCGTTCGCGGCTCACCTGGCCCGTAAGACCGGTGGGATCAGATGCGGTGAGGTTCAGGTACAGGTGAGCGACGCCCCCACCCTGCACCGCCCACAGCCGGCAATCAGGCGCCAGCACAACCCTGCCCTCAAGGCGGGCGGTGCGGCACAGTCCCTCCCGCTCCAGGAGGGCATGCAGGTTGGCTTGCACCCAGACCGGGTGAATGCCGTGGTCCGAGACCACCAGGAGGGCATCTTTGGTCAGGTCCAACTGGCGGGTCAAGTTGGCCACGGCCCGGTCTGCCACCTGGTAGGTCCAGGCGAGGAACTTCTCGCTGGTTGCCGCCAAACCTTCGCTGTACCCCGGCTGGCGTGGGTCGGCGAAGAGCAAGGCGTGTTGGGCTTCGTCCACCACTGGTTGGTAGGCCAAGAGGAGGTCAAACTCCAAAGAGCGCAGGGCGGCCACCGTAACCGCGGTAAAAAACTGCGAAAATCGCTCCAGTTGCTGCCCGTACTCTTCCAGGGTGAGCCCCTCCTTGCCCTGCAGGCCCGCTGCCAAGGCGCGGTCATCGGGCGGTCCTGGCCAGAACCCAGCTTCCCGCTCCACCAGTTCACGGAAGCTGCGGGGCTGCGCCTCCACGCCGTAGAACGCCCCCTGGTAGAGGAGGGCGCGGAAGGGTTCGCGCTTTAGGCTTTTAAGCAAGCACCAGGCTCCCAGGGTCTGGGTGCCGCCGTCGGGGTGGGGTTGGCGCACGGTGAGGGGAAACCACCGGCCCACAGAGACCACCTTCCAGCTGCCGTCTTCCAGCTGGAACTCCACGGCGTCGGGGTTTGCCGCGCTGGGCCGCCAGGCAAAGGCAACTTCCCGGGGTTTGCGACCGGTGTGAAAGAGGACCTTGAGGGCTGGGGTGGCGAGAGACTCCTCGGGCGCGTGGTGTTCCAGGACCACGGTACGTGCCGGAGCCGCCGGCTGGTTGACGTACACCATGAAAAAATCGGCCTGGCGCTGGGGGTCCGTCCCGTCGCAGCCGGGAAAGGTCACCACACCCACCTTTTTCCCTTGGGCACGGGCCGCGGCCCAAAGGGGCTTGGCCTCCCAGGGGGCGTCAAAACCCGAAACGGTGGCTCCCAGGCCACCGCCCACAGGCCGGAAGCGGTTGGCCACGATCCCGTGCTCCTGGGGAAGACGACCGGTGGCAATGGTGGCGTGACCGACGGCGGTGAGGGTGGGGTTGGGGGGAATGGCCCGGCGCACCGAAAAGCCCTCTCGGGCGAAGCTCGCGAGCCCCTCCCGCTCGGCGTAGCCTTGGGAGGCCAACATGTGTTCATGGCGCAGGGCCGCCAGCCCGTCAAGGGAGAGCAGTACCACCCGCCGAGGTTGGACTTGGGGGATGACGGGTTGGGGTGGGCGGGGGCTGCAGGCCAGGAGGGTGACCAGGAGGACGAGGAGCGGGATCATGGGGTCAGTGTACCAAGCTTGGCCCAGGTGGCCTCTTCACTGAATCTTCACATGTCTGAAGAAAATGGGGGCGGGGGCACGGTGAGGCCGCGCCTGGGGGAGGAAACATGAACCGATGGAGCACGGTAGCGCTGGTGGCCGCTTTAGGTGTGGGGCTGGCAGGTGCGCAGCCGGTCACGGTGGATCCGGCTATTGCCCCGTACACCAAGAAACGCAACGTGTCCGGCAATCTCAACGCCATAGGGTCGGATACGATGAACAACCTTATGACCCTTTGGGCCGAGGCTTTTCGTAAGCACCACCCCGCCGTGCGCATCCAGGTGGAGGGCAAAGGTTCTTCCACCGCGCCGGCCGCGCTCATCGCCGGCACGGCGCAGCTGGGCCCCATGTCCCGCGAGATGAAGGATTCAGAGGTGGACGCCATTGTGGCCAAGTACGGCTTTGAGCCTACGGCCATCGTGACCGCCCTGGACGTCCTCGCGGTCTATGTCCATAAGGACAACCCGCTGCGATCGTTGAGCCTGCCCGAATTGGATGCGATCTTCTCCAAGACCCGTCGCCTGGGCTTTCCGCGGGATTTGACCACCTGGGGGCAGCTGGGTCTGGGGGGTGAGTGGGCGACCAAGCCGATCTCCCTGTACGGCCGCAACGCCGCCTCGGGCACCTACGGTTACTTTAAGGACCACGCCCTGGGTGGGGGAGATTTCAAGGACACGGTGAAGGAGCAGCCCGGTTCCGCTTCGGTGGTGCAAGGGATCAGCGAGGACCGATACGGGATTGGCTACTCCGGTATTGGCTACGTCACCACGGGGGTGAAGGCCCTGGCCTTGGCGAAGAAAGCCGGGGACAAGGCCTATACGCCCAACTACGAGGACGCGCTCAGCAAAGCCTACCCGCTTTCGCGCCCCCTGTACATTTACGTGGTGCAAGATCCCCGCAAACCGGTAGATCCCCTGGTGGAGGAGTTCCTCCACTTCGTCCTTTCCCGACAGGGTCAAGAAATCGTCATCAAGGACGGCTACCTCCCGTTGACCGGAGCCATGGTCCAGGCGGAGCGCGCCAAGCTCGCCCGCTGAGGTTTGCGCGTGGAGGCGGCACGGCAGCGGGCGCGGCGGCGTGAGCTATGGGCGGCGGGGGTCATCCGCACCGCTGCCTTCCTAGTGTTGGGTTTTACGTTCCTGCTCTTCGCCTACCTCTTGCTGGAGGTCATCCCGCTCCTGCGTCCGGCGCGTTTGGGCTCCCCCGTGCAGGTGGATGGGGGCGGGGGTTTGCTGCAGTTCCCCGCCGAACTGCCCAACAGCTTGTGGGTCGTGGGTGGCAACGGCACGGTGCGGGTGTTGCCCCAGGGGGACGAGGTTCAGCTGCCTGAGGCCCGCCCACCACTTCGGGCGGCGGTTGCCGATCGGTGGGGCCGGCTCCTGGCAGTGGTGGACGGCCAGGGGCTGCAACTCTACCGGCTCACCCTGCGGCCTACCTTCGTGGGGCAGGAGCGCCGTCTGCACCTTAAAGTGAGCAGGCTGGGGGCGGCCTCCGAAGAGGCCGTGCGGCTTCTGGCCGTGGGCGGTGGAGCGGAGCCCCTGGTGGTGGGTACCAAGGGCGGGAGCACCTTCCTCTGGCAGCTGCGCCAAGGCACCCTGCACCCCTTTCCCTTGGGGGTGGGGGAGGCCAGGGTGGCGGTGGTGGCTGATGCCGGGGATCGCGTTTGGTTGTCCTTGCGCCGAGAGTTGGCGGTGTACCACGCCGAAACGCAGGAGCTCTTGGCGCGGGCACCACTTTCGGCGGAGGCCACGGCGTTGACGCTGCTTCTGGGAGATGTGACCTGCCTCGTGGGGGACGCTTCAGGTCAGGTGGCCGCCTTTGGCTTTTACCAGGAGGGGGGCACCTATTTGGTGGAGCGCTTTGCCAGCTTTTCCGGTCCTGGCCCGGTCCTGGCTCTGGCGCCTTCACCGCGCAATAAGGCTTTTGCCGTATTACGTCCTGGCCTGCTGCAAGTGGCTTACCTCACCAGCCGAAAGGTCTTGGCCGAACGGTCCATCGCCCCTGAGGTGCGGCTGGCTCTGGCCTTTGCCCCGCGCGGAGAGCGGCTGCAAGCGGTCTCGCCTTCGGGATTTGTGCACCATGTGGCGGTGGATTTGGGTCATCCCGAGATCACCTTGAGGACCCTCTTCGGCAAGGTCCGCTACGAGGGCTACCGCGACAGCAGTTGGACCTGGCAGTCTACTGGCGGGAGCAACGCCTTTGAGGGTAAGTTTTCCCTGGTGCCGCTGCTGTTTGGCTCCATCAAGGGCGCGTTCTATGCCATGCTTTTTTCCGCGCCATTGGGACTGTTGGCGGCCCTGTACACCAGTCAGTTCGCCCCGGCGGGCTTCCGGCGATGGGTCAAGCCGGTGGTGGAGCTTTTGGCGGGGGTCCCGTCGGTGGTGGTGGGGTTCGTGGCGGCCCTGGTGTTGGCCCCCTGGGTCGCGCAGCACCTGGGGACGGTGCTGTTGGCGTTGGTGGTGCTGCCGCTGGTGCTAGTGGGGACGGGTTGGTTCTGCGAGCTGCAGCCCCGACCCTGGCAGTTGCGCCTGCAACGGCGTTGGGAACTGCCGCTCACCCTGGCTCTGGTGGCCTTGGCCCTGGTGCTGACGGCCCTGGTGGGCCCCTGGCTGGAGCGTCAGCTGTTCCCTCAGGGGCTTTTGGAACTGCTCCATCGTGCCTGGGGAGTGGCGTATGACCAGCGGAACGCCCTGGTGACCGGTTTTGCCCTGGGGTTTGCCGTTTTGCCGGTGATCTTCACCCTGGCCGAAGAGGCGCTGAGCAACGTTCCGGAAAGCCTGACCAATGCGGCACTCAGCCTGGGAGCCTCGCGGGCCAGGGCGGCGTGGACGGTGGTGGTGCCCGCGGCCACGCCGGGATTGGTGGGGGCGTTGCTTTTGGGATTTGGACGGGCGGTGGGGGAAACCATGATCGTCCTCATGGCCTCGGGGAATGCCCCAGTGCTCTCCCTCTCCCCCTTTTCCGGCATGCGAACCATGGCCGCCTGTATCGCCGTGGAGCTGCCTGAGGCAGCTTACGGCGAAACCTTGTACCGGGTGCTGCTGTTGGTGGCCCTCCTGCTCTTTGCCTTTACCCTTACCACCAACTTGGTGGGTCATCATATCTCCCGTTCCTTGCGCGCCCGATTTGGAGTCAGCCCATGAGAGGATCGCGCGTTTTGGTGGGGGAGGAGCTTCCAAAGCGGTTTCTCACCGCGGCGGCCTTGCTGGTTTCCATGGGACTCATGGCTGGCCTTGGGGTCCTGGTGCTTTGGGGCGCCGGCTGGGGCTTTTGGCCGAAAAAGCTGCAGCTCATCACGTTGCGGGATGGAACGCAAATTTTGGGCGAAAAATGGGATGAGGAGCGGGTCGGGCCGGAGAGGGCTGTCCGCCTGCGCTTCAAGGTGGGGAATCGGGATGTGTGGGGGAGCGATTTCCGCGTTGTTCCCCAGGAGGAGGTGCTGCGGGTTGAGGAGCCCCCCAACGCGTGGCTTGTGGAGCGTTGGGAGTACGGCAACTTCTACGGCTTCCCGGTTCACCTGCGCCGCCCACAGGAACAGCTGGCTGCCGAAGACCCCCGCTTTGCTACCGCGATGCGGGAAGAGCTGGCCCGGATGGCGGCGGTGCGACGTGAGGCGGAGCGGCTGAGCAAGCGCTTGGCCAAGACCCTGGAACCTCGCGAGGAGGATTTGTTGCGGCTTGCGGTGCTGCAGGGGGAACAGGAGCAGTGCTGGCTGGTCATGAAAACGGTCACCGGCGAGCAGCGTGACCTCCCCTGTGCCCAAGTGGTCCACGCCTGGCCGTTGAACCAGCTGCACCTGCCTGCTCGCCTCAAGCTTTTTGCCCAGCGTTGGGTGGAGTTTCTTACCGCTGAGCCGCGGGAATCCAACACCGAGGGGGGCATTTTTCCCGCCCTTTTTGGCACGGCGCTGCTGGTGTTGCTCATGACCATTGGCGTGGTGCCCTTGGGGGTGCTCACGGCGGTGTACCTGCGCGAGTATGCCCGGGACAACCGCCTCACCCGGGCGGTGCGATTGGCCGTCTCCACCCTCGCCGGCGTGCCCTCCATTGTCTTCGGCGCCTTCGGCTTGGCCTTTTTCGTTTACACCGTGGGCGGGGCGGTGGACCGTCTGTTCTTCTCTCACGCCCTCCCCACCCCCACCTTTGGCACCGGCGGCATCCTCTGGGCTTCGGCCACCTTGGCCCTCCTCACGCTGCCGGTGGTGGTGGTGGCCGCCCCCACCGAGGTACGGGAGGGCGCCCAAGCCCTGGGGGCAACGCGTTGGGAAACCCTACGCCATGTGGTGCTGCCCTATGCCAAGCCAGGCATCTTCACCGGCATGATCTTGGCCGTGGCGCGTGCAGCCGGGGAGGTGGCCCCCCTCATGCTCACCGGTGTGGTGAAGCTGGCTCCCGCCCTGCCCCTGGATAGCACCCCACCCTTTTTCCACCTGGAGCGAAAGTTCATGCACCTGGGGTTTCACATTTACGACGTGGGGTTCCAGTCCCCTAATGTGGAAGCGGCCCG
>JANXCP010000029.1 GCA_025060245.1 Thermoanaerobaculum sp. | reverse complement strand
CGGTTTGCCGGTGAAATTGGGCGCTGTCCGCGCCCAGCTCCAGCATTTCCCCCAGCACCGCCACGTGGCGCCCAGGGGTTTGCCCTAAAAGCTCCAGCATCCGCGCCACCGCCACGGGAGAGGCGTTGTAGCTGTCATCCACCAGGATGACACCGTTGGGGAGGCGGTGTACCTCCCCCCGGTGTGGTTGGGGGCGCAGCCGCGAGGCCGCCTCCTGCACCTCAGACCAGCTCACCCCCAGGTACGTGGCCAGGCAAGCGGCAGCCATGAAGTTCTCCACTTGATGGCTACCGGCCAAAGGCAACTCCACCGGCGTCCGCACCCCAGGGGCCACGAGGTTAAAGTGCGAGCCCAACAGCCCGCGGGGGGTCAGCTCTTCCACCCAACAGTGGCTTGCCCCCGGCTTGCCGTAGCGCAACACGGTTCCGGAAAAGCGGTTTGGGAAGCTGTCTTGGAGCGGATCGTCGGCATTGACCACGAGCACGCCTTTTTCGTCCAAGAAGGGGATCAGCTCAGCCTTTGCCTCGGCAATGGCGGCCAGGGAGGGGAAGAACTCCAAGTGGACTGGGGCGATGCGGGTGTACAGCAGGGCCTGCGGGTGGAGCACAGCGCCCAGGCGGGTGAGCTCGCCGGCATGGCTCATCCCTGCTTCCGCCACGAACCACTGCACCGGTTGGGAGAGGTTGCACAGCTCGCTGGGCAACCCCACCTGCGAGTTCCGGCTTTGTTGGGTCTCCGCTACGACGTAGCGTTGGCGCAAGAGGGAGGCGAGGATGGACTTGGTGGTGGTCTTGCCCACGCTGCCGGTGACGGCGGCGACGGCAAACCTAGCCTCGCGCCGGAGCTGCCCGGCGATCCTCTGCAGGGCACGGACCGTATCGTCAACCACGAGCTGCGGCAGTGGGTGGTCCACTGGGCGCTCCACTAGGGCGGCCACCGCGCCGCGCCGCGCGGCCTCGGCAAGGTAGAGGTGCCCGTCGGTTTTTTCCCCGCGAATGGCGACAAAGAGGTCCCCTGGGCGGGCCTGGCGAGAGTCAAAGGCCACCCCTGTGACGCTCACCGCCTCCACGCCCGAAGGTTGCGGGCATTGCAACCACTGGCAAAGGGTCGAGAGGGTGGTGTTCATCCGCGCTTCCTCCGCGCCCACAGTTCCTTGGCCACCTCTTGGTCGGAAAAGGGGACGGTACGGTCGGCGAAGACTTGCTCCCGCTCATGCCCCTTGCCGGCCAGGACCACCACCGACCCCGGCTCGGCTAAGCGTAGTGCCGCATCAATGGCCTCCCGCCGGTCGGGGAGGACCAACGTGCGGGGGTTTGCCACGCGTGCCACCCCCTCCAAGATCATGCCGATGATGGCCGACGGGTCTTCGCTGCGCGGATTGTCCGAGGTGACGATGGGCACATCCGCCCAACGCGCAACCACTTCCCCCATGAGGGGCCTTTTGGCCTGATCGCGGTCCCCGCCGCAGCCAAAGACCACGATGAGGCGGCCTGGGGTCAGGGGCCTTAGGGTTTTCAGCACCTGTTCCAAGGCATCGGGGGTGTGGGCGTAGTCCACGAAAACGGCGAAAGGAGCGTCCATGGCCAGCCGTTCCAGGCGTCCCGGCAGCGGTGTGGCCTGGCTCAAACCGGCGAGGATGGCGTCCAGCGGTACACCCAGGGCGATGGCACAGGCGGCAGCGGCCAGGGCGTTTTTCACGTTGTGCTCCCCGATGAGCGGGAACAGGAGGCGACCTTCCCCGTAAGGTGTAATCAGGGTCAACTCGCTCCCTTCCAGGGTGTAGCGAACCTGCTGGCCCCGGACCATGGCTTCCCTGTGCAGGCCAAAGGTGATGTCACCGGGGCGGTGTTGCGAGGCCAACCCGACCAAAGCCGGGTCATCCAAGTTCAGCACCCGACGACCAGCAGGCGACTCCCGCAGGAGGTCAAAGATGCGGCTCTTGGCCGCGAAGTAAGCTTCCATGGTCTGGTGGAAATCCAGGTGATCCTGGGTGAAGTTGGTCCAGCAGGCCACGTCAAAGGTGAGCCCAGTGACCCGCTCCAGGGCTAAGGCATGGGAAGAGACCTCCATCACCGCCACGGCGTTGGGATGCTGTGCTAGCTGCGCCAACAACGGCGCCAGGTCGCACGGTTCCGGGGTGGTGCGAGCGGCGGGGAGCGTGCGATGGGGGAGTCGGTAGCCAAGGGTGCCAAAGACCCCTACTGGGTGGCCGGCGGCCTCCAGGATGCGGGCGGTGAGGTCGCAAACGGTGCTCTTGCCGTTGGTGCCTGTTACCCCGACCAAGAGCAGTCGCTCGTGGGGGTTGCCCGCCAAGAGCCAGGCGGCCAAGGCAGTGGAGCGGCGGGGGTTGGAGGTGAGGATCCACGGGAGATCGCCCCCGGGGTCACGGTCGGACAGCACGGCGCAAGCTCCCCGTTGGCGTGCCTCGGGGAGGAACTCAATCCCGTGGTGCCGCAGACCGGGAAGGGCGGCAAAGACAAACCCCGGCTCCACGCGTGCCGAGTCATGGGTAATCCCCGCCACCACCAGCTCGGTGTGCCCGCGCACCTCACAACCTAGGGCGGCTGCCAGTTCCCCAACTTTCACGCCTGACCCTCCACCCGGGGTGTGGCTCCCCAAAGCTGCAACAGGCGACGGGCCATGCGGCCGAAGGCTGGCGCCGCCACCTCCGAGGCCCAAAAAGTTGCCTCGGGCTCATCCACGCAGACCACCAGCACCAGGGATGGTTGCAGCTGGGGGAAGAACCCGGCGAACCAGGCGGCATGGCGGCCGTGCCTATAGCTCCCATCCACCGCTTTTTGCGCGGTGCCGGTCTTGCCGGCCAGGCGAAAACCGGCCACCCTCGCCGCCTTGCCTGTGCCCTGCTCCACCACCTGTTCCAGCATGTGGCTCACCGCCTCCGCCACTTCTTGCGGGAGTACCCGCTGGGGCGGCTTGGGGGCGTGGGTGGCCACCGTCTGACCTTGGGTGTCATGCACCGACCGAATGAGGGTTGGCCGCACCAACAGACCGCCGTTGGCGAAGACGGCGTAGGCGCGGGCCAACTGCACCGCCGTCACGCTGATCTCTTGCCCCAGGGCCAGCCCCGCCGGGGTCAGGGCAGACCAGGAACCTTGCCCCCGTGGACGGTACAACCCGGGCGATTCGGCGGGGAGCTCCACCCCCGTGGTTTGGCCAAAGCCGAAGGCGCGGATGGTCTGGTCTAGCACCTCGCCGGGGGTTCGCAGTGCCAGGCGGATGGCTCCGGCGTTGGAGGAAAAGCTTAGGACCTGGGCGAGAGGTAACGTGCCGAACCGCCCATGGTCGCGCATGAAAACCCCCGCCACCTCCACGCCGCCCCCCGAGCAGTCCACCAGACTTTCCGGATGGACCACGCCTGCCTGAAGAGCGGCCGCTACGACGAAGGGCTTAAAGGTAGAGCCGGGTTCCAACACGGTCTCCACAGCGCGGTTGCGCCAATGCTCCCGGGGGTAGCGGGCCAGCTGTTGCGGATCAAAGGCGGGTAACGATGCCAGGCCCAGGATCTCGCCGGTGGTGGCGTTCAGCGCCACCGCACTTCCGCCCTTGCCCCTCACCTGACCCAGGGTGCGGGAAAGCTCCTCTTCCAAGATCCACTGCACGCGGGCATCCAGGGTTAAGACCACATGAAAACCTGGACGACCCGGTTTTTCCGTGCGCTGACCCAACTTGGTGGGGATGCGCTTGCCGTCGCGGGACAACCGCACCAGGGCGGGCTCACCGGCCAAAAGCTGGTTGCACGCCGCCTCAATGCCCCCCTGGCCTTGCCCCTCGACGTTGACGAACCCCAACACCGGGGCGGCAAAGGTCCCCATGGGGTAGACCCGCTGTTCGGCTGGCAGGGTACCCACCCCGCGCAGGTGCAGACGGGCCACGCGTTCTGCCACCTGGGGGTCCAAACCCCGGGCGAGGTAAAAGAAACCAGGCCGGCGTTGGATTTGCTCCAGGATGTCCTGGGGTGATTGGCCGACGATGGGGGCTAACTGCTCCGCTGCCCAGGACCACTTGTCCCGCGGGAGGCGTTTCGGGTTCACATACACCGCCACTTTCTCCACCGAACCCGCCAGCAGCAGTCCCTCCCGAGTGCGGATGGTCCCGCGGGGCGAGTCCACCGGCACCAGCGTGCCCTGCTGCCGTTCAGCCTCGGCCAGCCATAGCTGGTGTTGGAACAGTTGAACCTGCGCCAGGCGGACCACCTCCACGCCAAACCCTAGGACGAGGGCGTACACCACCAGGCGCAGGCGGGCCGGCTGCAGGCTCATGGCTTTCCCTCGTGCGGCGGCGGCTCCCAGGACAGCAGCTGGCCTTCCGGGGTCAAGTAGTACACCTGGGAAGCCTGCGGCAGTTCAAGCCCCAGCAGGGGCAAGAACCCCTCCAGGGCAGTGGGGGCCAGGAGGCGATGCCTGGCCAGCTCCAACTCCTGCACCTGCCTCTGCAGGGCGTTCACTTCTTCCCGCAGCTGGGCAATCTCGTAAGCCAAGCGCAACCGTTCCTGACGAGGAGCGGCGGCGGAGATGAGCAAAAGGCCCACCACCACCCCGTAGCCAAAAAAGCGCAGCACCCATCGCCACCAGCCGGCGTCCAATTTGGGCCGAAGCCAGGCGTTTTCCGGGCGAAAGGTGATGATGGTCATAGTCGTTCTGCCGCCCGCAGTTTGGCGGAACGAGCCCGGGGGTTGGCATGAACTTCCTCGGGGCTCGGGGTTACGGGTTTCCTGGTCAGCAGCTTCACTAAGGGCATGGGAGTGCAGGTACAGGAAAGGCTTCCCGGTGGGCACACGCAGGCGCCGGATAGCCTGCGCAGGGTGGTCTTGACCACCCGGTCCTCCAAGGAGTGATAAGCCAGGACCACCACCCGACCGGCTGGTTGCAGGGCTTTGACGGCGGTTTCCAGGGCAGCTGGCAGATCAACCAGCTCGCGGTTGGTGACCATGCGCAGGGCTTGAAAGGTGCGGGTGGCGGGATCAATGGGCCCTCGCTTCGGTCCCGTCACAGACCACACCGCCCGACGCAGGTCGGTGGTGGAGCAAAGCCGCCCCTCGTCCCGCGCGCGGAGGATGGCGCGGGCGATGGCGGAGGCTCTCTTTTCCTCACCCCACGTGGCGAGCCAGAAGGTCAATTGGGCCTCCGTGGCAGAGGCCAGGATGTCTGCCAGCGTGGGTCCTTGCTGAGCGAAGCGCATGTCAAGGGGCCCCGCCAAGCGAAAAGAAAAACCCCGTTCTGGGGTGTCCAGTTGGAGGGAGGAAACCCCCAGGTCGAACAAGACGCCTGCAGCCTTCCCGCCCCTTGGCCCTAACACCTCCGCCAGTTGCTGGTAGGAGGCCTGGATCAGCTCGGCGCGGCGAGCAAAGGGGGCCAGGCGCTGGCGCGCCAGTTCCAGCGCCTGGCCGTCCACATCCAATCCCACCAGGTGCATTTGGGGGAAGGCAGAGAGCAAGGCTTCCGCATGGCCGCCAAGCCCCACCGTGGCATCCACGAGCAGGCCGGTGGCGCAGGGGGTGAAGAGCTCCACCACCTGCTGCACCAGCACCGGGACATGACAGGGTTGCGGCATGGGCGTTCATTGCTCCAGGGCCGCCAGGGCTTCCAGCTCTTCGGCGGTGAAGGCGCGGGACAGCTCCAGACGGGCCCGCTCGCGGGCCACCACGCCCAAGAACTTACCCCGACCGGACACCACTACCTCACCGTTGATCCCCACTGCCTCCCGCAACAGGGCGGGGACCAGAACGCGACCTTGACTGTCCACCTCCTCTTCTTGGCCGTAGTTGGCGTGCTCCATGAGCCGTTGCACCAGAGGGTTCAAGGACGGCTGGGCCAGGAACCGTCGCTCAAACTCCTCCCACACGGGCAGCGGGTACACGCGCAGCTCCGAGGGATCAAAGGAGGTGATGAAGACTTGGTTGCCGTACCACTGGGCAATCTGTTCACGCAGGCGAGCTGGCAGCTTGAGGCGACCTTTGTCGTCAATACTGGCCTGGTAGCTGCCGCGGAAAAAGCCTGCTGACCCGTTCACGATGTCCACCGTAGCGAGTGGCCCACCTTGGTCCACTTCGCTCCACTTTTTTCCACTTCCATCTTGGAGCCGGTGGTGTGGGATGTCAAGCCCCCAAGGTTTGGGGAGCGACCCCACATGTTGCCCCCTCGGCGCTGCTGACCAGGGGGAAGGGTGACCGCAGCTTTCCCCGCGGGCTTTTTGGTCTTATACTGGCGTTGCCGTCCACCCCGGGGGGTGGGCGGCGGAGGATGCTTCATGGGCGACGCCGATGGCAGTCCAAGTTGTAAGAGCGTGACGCGGCCTGCGGGTCTGCTCAGGCACTGGCGGCGCCCCGGGGCGGGACCGGTGAACCCTCACGCCTGTTAGTTTGCGCGTTCACCTCTCCCCCGTGGGCGTGGGACGCCAACGTGGAGGGAGGTGAGCGATGACAGCATTCCGATTCCCAGCGACCACGGCCACAGCAAAGGGGAACCCTGGCAATGTAAGCCACAGGGGAGGGCGGTGATGGCCACCCCAGGCGTGCGACCGCTGGTCCGTGGGGCAGAAAAACCCGCCGCTGCTGGCCGCATGGCCAACGACGGGGAGCGCGATTTCATAAGGCTTTGCACCCTCACCACGGCACAGGCCCTGGAAGAGTTGGGCACGGGTTGGGCCGGTCTGAGCGCGGAGGAGGCGGAGCATAGGCTCGCTCAGGTCGGCCCCAACGAGCTCAGCCAGAGACGCAAGCTCACGCTGCTGCAGGACTTATGGCAAAGGCTGCGCAGCCCCTTGGTGGTGCAGCTGCTGGTGATCGCCACGGTTTCGGCGTTCATTGGCGAGGCGAAGTCGGCGGTGATCGTCAGCGCCATGGTCCTGCTTTCGGTTGGGCTCTCCTTTGTCTTGGACCGGCGGTCCAATCAAGCGGTGGAAAACCTAGGCAAACGGGTCCAGTCCCGGACCACCGTCATCCGTGACGGGGTGGAGCAGGAGGTGCGGATTTCCGCGGTCGTACCGGGGGATATCGTGGTGCTGCACGCCGGCTCCATCATTCCAGCGGATGTCCGTCTGTTGGCCGCCAAGGATTTTTTCGTGAGCGAGTCGGCCCTCACCGGCGAGTCGCTGCCGGTGGAAAAAACGGCACAGCTACCGTCGCAGCCGCCAGCGCAGAGCCTGGAGCTGACCAACGCCTGTTTTTTCGGCACATGGGTCACCAGCGGGACCGCTCAGGCGCTGGTCTTGCGCACGGGGGAGCAGACCCTGTTTGGTGCCCTCTCGCAGCGCCTGGCGCAGCAAAGACCGGAAACCGATTTTGACCAGGGGGTTCGCTCCTTCACCTGGTTGATGATGCGGACCATGGTGGTCATGGTGGCGCTGGTGTTCCTCATCGTCGGTCTCACCAAGCAGAACTGGGTTGAGGCCTTACTTTTTGGGCTGTCGGTATCGGTGGGCTTGACCCCGGAAATGCTGCCAATGATGCTCACCGCCAACCTGGCCAAGGGTGCTCTGTCCATGGCCAGGAAAAAGGTGATCGTCAAGCGGCTTCCCGCCATCCAAAACCTGGGTGCAGTGGATGTGCTGTGCACCGACAAGACCGGTACCCTCACCCAGGATCGGGTGGTTTTAGAAAAGCACGTGGATATCCTTGGCAATCCCAGTGAGGCGGTGCTCAACTACGCCTACCTCAACAGCATGTTTCAAACCGGTTTGCGCAACCTCATTGATCGGGCCATCTTGGAGTACGCCGATCTGGACACGAGCCAGTGCCGCCTGGTGGACGAGCTGCCCTTTGACTTTCAGCGGCGCCGCATGTCGGTGGTGGTGGAGTACGAGGGCGACCACGTGCTGATTTGCAAGGGAGCGGTGGAAGAGATCTACTCCTGCTGCAGTCGCTACCAAATCGAGGATGAGGTGTTCCCCATTGTGGAGGCGATTCGGGCTGATCTGTTTGAGGAGGTGGAAAAGCTCAATCGGGATGGGTTTCGGGTCTTGGGCATCGCCTATCGCGAGTTTAGCCGGGATAAGACCACCTTTACGGTGCAGGACGAGTCCGACCTGATCCTTCTGGGGTACATTGCCTTCTTTGACCCGCCCAAGGACTCCGCCGCCGAGGCCCTGCGGTTGCTGCGGCAGGCCGGTGTGCAGGTGAAGGTGCTCACCGGCGACAATGCCCTGGTGACGGAGAAGGTGTGCCGTGATGTGGGCTTGCCGGTGGAGCGGGTGGTCAGCGGCAGTCAACTGGCAGGCCTCTCCCAGGAGGAGTTGGCGCGGGTAGTGGAGCAGGGGCAGGTGTTTGTCAAGCTCACCCCCACGCAAAAGGAAGAGGTGGTAGCGGCGCTGCGGCGGAACGGACACGTGGTGGGCTTCCTTGGCGACGGGATCAACGATGCCCCCTCCCTGCGCGCGGCCGATGTGGGCATTTCCGTGGACTCAGGCGTGGATGTGGCCAAAGAAGCGGCGGACATTGTGCTTTTGGAGAAGAGCCTGTTGGTGTTGGAAGAAGGCATCATGGAGGGCCGCCGGGTTTTTGCCAACATCATCAAGTACATTCGCATGGGTTCCAGCTCCAACTTTGGCAACATGTTTTCCGTCTTGGGAGCCAGTTACCTGCTCCCCTTCCTCCCCATGAAGCCGGTGCAGATCCTCACCAACAACCTCCTCTACGACTTCTCCCAGACCGCCATCCCGGCCGACCGGGTGGACGAAGAGCAGGTGGCCAAACCGCTCCGGTGGAAGGTGGACAACATCAAGCGCTTCATGGTCTTCATCGGTCCCATCAGCTCCATTTTTGATTACGCCACCTTCGCCTTGATGTGGTTCTTTTTCAACTGCCGCGCCTTCCTTGACCCTGCCCTGCCGGAAGAACAGCGGGCTTCACTGGTTGCCCTTTTTCAGACCGGGTGGTTTGTGGAGTCGCTGCTGACGCAAACCCTCATCGTGCACATCATCCGCAGCCGCAAGGTACCTTTTTTTGGCAGTCGGGCTTCCTGGCCACTGGTGACGGCAACGCTGTTGGTGGTGGGGATTGGCGCCTTCTTGCCCTACTCACCTGTGGCGTCGCAGCTGGGCTTTGTGCCGCTGCCCTGGGTGTATTGGCTGTGGGTTTTCGGCTTCATTGTGGCCTACGCCACCCTGACCCACCTGGTCAAGGTCTGGTATTTCAAAAAGTTTGAAGGAGGCTAGCCATGGATACGATCTTGGATGCCCTGCAGGAAGGCCGGCTCTTTGAACTGCCGCAAGCGGATAAGACGGCGGCCTTGCAGTTTTTGGCCCACGTGATTGAGGCATTTCCCGAGGTGCCCGCAGGTACGGACGTGTTTGGCTATGTCCTCAAGCGGGAGGAGGCGGCCAACACGGGTTTGGGCAAGGGGTGGGCCTGTCCCCACGCGCGGCTTCCCTTTGACGAGGACCTAAAGTGCGTCATTGGCTGGAGCCCCACGGGCATTGATTACGGGGCTCCCGATGGCCAGCCGGTGGTGCTGGTGGTGATGTACTTGGTGCCGGAGAACCAGCGCAACCACTACTTGCGCGAGGTGTCGCTGCTAGCCAAGGCCCTGCAAACCTACGCCGACCTACAAAAGATTTTCGAGGTCAGAGACCTGGATGGTGTGCGCAACTACCTGCTGGACCTGGTGGACGCCAGCAAACGCACCGTTGGCCCCGACACCCGCGCCCGCATGATCCGCCTGCAAGCCAAGCCGGCGCCGGAGGCGTTGCTGTTGCCGGACCTGTCCAACTTGGCCGTGGAACCCCTCTCGGTGGTGGTGGCCCCGAACCAAAAGCCCATTCTCCTCACCCAAAGTCCGGGACTGTTGTCGGCCCTGGAAGGGGCGGAAAGCCTTCCGGAGCAGTTGCAAAACCAGGGGGTTTTTCACAACGGCGGCTGGCGAGTACTGCGCCACGGCACCGTTTCCTACCAGGGGGGGGTGCAGGTCTTTGAGTGTTTGGCGGTGAAGGTGGTGGGTGGGGGAAAGAAATAGCCGTGGCGGGAGTGCCAAAACCCCTTAGAGGCGGAAGTACTCGGGGTGGAGCTCCACCACGTAACGTTTCTTGAGGTTGTCCACCACGGCGCGCAAGCGCTGCCGGTAGCGCCGGTCCATTTCCTGCAGGCGCAGCTGCTCCACCACTTGGGAAAAGGGCTTGTAGCCCTTGGGGATTCTGGCTTTCACCCGGATCACGTGAACCCCCGCAGGAATGGCGAAGGGCTCGCTCACCTCCCCAGCTTTCAGGTGCGCCACCGCTCGTGCCACCTCATCACGCAGGTCGGGGACAGCGATCTCCCCTAAATCCCCCCCGTTCGCTTCGCCTTTCTTGGTTTCCTCCTGCAGGAGCTGGCCAAAATCCCCTCCGGCGCGGACCGCTGCCACCAGGGCGCGAGCTCGCTCCCACTGCTGGGCGGCGTTGCTCCCGTCGGCCTTGATGGGAAAGAGTAGGTGCTCCAGGTGGACTTTTTCCGGGATGGCAAAGCTTTCTTTTTCTTCCTCGTAGCGAGTGCGCAGCTCCTCTTCGGTGATGGGCAGCTGTCCCACTTCTTTTTGCAGCGTTCGGTTGATGGTGATGGTAGTGCGTAAACGGGCTTCCAGCTGGCTTCGGGTCAGGCCTAAGTTGGCCAGCAGCTGGTTGAAGGCTTCGTCGTCGGCGACGCGGTTTTGCTCTTTTAGTTGGGCCACCGCCGCCTCCACGTCGTCCTTGTCCACCTCAATTTTCAGCTCGGCTGCACGCTCCAGGAGGCACAGCTCGTCCACCGCCTCCTGCAAGAACGCGGGTACCTCGTCGGCGGTGAGGGGTTTTCCGGTCTCTGCCGAGCGCTCCACTGCCCGCTTTTTGAGGTCGGAAACGGTGAGAATCCGTTCGTTTACCCGCACCACGATGGCTTCCACCAGCCGCCGTTCGGCTTGGGCGGGCCAGGCGAGGAGGGTAAACACCACCAGCAACGCGTTCATGGTTCCTCCTGAAACGGGTTCCGACAGGGAAAAGGTGCTCCCTGGCAGTACACTTTTACCTCCAGGCGACGGCCAAGGGCTGCCAGACACTGGGACCGCGCTTGCTCCACCTTTTCCGCCAGCAAACGCTGACGTACCTGATCTGTGAGGGTAGGGTCGGCGCCCTTTTCCTTCTTTTCCACCCAAAACACGTGCCACCCCGCGGGCGACTGCACGGGGTTGGAGACTCCGCCCACGTCCAGTGAGCTTAAGGCAGCTTCAAACTCCGGCGGGAGCTGTCCCCGCTCGACCCATCCCAAGGCACCCCCACTGGCGGCGTTGGGAGCACGGGAGAGCTCGCGGGAGAGGGCGGCAAAGTCTTCTCCTTTAGCCAGCCGATCCCGTGCCTCCAAGGCTTGCCCTTTACTGGCAAGAATGAGTTGGCGCAAGAACAGGCGTTCCTTCACTTCCTGAGCGCCTGCTTGGGCCAGGGCCCGCTGCAGCTCCTCCTGCGTTGGTTGGCTCGGGGGTGGGCAAAGGCTTATCACCAGCTCCCGCGCCTTTTGTGCGCGCTCGCGGGGTGCCAAGTGGCGGTACGCGGGGTTGCCCGCGGCAGCTAAGAGCACCTCCTCCTCCAGCAGGTTGACAAACACCTGTGCCACCAGTTCCGGGGCCACTTGCGCCGGCGGTCGGCCGGCCGTGTGCTCCACCGCCTGCTGCACCTGTTCCCAGGTGATCGCGTGGCCCCCCACTTCGGCCAGCGGTCGCGGGCCGCCACCACAGGCCGTGGTAGCGAAGAGGAAAAGGAAGATGAGCCTTTGCCGCACGCCCGGCAGTTTAGCAAAGCCTTGGTCCTGGCCGTTTGCCCTGCTAGCATAGGGGGCAATGGGGTGGTTGGGCCTGTTTTTTTTGCTTGCGGGCGGCACCACGGCGGCTGAGGTCGCTTCCCTAGAACACCGGTTCTGGTTTTGGCAGGGCTCCCCACGCCCCGGTCAGGTGGAACAGGCCCGCACCCTCGGGGTGGATAGCGTGGTAGTCCCGGTGGCCGAGGTGGAGGTGACGGGCAAGCAGGTGACGGCAAAACTGACCCTGCCAACGACCTCGGAGCCCTTGCGTGGTCTGCCCCTTTGGGCAGCGGTCAAAATGAGGGGAGGACCGGGTGAAGGACGCGCGGCGGAAGGGCTCTGGGACCAGGTGGGCCCGGCCGTGCGCGGGTTGGGGTTGCCCGTAAAGGGTCTAGTACTGGTGGCGGATGCGCCTTTCAAGGGGTTGTTTGCCCTAGCCCGAACGTTACAGAGCCGGGCGGGGCTGCCAGTGGAGGTGGCGGCACCCGGGCAACCGTTGCTCCAGCTGCTTGCGAAGGAAGCACCAGGGAATGTGACGCTGGTGGCCTTGGCTTTCGGCAATCTTGCCGCCTTTGGTTGGCCCAGTCTTAACCCGCAGGATGCGGGCGAGGTTGTGGATCGCTTGGACGAGATCGGGGTGGCCTACCGGGGAGGGGTAGCGGTGGCCAGTCGCCTTACCCCTGCCCTGGCGGAAGGGGGTGACCCCTGGTCGTTGGTTCAAGCCCTGGATTACCGGCCTAGCGGCGAGGGTGATGTGTTCGTGGCCACCACCACCGCCGCCGTAGCAGGAGTACGCATACCAGCTGGCAGTAGGTTGCTCCTGCAAGGGTTTGACGCCTCACGGCTGCAGCGGGACCTGGGCATCCTCCTGCGGCCGGTGCGCCGCCACCTGGTGGGGTGGGATAGCATCGGCAACTTGCCCCCTGCCCCCGCCCTTGGTTTGTCTTGGGAGGGATTCGCCGCCTTTTTTTCCGGCGAATTACCCCAGCCCCGCCTGCTGGTGCGGGGTAGCTGGTCCTCGCCCACGCTGCTGCGGGTGGTGGTAGAAAACCTCGCTCCTTTTGCCAGCGCCTTTGCCACCTCGGGCAACTTCGTGGACTTGGCCTTTGCGGGAACCGAGGTGAAAGATGTGAACTTGATCAACGGCGCGGGAGCCGATTTTGGCCGGATGGAACAGGGTTTTGTCCGGGCTCCCCGGGGTGCCGCCTCGGTGGTGCGTTTGTACCTCAAGGTGATCCCGCCCAGTGCTACGGTGGAGGTGGCTTCTTTGAGCTTCCTTTCCACCCCCAAGAGCCTTTCCGCTCAGGCGACGGTGCGTTTGGGGGATGGAAGGGAGGTGAGTGGACCGGTGCCTATGCTGGTGAACCGGTAGCCAACAGCAAGGCCGCCGCCTCGCAAGCGGCCGCCGTCTGGAGCAATAGGTGGTCTCCCACAGCCCACAAGGTGATCTTGTTTCCGTCCACCCCCAGGATGGCAACGAGGGCTTGCGCTTTGCTGGCGGCCTGTGACGGGGTCAGGGGTTTTTGCCGACGGTACAGGGTGAACCCGGCCTTGCCCAGGAGCTGCCGCACGTGGGGAGGATCGGGCACCAGGGCCACGTCCACGGTGGCCAGCATGCAGTGGGCGTGGAATACTCCTGCCAGGAGGGGGTGGAGGTGCACCTCTAAGCCGGGGAACTGGGCCACCAGCTGCTGCTCCAAGGCCCCCAGCTCCTTTTCCCGGTAGGGTAAAGCGTCAAAGGCGGTGACGGTGGGGAGCACCTGGTTTTTGGGTTGCTCCCCCGACAACCGGGCCACCGCTTGCGCCGCCAGCTCGTCCACTGCCTCCCCCCCCAGCGCGGAAACGGGCGCCACCACAGTGAAGAAAGCGCGACGGGGCTGGAGGGGGCCCAAGGCGACCAGTACCTTTTGCGGCAGCAACAAGGCGGGGTCGAGGAAGGCCAGGCGGGTTGCACCGGGGGGAGGCAGTAGGCCCCTGGGGTGGGAGAGGACTCCAGGACAGGAAAGGTCCAGACAAGGGAGTTGGGGGTGGGCGTTGAGGAACGCCAAAAGCTGCTGGCCCACCTTTGGGGCGGGAGTCTCGGTGATCACCACTAACGCGGCCGACTCCAGCTCCTCCAGGTCCCGAAGGGGTGCCACGAGGGAGGCCTCTCCCGCCACTTGAACCACCAGGTGGTCGGGGCTGTCGCGGGTGTGAAAGTAGCGGTGGAGTACTTGGGGGAAGGCTTGCACCAGGCGCAAGGCCAGCTCCTCTCCCAACAGAGAAGTCGGGTCCAGGAGTGCCAGCTTACGGGCCTTCGCCAACCTGGGCCTCCTTGGTTTGCGGTTGCGCGGTTTGCGGCGCTTTCCGAAGCCGTTGCTGGAGCCAACTCAAGGGCCCGGACAGGAGGTAAATCCCCAGCATTCCCCCCATGGCGGGCAAGGGCGACAGGGCCACCAGGGCTACCACGGCGGCAATGAAAAAGAAGGCCTTTGCCGGCCAACGCTGGCGCAGGTCCAAGTCTTTAAAAGAGCGGTAGCGGATGGTGGAGACCATGAGCAAGGAGATGGTGAGCACGAACAGGCAAACCAGCACGCTGCCGGTGGGGGTCATGACCGGTTCGGGGGTAATGAGGACGAGGAGCGTCACCGCTCCGGCCCCGCCCGGGATGGGCAGACCAATGAAGTAGCGACGGTCTCCGTGGTCACTGCGGATGTTGAACCGTGCCAAACGTACCGAGCCCGCCACCACGAAAAGAAATGCCGCCACCCAGCCCAACTTCCCCATTCCCCAAAGACCCCACTGGTAGGCCAGCACCGCCGGGGCTACGCCGAAGCTCACCACATCGGCCAGGGAGTCGTACTCCTTGCCAAACTCGGAATCGGATTTCGTAAGGCGCGCGATGCGCCCGTCCAGCCCGTCCAACAAGCCGGCAAGAAAGATCAGCCACCCCGCCAGCTCCAGGCGTCCCCCTATGCTGTGGAGGATGGAGGCGAACCCCGCCAGCATGTTGCCCACCGTAAAAAGGGACGGCAAAAGGAAGATCCCTCGGCGGAGGGACTCCCGACTGGGACGGCGCGGACGGCGAAACTTCACCCGGAGCTCCCTTCAGGGAAGACCGCCACTGGCGTTTCCCCGGCTTTGGTGCGATCCCCCACCGTCACCAGCAGCTGCGCCTGGGCTGGAAGGTACAGCTCCACCCGCGAGGAAAACTTGATGATCCCCACCGGCTCACCCCGTCCCAGGCACATCCCCGGCTTTACTTCGCAAACCACGCGGCGGGCCAAAGCCCCGGCAATTTGTCGGTAGGCTACCGGCCCGAAGGCGGTTTGGAGGAGCACAAAGCTGTGTTCATTGAGTTCGCTGGCCTTCGGGCGGAACGCGGGCCATTTTTTTCCTGGGCGCCAAAGGGCCTCCACCACCGTTCCCGCGAAGGGCGCCCGGTTCACGTGCACGTCGGCGGGGGACATGAAAATGCTGAGGGCGCGGTGGAGCCCTTTGTCTTTGATCCAATCCGGAGGTTCCCCCACCTCAATGACCTTCCCATCCGCCGGGGCCACCACGACCCATGGCGGGGCGGAAGAGCTCCTCGGGGGATTGCGGAAAAAGGCGGCAAAAGCCAGGATCGGCAGCAGGAACAACGCCGCCACCCAGGGGTAGCCGAAGAGGAAACTAGCCAGCCCCAAAAGGGCAGACCACGCAATGTACGGAAAGCCTTCGCGGTGCACCGGCATGAGCGGCTTAGGCGGGGCGCGCCTTGGAGCGCAGCAAGGCCTCCATCTTGTCCTTCAGTTGCAGCTTTTCCTTCTTCAGCCGCTTTTCTTCTTGCTCTTCCTCGGCGGTCAAAAACCCCTTGCGGGAAAGCTCTTGGAGCCGTCGTTCCTTCTCCTGGTGCGCCTCAAGAAGCTGACGAAACTCCGGGTCCTCCTGGGCCAACTTGGCGCGGAGCTCCCGCACATCGCTCATGCCCACCTCCCGCCTGCCGAACCAGCAAGCATCCAGTTGATGCTAGCACGAACCTAAGGGAACTAGAATGACCCCGTGGAGCGGCCAGCCTTCGCCTGTGACGCCATGCTGGGCAGCCTCGCCCGTTGGTTACGTTTTGCTGGCTTTGACACCCTTTATGCCCCGCACGTGGATGACTGGCAGTTGGCGGCACGGGCCCACGCCGAGGGACGTTGGTTGCTCACACGGGACCGGGTGTTGGCGGCGCGCACCGGCCCACGGGTGGTGTGCCTTACCGCGGCCACACTGGAAGGACAGGTGGCAGAGCTGCGCCGTCGTCTGGGCCTGGAGGTACGGCAGGAGGAGTTCTGTACCCGCTGCTCTCACTGCAACGGGCTGCTGCGCCCCGCCTCTCAGGAGGAGGTGAGAGGGCTCGTTCCCCCCTTTGTGGCCACCCATGCCAGCCACTTTGCCCGTTGCACCCTGTGTGGCCGGGTTTATTGGCCAGGAACGCATTTCCCTCGCATCCTCCGGCGCCTGGAGCAGCTGTTCTTGGCCGACTAGACAGGTTCTGGCCGGTGGTGGTCACCCGCGGGGTGCGGGGCGAGGCTGGCAGAGCCAGGCTGGCAAAAAACCCCAGGCTTGGCTGGGGACTTCCCCCTTAGGGCGCGACGCGGCCCAGGACCGCGGCCAAACAGGAGCCGCCACCGGCAACGGCGGTGACCAGAGCCGTGCGCGGCCGGTCCGAGGGAGCAAGGGGGGGAAAACCCAAAGCTTGGAGAGGAGAAGCCACCGGCCAGGTCACGGGCCAGGGCTCCTGCAGCATTGCCGCTGCCACCAAAAGGCGCAGGGCGGAGGCAAAGGCCCCTTCACCCAGCCGCTGGCTCAGCGAGCCCAAAATGGCTGGCCGGTGGAGCGGGAAGAGCTCAGACAACGCGGACGCCTCCAGTTGCGCCAGATGGGGATTGCCGTTGGCCAAGCTCACCACCAGCTCCACCTCCTCCGGCCCGAGGCCGGCCTCATCCAGGGCCCGGCGGCAGGCGGCCACCAGACCCGTTGGGGTTGGCGGGTAGAGGTGCGACGGGCAAGGGCTTCCGGCTCCCCCCGCTCCCAGCAGGGCCACGGGGGCATCTGCCGCCAGCAGCATGGCCACGGCTCCTTCCCCCAGGGTGAAGCCCGGGCGCTGGTCCCGCGCCAAGGCCCGCAAGCGGTGAAAGGCCTCGGCGTTGAGCCATTGGGCCTCGTCCACCCCCCCCACCACCATGGCCTGGGCTTTGCCTGCCCGCAGGATCCGCCAGGCCTCCACCACCGCCCGCAAACCCCCGGCTTGCTTTTCAAAAAAGGTGAGGTTGGGCCCAGCCAGGCGGTGCAAGATGCCCAATTGGCTGGCCGGGGCGTTGGCCACGGAGTTGGGAAAGTGCATGGGTGGCGCCTGCTCGGGTCCGTGGGTGAACACCGCCTGGAGGATGTCCAACAGGGGCGAAGTGCCGGCGGTCCAGGTACCCATGGCCACCCCCACCGCCTCTGGGGGCCAGGGAAGGGGGTCTTCAACCGCCAAAGCCTGCCGTGCTGCCACCGCCAACAGGCGGGAGGCGCGGTCCAGGCGCCGGGCTACGAGAGGGGGCAAAACCCCCTTGCCCTCCCCTTCAGGGCAGGTGGCCGCCGGCAGTGGCGGGGCATCGGGACGGGGAAGGGTTCGCGTGGGCGCAAAAAGCGGGTCGGCAAGGGCTTGGCGCAACGCCGAAAGCCCCGAGCCGGCCGCGCACACGACCCCGGCACGGTGGATGCCTACCCTCACGAAGCCCTCCCCAACACCAGCACGGCTGAGTTGCCGCCGAAGGCAAAGGAGGAGGAGAGGGCCACCTCCACGGCCTTGGACCGAGGCTGCCCAGGGATCGCGTCAATCGGGCAAGCCTCATCGAGTTCTTCCAGGCCAACGGTGGGGGGAAGGATTTGGTGGACGAGGGCAAGGACCGTGATGGCCGCCTCAATACCCCCGGCAGCGCAGAGGCAATGGCCCACTGCACCTTTGACCGAGGAGATGGGAATATGGGTCAGACGCTGCCCAAAGACCTGTTGGTAGGCGGCACACTCTGCGGGGTCGTTCTGTTCGGTGGCGGTGCCGTGGGCGTTGATGTACCCCACGTCTTGTGGGTCCACGCGTGCATCCTCCAATGCCGCCCGCACGGTTCGGGCCCAGCTAGCCCCGGAGGGCTCCGGTTGGGTCATGTGGTAGGCGTCGTTGGTCACCCCCAGGCCCAGCACTTCCGCCAGCGGCCGAGCACCCCGCCGGGCCGCCCCACGGGCCTGCTCCAACACCACCACTGCCGCTCCTTCCCCGATGGACAACCCCTGCCGTCTCCGGTCAAAGGGCCGGGCCCGTTCGGGATCCACGGCGCGCAGGGAGTTGAAGCCGGCAAAGGTGAGCTGGCAAAGGGCGTCGGTCCCCCCAGCCAACACCACCTCGGCCCGTCCCTGGCGGATCAGTTCCGCACCCAAGCCGATGGCAATGGTGGAGGAGGAGCAGGCGGTGGTGACGGTAATCCGTTCTCCGCAAAGTCCCCAGGCAGCCGCCACGCGGTCGGTGGGGGCATCCTGCGGGACTTCCACAAACTCGGCCACCCCCCGCACCTTGGGGCCCAGGCGCAGCCGGCGGGCCACAAAAGGCTCCGCCTCAAAAAGCCCTGCTGCTCCCCCGCCGAAAACCACCGCCCAGGGGACCGAGGGAGTGGGGTTGAGTCCAGCCTGGGCTAAGGCCTCCGAGGCCGCCGCCAAGGCAAAGCGGCTGGCGCGGCTGGCGTGGCGGAGGGTTTGGGGCGCCACGGGGGGGAGCTTCAGGCTCCCATCCTCCACCTGTGCAGCGGTGCGGGCGCGGTAGCCTTCGGTGGGGAAAAGGCTCAGGGGGCGAATGCCCGTCTCCCCTGCGAGAAGCCTGCGCCAGGTGGTGGCTTGGTCCGGCCCGAGCGCCGTGACCAAGCCCACCCCGGTGATGACCACGCGCTCCACGGAGGGAGTATAGCCCTGCCCTAGTAGCGGCTGTCGCCGTCCAGGATGTTCCCCAAGGGGCCCAAAAGGGAGCCCTCCTCGCGCCGACCACCGGGCATGGCCGCCTGGAGCATCCGTCCTGCCAGGCGCGAGAAGGGGAGGGATTGCAACCAGACTCGGCCTGGCCCGCGCAAGTGGGCATAAAACACCCCCTCACCGCCAAAGAGCATGGACTTCACTCCCCCCACCGTTTGGACATCAAAGTCCACACTCTGTTCAAAGGCCACCACACACCCGGTGTCCACGTGGAGGCTTTCCCCTGCCGCCAGGTGGCGCTCCACCACTGTCCCGCCAGCGTGGACAAAGGCCAAACCATCCCCTTCTAGCTTTTCCATGATGAACCCCTCACCGCCGAACAGGCCGGTGAGGATCTTGCGTTGGAAAAAGATGCCGATGCTCACCCCCCGTGCCGCGGCCAGAAAGGAATCCTTTTGGCAGACCAGCTGGCCACCCACGTCGGGCAGGTGAATGGGCAGGATGGTGCCGGGGAAGGGCGCGGCGAAGGCCACCTTGGCTTTGCCTGTGCCCTTGTTGGTAAAGAGGGTGATGAACAGGCTTTCCCCCGTGAGCAGCCTTTTGCCGGCGGAAAGCAGCTTGTCCATGAAACGGGCCTCCCGCGAGGCATCGCCGAAGACCGTTTCCATCACCACCACCGGGTCCTTGTACATCATGGCCCCGGCCTCGGCGATGGCCGATTCCCCGGGATCCAATTCCACTTCCACGAACTGCATTTCTTGCCCGACAATGCGGTACTCAATTTCGTCGGCACGGGCCACCTTGGGTGCGGGGGGAGGCGTTGCGCTGAGGGAGGCGTTGAGCTCCGGGAGGGAGCGAATGGGGACCCAGTCGGCCAAACCTTCTCGCCAGGCAAATCCCTGGGGGTTTTGGGCGGCCTGGGCTCGCGCCGCCGCGTCATCCATGGGACCCAGACGGTTGCTGCCGTAAAGGAAGTACCAGGTGGCCATTGTTCCTCCTTGCGCCGATTTTAACGGTTTTGCGCGGACCTTTGTTCCCCGTGACGGACAGGCCACTCTGGGCTAGACTGAGCACGCCCGAAGCGGGCGGGAGGAAGCTGTGGCGGACGTGGCGCACATCCAACGGGAGCTGGAAAAGCTTGGGGTGGACGGCTGGCTTTTTTTTGACTTTCATAACCGAGACCCCATCGCCTACCGCATTTTGGGGTTAGAGTTTGGGAAGTTCACCTCGCGGAGATGGTTCTACTTGGTTCCCAAGGTGGGGCAGCCGGTGAAGCTGGTGTCAGCGGTGGAACCTACCAAGCTGGACAGCTTACCTGGCCACAAACGGGTGTACCGCTCGTGGCGGGAGCTGTGGGACCACCTGCGGGCCACCTTGGACGGCCTCTCCACCGTGGCCATGCAGTACTCCCCCCGGGGCGACGTGCCCTACGTGTCCATCGTGGATGCCGGCACGGTGGAGCTGGTGCGGGCCACGGGTGTGGAGGTGGTGTCTTCGGCACCCCTGGTGCAGGTGTTTGAGGCGGTCCTCACCCCGCGGCAGCTGGAGACCCATGTGCGGGCAGGAGAAAAGATCCACCGCATACGGGAGGAGGCCTTTGCCCTGGTCAGCCACAAGGTGCGCGCAGCGGAAGTTATTACGCCTTACGATGTGCAACAGTTCATCCTCCGCCGCTTTGCTGAGGAGGGCTTGACCTGCATGGGCGAAAACCCCATCGTGGGCACCAACGAGCAACCGGCAGACCCCCACTTTGAACCAACCCCAGAAAACGCTCGCCCCATCAAGAGGGGCGATACGCTGCTGGTGGACCTGTGGGCGAAGCTGGATGAACCCGATGCGGTGTTTTACGACATCACCTGGTGTGCCTTCGTGGGTGAAGATCCGCCGGCCAAATACCGGGAGATCTTCCGCGTGGCCTGTGAGGCGCGGGATGCGGCCCTAGCTTTGGTCCAGGAGCGCTTGGCGCAAGGTGCAGCGGTGGCGGGCTACGAGGTGGACGACGCCGCCCGCCAGGTGGTGGAAAAGGCTGGGTATGGGCCCTTTTTTGTCCACCGCACCGGTCACAACATTGGCACCAACGTCCACGGCAACGGGGCCAACCTGGACAATTTAGAAACCCGAGACAACCGCCTGCTGGTGCCTGGCCTGTGCTTCTCCATTGAGCCGGGGATTTACCTTGCGGGAGAAATGGCGGTGCGCACGGAAATCAACGTGTACATCACCCACCAGGGGCAGCCGCAGGTGTACGGGCCCATCCAGCGGGAGCTGGTGCTTCTCTAGGGGAACATCCCAGGGCGGGGAGGCGGGCCATGCCGCCGCTGGAGCGCGTGAGCATTTCCCTGGAGCAGGGGCTTTGGGAAAAACTGGAAGCCCTGCGGCAGCGGGAGGGGTACGCCAACCGCTCGGAGTTCATCCGCGACCTGATCCGCGCCCGATTGGTGCGGGAAGCGGAGGAGGGAGCAGACGAGGCAGTGGGTGCGGTGACGCTGGTGTATCGCCACCACACCAGGGGGCTAGGGGCGCGGCTTACCGCCATTCAACATCGTTTTGAGCACCACATCATCAGTAGCTGCCATGTGCACCTGGACCACCACCATTGCCTGGAAGTCATCCTGGTCCGGGGCCCTGTGGGTGTGCTGCGCGAGCTAGAACGGGAACTGAAAAAACACAAAGGCGTGCTGCACGGGGAGCTTTCCCTCACCGCTTCGGCAGAGCTCTTGCGTTAGCGGGTTGCACCGGCGAGCCTGCCGCGCCCTTTCGTATTACGAAAATTTTTTTTATCATACCGCGACGGGTTGGTCCCGTCAGAAGGAGGGGGGTATGGGCCCAGTGAGCTGGTTTTTGTTGGCATGGCTGACCCTTGCGGCTGCTTCGGCGGCGGCTGTGCCACCGGAAGAGGAACAAGCGCCAAAAGCCGCTGAGCGAAGCAACGAGGAACCGGCGGATCGGCCACCTACGTTTGCCGAGGCCGTTACGGTTACAGCCAAACCGCTGCTGGAGGAGGTGCAGCTTACCCCTTGGGCAGCCACCACGGTGGTGTTGGGGCAGGAA
>JANXCP010000028.1:265-21854 GCA_025060245.1 Thermoanaerobaculum sp. | reverse complement strand
CGCGCCTCAAAGAGATCCGCCGGCGGGTTCTCGCCTGGGGTAAAGGTGGCACGCATGGAGGGAACAAGCTGCCGGATCCGCGCCCACTCATCGGACCGGCGAGCCCCTTCCAAAAGCACCGCCATCACGTCCAATTGCAGTTCTACCGGCAAATTCGCCGGAACCTCCTCCTCCACGAAGGCAAACTCCCCCTCCTCCCAGAGGAACAGGTCGTAAATGGTCTCCTCCGCCTTTTGCCGGAGTACCCGTGCCAGATCATCGGGGGCCAAGAGACCTTGCTCAATGAGGATGGCCCCCAAGGGCCGGTGCTCTTCTTCCTGCTTGAGCAGGGCGTGGAAGAGGTGCTCCTCCTCCACCAAGCCCATCCGGAGCAGGTACTGACCCAAAAACTCCCGAGGGTCATTGGACGCGGATGAACAAATGGCCCCGCGGCGGAAGAATACAGTTTTCTCCACCTGCCCCCGCCGCACCCGCAGCAGCCCCGTTCCCCTCATGCGAGCCACCAGTTGGATGACCTCGGGGAACGGGATCGTGCGCAGATCACCCGTTAGCGCCATGCGCCGATCAAGGGGATAGCCTGCCGTCCGCCCGGCCAAGGCTCAGCATCCTCTCCTCCCGCCCGCTAAAAGCCGGTCTTGGCGGGAATACGAGCCACCTGCTGGGTGCTGCCCTGGACCCGTTGGTACAGGCGAGCCGCCTCATCCAAGGCTGAGAGGGCTTCCATGATTTGCTCGTCATCCTGCACCAAGACCCTGTACCCTTCGCTTAAGGACAGCCCGACGTTGACGATTTCGGACCAAAGGAGCAACGAGAGGTCTTGTTTTTCTTCCGGTTTCGCCAGTGCTGTTGCCCATTCCTCGCCGCTAATCCAACCTTTTTCCACGGCTACCTGGCCAAAGGCGGCCAGTGCCTGGTCGTTGGGCCGAAATTGGCGGGCTGCCACTTCCTTGTCCGCGTGGGGCGCCAAATACTGCACGGCGTATTGGAAAAAAGCCGCCTGCGCTAGGAGCTTGGAAGTGATGCTGCCGTAATTGCCCAGCTTGCGCACTCGGTCAGGGAAGATCCCACCTCCCCCGTACACCTTCCGACCACTATCGGTGAAGTACACCTCTCCAGAAGGTGGAGCTGGCGGGCTCGGTCCTGGATCTTGGGCCCCGTTGTGGTGTACGTAGGAAAAGAAGGAGTCCCAATCCCGTTGGATGCAACGTCCGGAAGGTGTGTAGTACTTGGCCGTGGTCAAGGCTACGCCGCTGTTTTTAACCGGGAAAATGGTTTGCACAACCCCTTTGCCAAAGGTAGGCTCGCCCACCACTAACCCGCGGTCGTGGTCCTGGATTGCACCGGCCACGATCTCCGCCGCCGAAGCGGTGGAGGAGTTGACCACCACCACCACGGGTCCCTCAAAATGCAGGCCGTCCCTGGGAGCTCGGTAATCCTGAAAGGAGTCGGCCGTGCGGCCGCGGGTGGAAAACACCCGCTGACCTGGCTGGAGCAGCAGTCCCGCCACCTCCACGGCTGAATCAACTAGCCCGCCGGGGTTGTCCCGCAAGTCCAACACCAGGCGGCTGGCCCCTTGCTTGATCAGGCTTTGCAGGGCTTGGGCTACCTCATTGCCGGTGGTACGGGTGAATTCCCCTACGCGGATGTAGGCGGTCCGTTCGTCCAGTAAAAAGGCGTAACGCACGGAATCTGTGGGAACCCGCGCCCGGGTTACGGTGAACTCCAACGGTTCAGGCAAACCAGGGCGGGTGATGGTGACCTTAACGGTGGTTCCTTCCGGTCCGCGCAGGCGACGCGCCACCTCGTCCAAATCCATGTCGGCGGTGGGCTGCCCGTCTACCGCGTCAATGATATCCCCCGCCCGCAGTCCCAAGCGGTAGGCCGGGGTCCCCTGAATGGGGGTAATTATGGTGACTTTTCCGCCGCGGATGCCGATGAGCACGCCAATGCCAAAAAACGAGCCCTGTTGCCGCTCGCGCATGGCAGCGAAGGCTTCGGGACGGAGGAAATTGGAGTGGGGATCCAGGGTCTCCAGCATGCCATCCACGCTGCCGTAAACCAATTCCTGCGGAGTGAACTCGGTAGGTGCCAGTTCCTGCACCGTTTGCAACACCGCCACGTAACGGTTCAAGAACGCCTCAAGTTGATCGGATTGCGGTGGGTTGCCACCTAAGAGGGCGCCGGTGAGGGCACCCCCGCCGACGGCCGCCATGGCAACCAGGGAAAAGCCAAGCCGCCCCATCTTCCCCTCCACGCCAACTCTAACACAGCCGGCCTCCACCGCCTGGCCTGCGCTGCTTGGCCCTAAGGGGCGTTTCGCTATAATCGGCCAGTTTGGGGGTGGCATGTTTGGCTCCATAGGTGTTCCCGAGCTGGTGATGATTTTCATCATTGCCTTGCTGCTGTTCGGGCCCAAGCAGCTCCCCCACCTGGGTCGCACCTTGGGGCGAGCTTTGGCGGAGTTCAAACGGGCTTCCAACGATCTGCAGCGAACACTGGAGGAGGAGGTACGGGCGGAAGAGCTCCGTGCGGTAGGACAAGAGGTGCGTGAGGCCACGCACCTCCCCCACGTCCTGGCAGTGGAGGAGCAGGACAAGCAAGACCGGGGTGCGCGGAATTCCTTCCCAACCCACGACGACCGCGATTCTGGCGCCGCGGAAAAGGCAGGAGGGTCTAGGGCGTGAGGTCCGTGCAGCCGGAAGAGGACCTGCCGCGGATGACCCTCTTGGAACATTTGGAGGAGCTGCGGCGCCGGCTGCTCGTGTCCCTGGTGGCGTTGCTGGGGGGGTTTCTCCTGTCCTGGAACTGGGCTCGGGAAATCTTTTCCTTCCTGGCCAAACCCTTGACCCAGTTTCTTCCGGAGGGTGAGAAGCTGGCCTTTACGGGTTTGGTCGACCCTTTCATGCTGTACATCAAGGTTGCGGCGTTGACGGGGGTTTTTGTGGCCTCACCGGTGATCCTTCATCAGCTTTGGCTATTTGTCGCCCCTGCCTTATACCGCCACGAGCGCAAGGTAGCGGCGTTTTTTTTGCTCGTGACCACGGTGTTCTTTCTGTTAGGCGGTTATTTTGGCTACGCCGTGGTCTTTCCCATGGTGTGCAAGTTCCTTTTGGAGGTGGGGCGAGACTTTCGCCAGGTGCTCACCATCAACGAGTACTTTTCCATGGCGAGCAAGGTGATCCTTGGGCTCGGTTTGGTCTTTGAGCTGCCGGTGCTGATCCTCTTTCTGGCTCGCTTGGGTGTGGTGACCCACCGGTTGTTGTTGCGTTACTTTCGCTTTGCGGTCTTGGGCATCTTCATCGTCGCGGCCATCATAACCCCCACCCCTGACATTGCTACGCAAAGCGTCTTTGCCCTGCCCATGATTGCCCTCTACCTTTTGGGGGTCCTGGTGGCCTGGGTTTTCGGCAAACGCGTGCCGGAGCCTTAAAAGTTAGGTTGTCCATTTTCTAGAAGTACTTCCTCGTCCAGGATTAGGGTCGGGTTCAAGAGGATGCCGTCCACGTGGAAGGGAACGTCCACCGTGCCGCCCATGGAGACGTTATTGCCGAAGGCGATGTGGACCGTGCCCAAGACCTTTTCATCTTCCAAAATGACCCCGGTCACCTTGGCCTTGGGGTTGGTACCTACCCCCAGCTCAGCCACGTTTCGCGCCTGTGGACCTGCAGCTTCTATTTGACGGGCAAACTCCTGCGCCTGGGCGCCACCCTCCACTGCCGCCACCGCACCGTCCACGATGGTCAACCGCACTGGCTCCTGCAGCCGCCCAATGCCCGCCAGGGCTCCGTCCACCACCACCACCCCCTGGGTTTTTCCCTCCTCGGGCATGAGGTAGGCCTCCCCCGAGGGTAGGTTCCCCCATTGGCCGGGCTCGCGAATGAGACCAGTGGAGGCGATGGCGCGGATACCCGAAATGGGAAGGGTCACATCGGTTCCCGCCGGTGTGAGCACGCGCGCCAGGTGAGCTCGCGAGAGCTTGTCCGCCACCTGTCGGGTCCTTTCCGCGATTTCTTCGTAATCAGCGCTCATGGTGCGCACCAACATGTCCTCGGTAATTCCCGGCATGGTGGCCACCCGTGCCCCCGCTGCGGTGGCTTCGCGGCGGGCCTTGGTGTGGGTGATGGAGCGGCTGGTCACGGCGATCACCGCCTCCACCAGCTGCATGAGCTGCGGCACCGGCTGGGGCGGTTCCTCTCCGTTTCGGCTGCGCTGGCCGTACTCCACGAACAAGACCTCCTTTGCCAGGGTTCGACCTACTTGTGCCAGGGTACGCGCCAGCTGGTGCAACGGAGGGTCCGCCAGGACCAACAGGGTTTCATGGCGTCTCAGGCCCAAACATACGCGAAGGGCCACCTCTGCGGCATCTTCCAGTTCGCTCATGGTACCAGTGTACCAAGAGGGCGCGCCTGTGGTTGAATGTTTTTGTGGAGCAAAAGCACCCGTTGTGGGAGCTTGCCGCCCGGGCACCGCAGCAGCCTGGGGTGTACCTGTACTGCGATGGGCGGGGAAAGGTGCTGTACGTAGGCAAGGCGAGGGACCTGCGGCGACGAGTCCTGTCCTACTTTACCAAGGAGCCTCCCCCCAAGACCGCCCAGATGCTCGCCCGTGCCCGGGAGTTGCGGTTTGTGGTGACGCGTACGGAGGTGGAGGCCCTCATCCTGGAAAACCAGCTCATCAAGCAGCACCGGCCTCGGTACAACGTGTTGCTGAGGGATGACAAGACTTATCCTTACATCAAGCTCACCACGACCGAAGCCTGGCCACGCGCCATGTTGGTGCGCAAAGTGGAGCGGGATGGAAACCATTATTACGGGCCGTTCCTCGGCCACGGGACGGCGGCCCGGCTGATGGACCTCATTCGCATGTATAGCCAGGTGCGCACCTGCGCCTGGGATTTGAAGCCTGATGGGACCTTGCCCCGCCCCTGTCTGTACCACGCCATGGGGGCCTGTTTGGCTCCCTGCGTGGCCGGTATGACCACCCGGGAGCGGTACCGGGAGGCCGTGCGGGAGGTGCAGCTGCTTTTGGAAGGGAAAACGGGGGAGTTGGAGCAGGTCTTGGTGGAGCGCATGTGGGAAGCCTCAGAGCAGCAAGACTACGAACGCGCGGCTCGCTACAGGGATCTGGCGCGGGCGGTGAAATCGTTGGGGGAGGGCCAGGTGACCGAGTTACCCGGCCAGGGCTCCTTTGATGTCTTTGGCATGGCCGGCGATGGGCGGGATGTGAGCCTGGTGGTGCTGGTGTACCGCCAGGGCAAGTTGTCGGACAAGCGCGAGTTCCACTTTGAGGGGATTGAAATGCCGGTGGGCGGGGAGCTCCTGTCGGAGTTCATCCCGCAGTACTACGAGGTGAACCCTGCCATTCCTGAGCAGGTTTTGCTTCCGGTGGCGCTGGAGGATCTGCCGGTGCTGCGTGAGTTCCTGGTGGCTCGCGCAGGCCGCGGGGTGGAGCTGGTGGTTCCCCGGCGCGGCCAACGGCGTGAGCTCATTGCCCTGGCGGAAGAAAACGCCCAGGAGGCGTTCCGCCTGCGCTTTCGCCACCCCGTTCGGGAAGGGGAGCGACTAGGTTTGGAGGTGCAACAGCTGCTGGGCCTTTCGGAGAAAGTCCAGCGCATTGAATGCTTCGACGTTTCCCACACCGGTGGGGAGGCGGCGGTGGTGTCGGTGGTGGTGTGGGAGGAGGGCACCTTCAGCAAGCGGGACTACCGCAGTTTTAACGTGAAGACGCCAGCCCCCGGGGATGATTTTGCTGCCCTGCGGGAAGCGGTCAGGCGGAGGTACGTGCGCCAGCTGAAGGAACGCCGACCGTTGCCGCAGGTGGTGTTGGTGGATGGGGGACAGGGTCAGCTGGCGGTGGTCCAGGAGACCCTGGCCACCGTGGGGTGGCAACCGGCCTGTGTGGCCTTAGCCAAGCGGCAGGAGGCCCTTTACCTCCAGGGTCAAAAGGGGCCTCTTCATTTGCCGGCAAACCATCCGGTGAGGCTGCTGTTCCAACGGTTGCGTGACGAAGCCCACCGCTTTGCCGTGACCCGGCACCGTCGGCGTCGGCGGGCTCGTCGTCTGGCCACGCAGCTGCTCATGGTCCCGGGCATAGGGCCCACGCGGGCGAAAAAGCTCCTCACCGCTTTTGGCTCCCTGGAGGCTGTGCAGCACGCCTCAGAAGAGGAAATGGCGTTGGTGGTGGGGCGCAAGCTGGCGCGAATGGTAAAGACCTGGTTCCGGCAGGAACAGGCCTCCGGTTCAAGGCACCCCTGAAGAGGAAGTCGTGCTCGGCGCGTCGCGGGGGTTGGCGTTGTGACGCCTGCGAAACCGCCGAGCCCTTTGACTTGCAAGTCAAAGACGGGTTAGCCTTGCCGAGATGGTACGGAGCTCAGCGGCTACTCGCCTCTCTTCCTGGATTGGCAAGCTCGCCCGTGGTTCGGCGGTCTTGCATTACGGTGAGCACAAGTTGGTGCTCCACGTGGACGCCGGCGCCATTACCTCCGTGGAAGGCCACGACGGAGACCTTTTGGCTGCTTCCTTTGGTCTGCCCCCAGAAGGGGATTGGTTTGCCGAAGCCCGAACCGCCGTGGCTCAAGGACTGGTGACCGCGGAGGAGGCGGCAGCGGTGTTGAAACGCGCCCTTACCAATCAGTTGAAGGCCTTCTTTCTTCACCCCCAGGGGGAGGTGGAGCTTTATCTCGGCGAGCCGAGACCTGCCAGCGGCTTCGTCATCTCGTACCCTCACGTGCTGTACGAGTTGGTACTCAAGGAAGGCGGTGAGGAACTAGTGCCGGTATTCCTCCCCAACCCAAGGGCGGTGCTGCGCGGCCTTCCCGGTTTTTCGCGCTGGATTGGCGAGTTGGCGCTGCCGGAGGAAGCCTTGGCCATTTTGGCTAAGGTAAACGATGTCCGAAGTGCCGAGGCTATCGCGGAGCCGTCGCCCCACGGCAAAGAGTTGGTCTTTCGCCTCTTGGCCGCTTCGGTGGGTGCGGGTTTGGTGGAGGCCAAATCGGTTCCACTGGATCAGCTGGAGGTGGACAACGCTGAGGTCGTTGCGAGCCCGCCGCGCAAGCGGCGAGTCTGGTGGTGGTACCTCTTGGCTTTGGTGCTCGCGGCGTCAGGGGTCTTGCTGGTGGTTTGGCCTCAGCTGGCACCGCACCCTCAGCAATCAGGAGGACCGTGGGGAGTCGCCGTCGGCGGCGCCTGCCAGCCGGCTGAATTGGAGCAGCTCTATCGGCTTCAGGCCAAGGACCGCGAGAACCTCCGTGTGGTGCCCTTTGGTGTGGCGGGGCAACCTTGCTACCGGCTCGTGTGGGGATCCTTTGCCAGCCAGCAGGAAGCGGAGGCGGCTCTCCAGTCACTGCCTGCCTCGGTGCTGCAGAAGGGGTTTGTACCCCATGCTGTGCTCGTGGGCGGCAGTTCCCCTTGATGAACGGCGATATTTGGCGTAAATTTTTAGCAAATGGAGCAGCTCCATCCTTCCCAAGGTGCGCTGGCCCCTGGTGAGCTCGCTGGGCTTTTTAGAAAGCTTTATGCGGGGCTGGCCAGCGGCCAATTGGAAGTGAAAAACGCCGAGGGGCTTCGCTGGTTTTGGCTGGACGCAGGGCAAGTGCGAGCCATGGAAACCGAAGTGGAGGAGGAGAAGCTGGGTCAATGGCTGGTGGAGCGAGGGCTCCTGGAACGCGAGCAACTGGCCCTTACCCTCTTGCGCCAGGAGCAGGGGGAGCTTTTTGGCGACCTGCTCATCCGCCAGGGGGTACTGGAGGCCGAACAGCTCCATGAGCAACTGGTGCAGCGAACCGTGTTGGTATTGGCGAAGCTGCTTTTTTGTGAGGTACAGTACAGGTTCTTCCCGGGGAAGGTGGGCGACCCCCGGACCTGGGTGATGGACGTGAGCACCGGGGATTTGCTCCTGCAAGCCGTGCGCCACCTGGTAGACGGGGAGCAGCTGAAAAACCTGGTTCGGCCTAAAGCTTACGTGGGAATTCAGCAAGACCCGCTACTCCGTGACCAAAAGGTGCATTTGGCAACGGCGGAAGGGTTCCTCCTGTCGCGGATCGACGGCAAGACCACCACCGAGCAGCTGCGTCGCTTGGTGCCGCTGTCCGAGGAGGAGTTTAACCGCGCTTTGGCAGGCCTTCTGACGGCAGGCATCGTGGAGTACTCGGACCTACCTCCAAAGAGGCCAGCGCCGCAGGTCACGCGGCAGCAGGAACCGGAAGTCCTCAACGAGAACGAGGTAGTCTTTGCCCCTCACGAAGCCGCCGAGCACCAACGGGTCCTCAAATTGGCGGCGGAGATTGATCGGCAGCACTACTATCGCCGCCTGGGCTTGGCCCCCGGCGCGACCCAGGACCAGATCCATGAACGCTTCCGCGAGCTAGCCAGGATGTACCATCCGGACCGTGCGCTAGAACCCCATTTGCGCACCCTTCGTGCGGAGCTGGCGCGGATCTTCCACGCGCTGCAGGACGCCTACGAGACCCTGGGGGACCCTGAGCGGCGGGCGCGCTACGACCAGTTCCTCAAGCAAGCCGAAAGCAGGGGAGAGGACTTTCAGGAGGAGGAACGGCGACGGGCGGCGCAGCTAGAGTTGGCGCGAGCTGCCAGGAGGGAGGCCGAGCTGCTCCTGAAGGCAGGTGATTACGGAGGCGCGCTGCCCCTGCTGGAGCAGGCGGTGCGTTTTGATCCGCAAGCGGAAACCCTGCTTACCCTCGCCCGGGTGGAGTTGCGTAACCCCATGTGGGGCCAGCGGGCCTTGTCACATTTGCGTATGGCGGTGGCCTTGGACCCTGGGCTCACCGCTGCGTGGTTAGAGATGGCGCGGATTTGGCTTCGCCGAAGGCAAACACAAAACGCGCTGGCGTGCGTGGAACGGGTCTTAGAGTACGATCCGACGAATGCTGAGGCGCTGGCGCTGCGCCGCCAGCTCCGCTAGACCATGCCCTGGGTGGTGGACGGCAACAACGTGGCGCGTGGTGGCGACCGCGAGGGAGTACGACGTGCCGCCCTCGCCCTGGCGCGGGTGGAGAAGCTCCGTCTGGTGCTGTTCTTTGACGGTGCCCCTCCCGCTGGGGTGGGGCAGGTCGAGCAGCTGGGAGCGGTAGAGGTCCGCTACGTCCCCCACGCAGACCTGGCGATCGTGCACTGGCTTCGCCGCCAGCCTGGCGGTTGTCTGCTCATCACCTCCGACCGGGCTTTGGCCGCCCAAGCACGAACCTTGGGGGCTAGGGTTCTCCCCGCCCAGGCGTTTTGGCAGAAAGTGGAGCGCTTGCCTGACTCACCCTCGACCAAAGCCCGCGCCAAGATCCCCGCTGAGGTGGATGATCGTACCGGGGTCGTTCCCCTGGCTTCCCTTCCCCAGCGGGTGGTGCGCAAGGTACGGAGAAAAGGCAGAGTGTGAAGCTATCGCGGCGCCTCGTTGCCGGGTACAGCAAAGGACGGCATCACGCCGGCTAACACGCGCACGGTGTCCCGGGCAATGACCCGTTCCTCGTTGGTGGGGATGACGGCAACGGCGACGCTGCTGGCTTTTTCCGAAATGAGCGCGGGGGTTTGGGGGGGCAGGGCAAAGTTAGCGCCGTGGTCCAACCTCACACCGAGAAACGCCAGCCCCTCCAGGCTTTGCGCGCGGATCTTGGGGGAGTTTTCCCCAATGCCGCCGGTAAACGTGATGGCATCCAAACCGCCCAAGGCGGCGGCGTAGGCGCCAATGTACTTGCGGATGCGGTAACAGAAAATGTCTACGGCCAGCTGTGCCCGCCGATTGCCCGTTTCTGCTGCGGCCAGCACCTCGCGCATGTCAGAGGAAACGCCCGACACGCCGTACAAGCCCGAATGCTTGTTGAGCATGGCGTTCAGTTGGGACAGGGACAACTCTTCCATGGCCTGAACCCAAGGTAGGATCGCCGGGTCCAAGTCCCCGCAGCGCGTGCCCATGAGCAGACCCTCCAGGGGCGTGAAGCCCATGGTGGTATCAATGGAGCGACCCCGATCAATGGCGGCCATGGAGCAGCCGTTGCCTAAGTGGCAGGTCACGATTTTCAGCTCATCCAGCTGTCTACCTAACAGGGCGGCGGTGCGAATAGCCACATAGCGGTGAGAGGTGCCGTGGAAGCCGTAACGGCGGATTCCATGGCGGGTATAGAGTTCGTAGGGTAGCCCGTAAATGAATGCCTTGGGGGGCATGGACTGGTGGTAGGCCGTATCAAACACGGCCACGTGGGGCACATGGGGGAGTAGTGCCCGGGCCGCGCGCAGGCCGCGCAAGTTATGCGGGTTGTGAAGGGGGGCCAGGACCACGCACTCCTCGATCATCGCCTCCACCTCATCGGTGACCAACACCGAGGAGGCGAACTTCTCCCCACCGTGGACCACTCGGTGACCCACCGCCTCAATCTCTGCCACGTCGGTAAACAGCCCATGCTCGGGGTGGACGAGAATCTTGAGGACCTTTTCCACCGCCGCCCGGTGCTCCAAGATTTCACAGATTTCCTGGTAGGGCTTACGGTCGCCCACCTGCAGCACCAGACGCGAGTCCGGTAGGCCGATCTTTTCCACCGCACCGCGGGCAAGGGTTTGGTCGGCGTTGCGTTCAATGGCCTCCAAGGAGGTGTCAATGACCTGGAACTTCACCGAGGAGGAACCGCAGTTGAGGACTAAGATCTTCATGGGTCTCCCTCGCTTTCTGCTAGCTTGATGCGCACAACCCTCACACCACACCTTCAAGACAACTGGGGCGTGTCGTCGGGCAGGCGGTCAATTCGGTTGCGGGCGGCATCATAGGTGAAAAAGCCTTTGCCCGCGCGTGCACCGGTGTGGCCGGCCCGTACCAGCTTGCGCAGCAACGGGCAGGGGCGAAACTTGGGGTCACCTGTCTCGTCAAACAGGTGTTGCAGCCAGTTGAGGATCTTGTGTAGGCCCACTCGGTCCGCCCACTCCAGAGGGCCCATGCGAAAGTCGTACCCAAGCTTGATGGCCAGGTCCACCTCGGCGGGTGAGGCCACGCCCTCCATGGCCACGTACATGGCCTCGTTCACCAAGGCCAGCACGATGCGGGTGGTGACGAAACCAGGGGATTCAAAGACCTCAATGGGCACCTTTCCCAGGACACGGGCAAAGTACCGGGCAATTTCAAATGCCTCGTTGGACGTAACCTGGCCCCGTACCACCTCCACCACCCTGGTGGTCGGCACTGGGTAAAGGAAATGCATGCCTAGAACCCGTTCAGGCCAGTGCAGTCCGGAAGCCAATTCGGTAATGGACAGGGTAGAGGTGTTGACCACGATGGGCACCTGTGGCGACAAGAGCTGGTCCAGTTCCGACAACAGCCGCTTCTTGTCGTCAAAGTTTTCCTGAATCGTCTCAATGACCAGTTGACATTGGGTGATGCCATCGTAGCTGGCGGTAAAGGTAATGCGGGACAGAATGGCGCGTTTTTCCGCACCCGTGAGGGTCCAACGCTCCACCTGATGTTGCAGAGCCTCATCCAGTCTCTGCTTGACTTCCTCCGCCCGCTCAGGGGTGATCTCTTTCACCAGTACCGAAAGCCCCGCTTGGGACACCTTGGTGGCAATGGAGCGACCCATGATGCCGCCACCGATTACGGCGATTTGATGAAGTTCCACGTTCACCATACTTGTGAAATATAGAACAAAGGTCAAAATGGGCGCAACCCCTCGGAGGGTTAATTGAGGTAGGAAGCCAGGGCGCGGGCCTTGCTGGAGCGGCGAAGCTTGCCCAGAGCTTGGTTTTCAATTTGCCGCACTCGTTCGCGGGAGATGCCGAGCAGGCTGCCAATTTCCCGCAGGGTGCGCGGCCGATCATCCTCAAGGCCGAAGCGGAGGGTGAGAATCTGCCGCTCTTTGGGGGTGAGCTCCTGGAGAGCTTCTTTTAAGGTCTCTTCAAAGGAACGCCGGAGAACCTCTTCGTCGGCGTCCGGAATGACGTACTGTTCCAGCAGATCCCCGAATTCCGCTTCCTCCTCTTCTCCCACTGGCTCGTTGAGGGAGAGGAAGTTCTGGTTGGAGGCCAAGAGGGTGCGAACCTCTTCCACGGGTAGGTCCGTTTCTTCCGCGAGCTCTTCTTCTGTGGGCGCCCGCTCCAGCTCGCGGCCCAGCGCTTGCCTGGACCGCTCCAGACGGTAAAGGACGTTGGCTTGCTTTTGCGGCAAACGAAAGCTCACCCCGTGCTCGGAGAGGGCGTGAAGAATGGCTTGGCGAATCCACCACACGGCATACGTAATGAACTTGACGTTCTTGGATGGATCAAACTTCTTGGCCGCCTGGATGAGACCTATGTTCCCTTCGTTGATGAGGTCCAGAAGGCTCACACGGGAATGGCGAAAGCGTTTGGCGTAGGCCACCACGAAACGCAGGTTAGCCTCCACCAGACGGCGGAGGGCCTCGGCATCTCCCTGTTGAATCCGTTCGGCCAGTTGGCGCTCCTCCTCCGGCGTGAGCTGTTGAAAACGACCAATTTCCTGCAGATAGCGGCGAAGGAGGGCGGATTCCGGGTCGTACCGATGCTCGTCGTGGGTCATTCGTCCTCGCTTCGCGCAAGGCCGTGATAGGGACGGGGAACCAGGGCGTGCTCCCGGGCCACCCCACCCTTCTTCGCCGTGGCGCGTTCTAACGCCTCCGCCAAACGCAGTACCTCAGCCTTCAACGCCTCAATTTGATCCCTCATCTTCAGGATAACTTCAACGCCGGCCAAGTTTACTCCCATGTCGCGGGTGAGGGTGAGGATGAACTCCAAGCGCTCGCAGGTGGCTTCATCGTAGAGGCGGGTATTGCCTTCACTGCGGGCTGGGCGGATGAGACCCTCCCGCTCGTACAGCCGCAGCGTTTGGGGGTGGATGTTATACCGTTTTGCCACCCAAGAGATCATGTGGTAACGACGGGGGTTTTTCACCGTCATACCCCCTCCTGGGCGATGGGAATCCAGCGTGGAACGCGAACGGCCTTGGGCAGTCGCACGACCAGTACTCCCTGGGAAAGGGTGGCTTCAAAGGGCGGGGTAACGGGGCAGGGGAGCGACACAGCCCGATGGAACTTACCCCGAGGACGCTCCATCCGCAGCAACGTTTCACCGCACGGTGGGGTGTCCGGACCCAGCTCCCCTGCCAGGATCACGCGGTTTTCCGAAAGCTCTACGCGGAGGCCATCTGCTGCAACCCCGGGGATTTCCGCTTCCACCACGACGGCCTCTGGGGTTTCAAACACGTCCACCGGGGGAAACGGGGTTGCCGGGTGGGCCGCTGACGAGGGAGCTAGAACGGCCGAATCCAGCAAATCTTGCATGCGTTGGGAGAGGTTGTCGAGCTCCCGCAGGATGTGCCATTCCAGCTCCCTCATGGCCAGACCTCCTAGTTGGGACCCTTAGTGTCCACGTCCACGTACTCGGCGTCCACCACTTCCCCTTCAGCTGGGGGGGGCGGGGCCGTTGCGGTACGGGAGGAGCCTGTTGCGCCAGTTTGCCGGTAGATCTCTTCCGCCAGGCGGTGAGACGCGCGGGTGAGGCGCTCGTGGGCTTTTTCAAGGGTTTCGTACCGACCCTCCTCCAGGGCGCGCTTGGCCTCCTTCAACGCCTCCTCGGTTTCGGAAACCTGGGCCTGGGGCAGTTTCTCCTTGTTCTCGGCTAGCAATTTTTCCGTGGAATACACCAAGGTGTCCAGACGGTTGCGCAGCTCTGCTTCTTCCCGCCGCCGCCGGTCCTCCTCGGCGTGTTGCTCGGCTTCGCGCACCATCCGCTGGATTTCCTCCTCCGTGAGGCCCGAGGAGGCGGTGATTTGGATCTTTTGCTCCTTCCCCGTACCCAGGTCCTTGGCGGAAACGTGGAGGATTCCGTTGGCATCAATATCAAAGGTCACCTCAATCTGCGGGATACCCCTTGGCGCGGGAGGAATGCCCACCAAGTGGAAACGGCCCAGGGTGCGGTTGTCGCGCGCCATGGGTCGCTCCCCTTGCAGGACGTGAATTTCCACCTGCGTCTGGTTGTCCTCGGCGGTGGAGTAAACCTTGGACTTGCGGGTGGGGATGGTGGTGTTGCGCGGGATCACCACGTCCACTACCCCGCCCAGGGTTTCCACCCCCAAGGACAGGGGCGTGACGTCCAAAAGCAGCAGATCACGCACCTCACCTTGCAGCACCCCCGCTTGCACGGCTGCACCCACGGCCACCACCTCGTCGGGGTTGACGCCCTTGTGGGGTTCCTTGCCGAAGAACTCAGCCACCAGCTGCTGGACCCTGGGGATTCGCGTCGAACCGCCCACCAGGACCACCTCGTCCACGTCTTTTGGCTCAAGCCCAGCATCCTTCAGGGCCTGACGGCAGGGCCCGATGGTACGCAGGATGATGTCCTCAACGAGCTGCTCAAACTTGGCGCGGGTGAGCCGAATGTTGAGGTGTTTGGGCCCGGACGCGTCGGCGGTAATGAAGGGCAGGTTGATTTCCGTTTCTTGCACCGATGACAGCTCGCATTTCGCCTTTTCGGCTGCCTCTTTGAGCCGTTGCAGGGCCATACGATCGTGGGAAAGGTCAATGCCCTGGTCCTTCTTGAACTCAGCGATGAGCCACTCAATGAGGCGCTGGTCCAGATCGTCCCCACCCAGGTGCGTGTCACCGTTGGTGGACTTCACCTCCACCACCCCCTCGCCCACCTCCAAGATGGAGATGTCAAAGGTCCCGCCACCAAAGTCGTACACGGCAATGATCTCGTTTTTCTTCTTGTCCAAACCATAGGCCAGGGCGGCGGCAGTGGGCTCATTCACCAAACGGACCACCTCCAAACCGGCAATTTGCCCGGCGTCTTTGGTGGCCTGGCGCTGCGCGTCGTTGAAGTAAGCGGGGACGGTGATCACCGCTTTTTCTACCTTTTCCCCCAGATAGTCTTCCGCCGCTGCCTTGAGCTTTTGCAGGATCATGGCGGAGATTTCTGGCGGTGAGTACACCTTCCCTTCCACCTCCACCCGCGCCGTGTCGTTTTCCCCACGCACCACACGGTAGGGGACCATCTTGATTTCCGTCAGCACCTCGTCGTACCGACGGCCCATGAACCGCTTGATGGAGTAAATGGTTCGGTCGGGGTTGGTGATGGCCTGGCGCTTCGCCACTTGCCCCACCAGCCGTTCGCCGTTCTTAGCAAAGGCCACGACGGAGGGGGTTGTGCGGCTCCCCTCTTGGTTGGGGATCACCACGGGCTTGCCACCTTCCATCACCGCCACCACCGAGTTCGTGGTTCCCAAATCAATTCCGATAATCTTTGACATTGACTAAACCCTCCTCAGGTCATACGACCACAAGTAATATAAGACCTGAGCGGGATATTGTCAACGATCCAGCAGCTCCACCCCTTTGGCCCCCGCCAAGGCCTCCGGGCCAGAAGGCAGGTTCTGCATGATCACCAGCTTGGGGTTTGGCCGCCGGTGAGGGCCATCGCCAGCCAGGATGAGGGAGTGCTCCCGCAACACGTAACGGTAAGGTTGATTCCAGGGATCGTGGAGGAGCGAGGTGGAGAGGAAGCCCTGCTGGGTGAGCTCGGCCAGGGAGTCAGGGTAGGAGCCCGTGAGGTGGGCGACGCTGTGGAGCACGTGCACCACTCCCCACATGCGGACAAAAGAAGCACTTTCCACCACATGCGGGAGCGGGCTGGGGGTTGGACCTACGATGATGTTGGCTGGGTTCTTGGTGGACAAGAAAAGCGAAGCAGCCAACAGCGGCGCCAACAGCGCCAAGAGCCAAGGAACCCCAACCCGTTCCCCCTCGGTCACCGGCTCCTCAAGAATCACGGCTTGTTGCGCCTGCGCCAGCTCCGAGCGGGAGGCGCGGCGGATCAGGCCGCGGTTGAGCAAGGTGTAAAAAGCCTTACAGGTGTCAAACTCACCGTACATGGAGGCCCGGACCACGTCATCCACCGTATTGGCGCCAGTAAGGAGCTGGAGGACGTGGTGCTCCACCGGCGTGACACGAATGGTGGCGGCGGAGGCGGCTTCGGGTAAGGGGAGGGGAGCCTGTTCAAACTCAAATTCAATGAGCTCTTCCGCGTCCTCCTCGCTGGCCACCTCCACGTGCTCCGCGGCTTTGGTGGGTACGTAAACGGCCGTGCGGTCAGAGATCTTCTTCTCAATGATGGGCCACTCGTCCAGCATCCTGGCACCTTCCATCAGGATGCTCTCGGTGGGCATGGGGCTTACCAGCTCCTGGTCGTAATCCACCGTGGCCTCTTGGGCGAAGTGGTAGTCCCCATCCTGCCAGCGGAAGGTGCGGTAGATCAGCTGGAGGATTTGTTGCTGCAGCGCCTTGGATAGCTCCTCTCGCGTGAGGAAACCGTGGGTTAGGAGGATGTGGCCGAGACGTTCAAGGGTTTCCCGTTGTACGGCGAGGGCCCGCTCCAAGGCCTCACGGGAGATTGCCTTGCTCTTGAGCAACACTTGCCCCAGCCGATCCTCCAAGCGCTTGTTGAGGGAGTCCGCGCCGACGATCTTGCCGTCTAGGAAGGAAATGGTCACCACGTCTTCTTGCGAGCGAAGGGTTAGGACACCAGTTTTTCGCTGCAGGCCAATGAGCTGAAAAATGTCGGCCAGGGAAAAATCACGGAGGGTGCCTTCCAGGGCCATAGCCTACTTTTCCTTCACCCATTGCCCCTGCGCCGCAACCAAGAGCCCGGTCCAACCCACGGCGCACATCCAACGCAGGGGCGTAAGATCCGTCATGGCTGCCAGTGGTTGGATAAAATCAGGTAAACCCACCAGTGCCACCAGCGCTAGGGCGCAGGCCACCGCGGCCACGGCCGTGCCCAGCACGGGTCGGCCGTACAGGGCATGGCCAAAACCTGGCAAGAGGGCGTTGATGATCCGTTGCCAGGTTCTGTGCCAGGCCTGGCGCCGTTGCACCTGTCGTTGCTTGGCAATTTGCAGCTCCGGCGCCACCATATCTCGCTTGAGGAAAATGTTGACGCACTGCGTGCAGTAGCTTTGGCTTTCCCGAGAAAGCTTACAACGGGAGCAGAAGGTGCGACCGCATTTGGTACAGGCACCGGCAAACCCCGTGGAACGGCTGCGCAGGGAATAGTGGATCAGAGCCACCAGGAGGGCCACCAGAGGCGCTAGGGTCAAAGGTGTAAAAAGCGTTTGCTGGCGCGTCAACGGTGGGGGCAAGAGGCCACGGTTGAGGAGCAGCACGGGATCTTTCCTTGCGACCAGCTGTTGCGCCTCCTGTAGAGAGGTGCGGGGGAGGATCACCTGGTTATCGCGGCCCCGTGTCAGTTGTCTGAGCCTGGTGGCGGAGGCACGGCGGGCGGCGGCAATAGCCTCGTCGCTGTCCCGAAAGTTGTACAAATGGGCAAAGGCGAGGGAGAGGTTAAAGTTCACGATGACCGGATCATACCCCTTGTCCCGCGCCTCGCTGAACAGCTGGACGGCTGCGCCGTAGTTTCCTTGCAGGTACTGTACGGTGCCGGCAGCCACCAACAAAGCCGGGTCCCCGGGCTGCTGCCGCAAGCCCTCCTGATACGAGAGCAGGCTGGCTTCGTAAAGACCGAACTGTCGTTCCACATCACCCTTGAGACGGAAGAAGGTGTGATCCCTGGCAAATAGGTCGGCCACCCCTTCTAAATCCAGGAGCAACAAGGGATCGTAGCGCTGCTCCGCCAAGGCGTGGGCCGCGCGGGTGATGGGGTCGGGTATGTGGGTTACGGCCCGGTAGGCCAGCTCCACCGCCGAAGGGGCTAGGGTAAGGAAAAGCAGCAACAGCCCTCCGAGAACCTTAGCCCCGGGAGAAAAATAGGCCCAGGTGAGGGCGAATAGCCAGAAGCCCAACCACAAGGGGTCAAGGGCCAAGAACAGGGGCAAGGTCAGGACAAAAAGGGAAAACACCCAGGCGTTTGCTCCTAGCCGCCAAAGGCCTGCCCATTCCATCAGGTCGTGCCAGAGACGCGGTAAAGCCCGCAACGTTTGCGCCAGGGCCCACGCCGATCCCAAAATGGCCGAAAGCGCCAGGGCAAAAAGGCCAAGGACGCCGCCACGCAGGGCCACCAGCCGCCCGTCGTTCAGCCAAGCTTTGGTGGCTTTGGCGGTGATCCACAATCCGGAGGGTTGCCACCGGCGCAGTTTGACAGCGGCCAGGGCAAAAAGGGCTTCTGGGGAGTGGGGGTCCAGGCGCAAGGCCTCGGTCAGAAGGGGCTCCTGGGCCTGCGCGGGCAGGGTTCGAGCCTTAATCACAAGGGCCTGGGCATACGGCGACAGGCGACGAAGCTCCAGGCGCGAGGCAACCCGCAGGAGCTCGTCGGCGCGGTCGCGGAGCATCGGAACGTTCAGGGGGTCCAGCGCACCGGTTAGGCGGAACCAGGCCTGCTCAATTTCCGCGGGAACATACCCCCTCGGGGAGGCCCAAACGGTCTCACCGTGGAAGAGCCAGAGGAGCAGTGCCAGGAGCCTAACGGCTGCTTTGGACATACAAAGCCCTGAGCTGGAAGAGCACGTCGTCCAGGTACCTGGCTTCTTCAGGGGTGAGTTGTCCCGTGCTTTTCTCCTGGACTACACCCAGCAGGTCAATGAAGTACCGCGCCGTTTCAGGGTCTCGGCCCCGTCCGGGGATCTGTCCCGAGAGGAGGGCCAAGGCCTGCTGGGCAAAAAAGTCCACCAGGTCAAAAAACGAAAGGCGGTTCGGCACATGCACCCTTCCCCGTCCTTTCCCGCTTTCCTGGGTCTCCTGTTGGCCGGAGGCGGTTTCTTGGGGTTGGGGCGAAGGTTGTGGCGCCGCGGGCGTTGGCGGTGGGGCAGGTGGGAGATCTTGCCGCAACTCGCCATCCGGCGTAAACCAGCGTCGGTCAATGACCTTTACGGTTTTTGGGGTTTTCGCTTCGTCGCTCACTGCGACCTCCCGTAAGGCACGTCTCATCTTAGCGCGCCCACGGTCGTCCCAACAATCGGGACGCTCCCGCCAGTTTCTGTTGTTGCGCCGACTGTGGGGAGGGGTTGAAGGGGGCCCCTGGCCACGTTCTCCCCCTAGCCATCTCTCCTCGCCCTGAGGCGTGCTAGGCTCGCCGCGATGCGATTGCTCCTGGTGGGCCCCTCCTGGCCCTTTCGGGGTGGCGTAGCACGGGCCACGACGCTGTTGGCCCAAGCCCTGGAAGCGCAGGGGGCGCTGGCTGGGTTCTTGGTACCTTGGCGTCAGTACCCGCGCTTCCTCTACCCCGGAAGCAGCGACTGGGACGAGAAGGCCTGCCCTCGCTTAGCCCAGGCGACGCCGTGTTTTTCCCTCTTTAACCCGTTTTCCTGGCGGCGCCTCAGCCAGTGGGCGAAGCGGTTGGGCCCGGACGCGGTGGTGGTGCCCCATTGGACCGCGGCGTGGACCCCGCTGGAGTACTTCCTCACGCTGCACCCCTGGCCAATCTTTGGCGTCGTCCACAATCCGGCGGACCACGATGGCTCGCCCTGGAGCCGGTGGGCGAGCTGGGTGACCCTACGCAGGTTCCGCGGGTTTCTAACCCACGCCAAGGCGGTGGCGTGGCGGCTGGAACGTTGGTTTCCAGAAAAAGCAGTCCGCGTGTATCCCCTACCCCCGCCGGAAACCACGGCGGTGGCGCAGGAGGAGGCGAGAAGGGCCTTGGGGCTTCCTCTGGGTGCCACGGTATTCCTGTTTTTCGGACTGGTGCGGCCGTACAAAGGGGTGGACATCCTGTTGGACGCCGCACCCCTGATCCCCCGGGAGCGTCCCTGGGTCCTTGCGGTGGCCGGGGAGGTGTGGGGGATGGCGGGAGCATTGGACCGCCGACTGCGTGAACCCTCGCTAAAGGGGAGGGTGGTCCTCCACCGGCGGTGGGTGCCGGAGGAGGAAACGCACCTGTGGTTTTCCGCTGCCGATGTGGTGGTCCTTCCCTATCTTAGGGCTACGGGCTCAGCCGTGGCGGCGCAAGCATTGGCCTACGGGCTCCCCTTGGTGGTGACCCGCTGTGGAGGGCTCCAGGATGTGGTGCAAGCGGGTGTGAACGGGCTCGTGGTGGAGCCGGGGGATGCGGCGGGTTTGGCGCAGGCAATGGGAGCGCTGTTGGACCCCGAATTTCGCCAAGAGTTGGCAAGGGGTGCGCGGGTCTTAGGGCGTCAGTGGAGCTGGCGGGTCTACGCTTCCACCCTGGTGGAGCTGGTGCGGGAGGCGCTGGCACGGGGGGTTTAGGGAGTGCTGGATGCGGGGATCCACCATACCACGCGGCCGAGGATGACCTCCGAGAGGGATTGCCCTGCGCGCAGACGGATGGCGCGGGGGAGGTGGGAAGGGTTGTCCGAGAGGAGGATGAGCACCCGCGAGGCCGGGTCCAAGACCACCCGCTTGATGGCGCAGCCGTACCCGTCGCCGCTGTCCTCGCGCACGGCGTAAATCTGCCGCGGATGGATTTGCTGCACCGGGGCGAGGTCCAAAAGGACAGTGGACCCGGGAGGGATGGTGTCGGCCATGGAGTCTTGGTCTTTGCCCAGGCGAACCAAGATGGCGCGGGAGGGGTCCACCCCCAGTCGCTGCAGGAGGGAGATGGGAATGGAGTGGTAGCCATCAATGCGGTCACTGACCAGGGCGGGTGGACCGGCGGCAATGCGGTCGGCCACCAGCGGGACAGGTACCAACTCCGCCGCCGGAGCAGCCGGTGCTTCTTCGCCCAACAGCTCGGCCACGGTGACCCCGAGGGCTTCGGCGAGGCGTCGTAGGACCGGCACCGTGGGCACCGATTCCCCGCGCTCAATTTGCGCGACGAAGTTGCGCGAGAGGAAGGCGCGTTGGGCGAGGGCTTGCTGGGACAGGCCGGCGCGGTGGCGGAGGTGGCGAAGGCGCCAGGAAAGCTGCTCAACGGTCATTGGACCTCCACAGTTGTCAATATGGGTAAATTATCCGTTCATGTCAATCATGGTGGTTGACATCTATGTAGGTCTGAACTAAATTATTAGTGACCACGATAGTGTTCTGTCGTGGAGGGGAGCATGAGCGCGCGTCCGCTGTCCGTTCCCGAGGCGAGCCTATGGCGTGAGCGCACCCAGCGGTGGCAGATGGCCGAGAGGCACCGCCCGCGGCTATCCACCGGGGAGGGTGCTATGGACCGTGTCCTGGCCGGTGGCTGGCCGGTGGGTAAGGTGGCGGAGTTGGTGGGGCCGGGGAGCTCAGGGAAGACCAGCTTGGCGGTGGCAACGGTCAGAGCTGCCACGACCAGGGGGGAGTTGGTGTTGTGGGTGGACGTTTCGGGCCAGTTTGATGGGGTGTCCATAGCTGGGGCAGGGGTGGTCCTGGAGCGGTTGCTTTTGGTGCAGGCAAAGGGGTTGGAACAGGCAGTGCGGGCGGTGGAGCTGGTGCTGGAAGCAGGGGGGTTCACAGTGGCGGTGGTGGATGTGGCTGGGGAGGAGGGGAGTGGGTTTTGGGGAAAGCAACGGTCCCATCTGCCCTTACGGCTGGCTCGGGCGGTGGAGCGAGCGGGTGTGGTAGGCATTGTGCTGGCCACCACACCATGGGTGGGAACCTGGGCAGGAGTGCAGGTGGTCTTTGCCCCGGGGACCCCCCGCTTTGTGAGGGAAGAGGGTGGTGGGTATTGGTTTGCTGGGTTCCAGACGGAAGCGTGGGTGGAGCGGGGGA
>JANXCP010000028.1:0-255 GCA_025060245.1 Thermoanaerobaculum sp. | reverse complement strand
GGCCCCCCCGGTTTTGGGCGGTACGTGGGGGGGGGTTTTGGTTTTGGGGGTTCCCACCGGCATGGGTGGGTGGCGGGGGGTCGGCGGGGCCATGGGTTTGCAATGGGGGGGGGGGTGGGGGGAGGGTAAATGCGGATAGCCTCCCTGTGGGTTCCCGATTTCCCCTTGGCGGCTTTGCGCCGCAGCTTTCCGGAGCTGAAGGAGCGTCCGCTGGCGGTAGTGCGAGGACCCTCTGCCAGGGATGCGGTGATCGCC
>JANXCP010000027.1 GCA_025060245.1 Thermoanaerobaculum sp. | reverse complement strand
GTGGTAGTCCACCACCTCCGGCAGCATCTTTTGCATCAAGGGGAGGAACATCCGCTCAATGGCAAACCCCATGTAGCAGTCCTCCATGGGAGGCTTGCCCACGATGGTGGTGGGGTACAGGGCATCCTTGCGATGGGTCACGGCCGTCACGTGGAACACCGGGTACTGATCAGCGAGGGAGTAAAAACCGGTGTGATCCCCAAAGGGACCCTCGGTCCGCCGTTCCCGGGGGTCTACCCATCCCTCCAGGACGATCTCCGCGTGGGCAGGCACCTCCAGGTCCACCGTGCGGCACTTCACCATCTCCACTGGTTCACCGCGGACAAAACCGGCAAAGAGCAGCTCGTCCACCCCTGGGGGCAGGGGTACAGCCGGAGCGAAGATGGTGGCCGGGTCACCCCCCAGTGCCACCGCCACCTCAGTGCGGTGTCCACGCCGGGCGTTGTGGTGAAAAATGCGTGCGGAGTCGTGGTGGAGGTGCCAGTGCATCCCGGTGGTGTTGCGATCGTACACCTGCAAACGGTACATGCCGCAGTTGCGCGTGCCCGTTTCTGGATCACGGGTAATCACGTTGGTGAGGGTGATGAACCGGCCCCCGTCCTGCGGCCAGCACTGCAGCACCGGCAACTGAAAAAGGTCCACCTCCTCACCCACCTTGACCACCTCCTGCACCGGGCCTTCGCGCACCACCCTGGGAAAGATCTTGGATAGCTCCAATAGCTTGGGCAGGGTGCGAACTTTGTCCAACAGACCGGTGGGCATTTTGGGTTCCAAGAAAAAGTTCACCCGCTCGGCCCAAGACTCCCAACTCTCCACCTCCAGGGCAGCCATCACCCTGGGGATGGAACCGAAAAGGTTCATGACCACCGGAAACGCGCCTTCCGTGGGGTGGTGAAAAACCAAGGCAGGACCCTGTTTTTTTACCACCCGATCGGCAATTTCCGTCATCTCCAAGATCGGAGAGATCGGCTTGTGAATCCGCCGCAACTCACCCCTTTTTTCCAAAAAACGCAAAAAATCGCGCAGATCCACAAAGCTCATGTTGGCCTCCGGGTGCATTGTCGCACAAGCTATTTGCCCGCCCGCAGTCGCCCCAGCCAGCAAAACCACCTCCGCTGCCCGCCCCACCGCTGATCTTCGGCAGACCGCTCTCCTCCATCCCTTGACAGGCGTTCACGGCTGGGCGAGAGTACAGAAAGGAGCAGCAATGGGCTTGTACGAGGCGTTGGTGGCTTACTTCCGGCGGGATAACTGGGACTTCAACGTAATTCCTCACTACCAAGCGGTGGAAATGGGTGTGGCGGGGGAACATAGCCAGTACCGCCTGGTGGCCTTGGCCGACGAAGAGCGGTCCATTGTCCGTTTTCTGGTGTTCCTGGAGGGAAAGATCCCCGAGCCGCGCCGGCGCGATGTCATGGAGTTCCTCACCCGCGCCAACTACGGTTTGCTGCTGGGTAACTTTGAGATGGACCTCAGCGATGGCGAGGTGCGTTTCCGCTGCTCCGCCAGCACTGAAGGCAGCGAGTTCTCCTACGAGCAGTACCGCAACATGCTCTACATCAGCGTGGGCATCATGGACCGCTACTACCCCGGCCTCCAACGGGTCGTTCAGGGATCGGCAGACCCCGCTGCGGCCATCTCCGACATTGAAACTTAAGAGGGGTGGACCTCCAGCTGCCCGTGGCCCGCGGGGAATTCCCCTGCCTCTGGCAAAGTCCCCGCTACCTCCGCCACTAAGTAAAGCGGTCTTTGCTTCACCTCATCGTAAATGCGGCCAACGTACTCTCCCAAAAGGCCCACCATGGTCAACTGCACCCCGCCCAGGAAGAGAATGGCAGCCATGAGGGAGGTGTACCCAGGCCAGGATACTCCCGCAAACTTTAAAGCCAGAACCACCAGGATGTAGACAAAGGCAAAGGCGGAAACCAAGAAACCGAGCCAGGTGGCCACCTGCAACGGCACGTGAGAAAAAGAAGTGATGGCGTCTAAAGCAAAACGTACCATCTTCCGCAAGGGGTACTTGGTGCTGCCTTTGTAACGGGGAGCTCGCTCGTAGGGGACCCCCGTTTGCCGGAAACCCAGCCAGGCCACCAAACCTCTGGTAAAGCGATGGCGTTCTGGCAGCCGCCGAAAGGCTTCCACGGCGCGCCTGCCCATCAAGCGAAAATCACCGGTGTCCAAGGGGATGTGGACGGCGGTGATACGGACCAACAGCCGGTAGAACAGGCTCGCGGTTAGCTTCTTGAACAGGCTTTCCCCGTGGCGGGCGGTCCGCACCGCGTACACCACCTCAAAACCCTCCCGGTGCTTGGCCAACAGCTGTGGGATTAGTTCCGGCGGATCCTGGAGGTCGGCATCCATGATCACCACCGCTTCTCCCCGGGCGTGGTCTAGCCCTGCCGCAAAGGCCATCTGGTGGCCAAAGTTGCGGGAAAAGCGCAAGCCACGCACATGGGGATCCTGCTCCGCCAGCTGCCGAATGATTTCCCAGCTGCGATCCCGAGACCCGTCGTCCACGAACAGCACCTCCCAGGAGGGCACCAGGCCGGCCAGGACTTGGCTCAGCCGGCGGTGGAGCTCGGGCAAGTTTTCCTCCTCGTTGAAGACGGGAACCACCACAGAAAGGTCAACCTTCAATGTCCACCCCCTTCCATCCTCAAGCGGCACACCTGGACGTCGGTGGAGCCTCGGGGTGACCAGGCTTGCCGAGAAAAAAACCAGCGCAGCACCGCACCCGGGCTCACTCCCTGCCACTCCTCCACCCACCACGCCCGCAGGGGAACATTTTCGCAGCGCAACTGCTCCTTCCACGGCGGGGGGAAGTGATCAACTTGCCCAGGGTCGGCCACCACCAGGAAGGGCAACGCTTCCCCCGCAGGAATTCCCCATTGCACGGAAACTCGTTTCCATTGCCAGGAAAGAGGCCAAGAGGCCTCCCCTTCCACCAAAGCCACAGGCTTACCCCCTGCTCGCTCCACCAAGCGTTGCCCCTCTTCGGCCACCCGCTGAAAGGCCCTGGTGGTCTGAACAAACACCAACAGCTCCCCATGGGGTTCTGTGGGCTCAATGGTGGGGTAAAGGTAACTGGAAGCCAGAGCGGACCAGAAGGTTGCCACCAGGGCGCCTCCAACCACCAGCTTGGGCACAAGAAAGCCGCGCCTTTGCCAAATCCACGCCAGTTCCACCCCAGCCAACGGGACCCAAGGCAGAATCTGATGCACCGCGAGCCAAGGGACCTTTTCACCGAGGTAGGCGTACATCCCCAGGGCAAAGGCCCCCCACAGCAAGGCAAAGCGCTCGGGCCCGGTCCATCGGTTCCAACGGCGCCACACGCCGAAGCCGGCCAGGCCGAAAATGAGAAACTCGTAGAGTGCCAGTCGGGGAAGGTAAAAATACCAAGGGCCACCCACCCTTTCCTGGACGTGCTGGCCGTACCAGTAGCTGATGGCTTTCAAAGGGAACAAGACATCCTGGGGCCAGGAAAAAAACACCGTGTAAAAAACTAGGCACACGAGCGAGAACACCGCCACCGACAGGAACAACCCCTTGCGTTCATGCCAGCACCACTGCCTAAGCCACGCCCACGTTTGCGGTAACCCCTGCCACAGGGAAAGCACCAAAGCGGCGAGGGCCCAAAGGGCGGCTGTGACGTAAATGGTTTCTTTGGAAATGGCATGAAGCCCGAGGAAGAAACCCGCCCAGGGAAGCGCGCTCCCGGGGGCGTTCCGTGGTCGCCAGAGCACCACCAAAGCCACGGCGGTGTACAGGCACACCGGCACATCGTTGCGCGCAAACCGGGAAAAGTACAAGAAAGTTGGGGAAAGGGCCAAGAGCCAACCCATGGCCAACGCTGGACCTGTACCGACCACACCGCGCAGCAACAGGGGCACCAGAGCCAGCAAGGTTCCACAGACAGCGGCGTAACTGCGCAATACCCATTCCCCTTCACCAAAGAGGGCAAACAGGCCGGCCAAGATAAAGTACTGGAGTGGGCCGTGATAGGTGGGGTCGTACCGGTAGCTGTGCCGGTTTAAGAGCTCCCAGGCAAAGTGGCCGTGAATCGCTTCGTCGTGATGAGGTGGCCGATCGCCCAACAAGAAAAAGCGCAGGGCTGCCGCCACCAATCCCAAAAATACCCAGGCCCACCAGGTGCGCAGCCAGTTCTTCCACCGCTCAAAGCCATTGCCTACGGTTCCCCCGCCCACTGGCCCTTGACCCGAGTCCGCCACGGCAACGATCCCAGACGCCAGTATAGCCATGCCCTGCCACCGCCTCTTAGACTTGCACGGGCGAACGAGTCTTCCTTACACTACAGCTACTGTGCGTGGCACGCCGCTGAGATTTGTGTTCTTCACTTTGCTCCCCGTGAGTCTGGCAGCCCAGGAGGCCACTGCCAGCTTTTGGGGGTTGCAGCTTCCCCGCCAGCGCCACCCTCTGCAAGTAGCGGTAAAGGCAAAACTGGTAGTGCAAAGCGAGCACTTCCAAATCTTCCTGGCCTCGGGAAATGCCCTTCCCCCAGAAAACCGGCTCCCACCCGGTGGCCTCCTCGCGGTCCTGGACCGCTTAGAGGCAGCCCGCCGGCAACTCCAGCAGTGGCAGCCAAAAGCGCTCCCCTGGGAGCAAACACCGGTGTTGGTGTGGGAAAACGGCGCTTTTGAGCCTGCTTTTTTTTCCCCTTTTGACCTGTTGGGGGAAGCGGAGGCATTGCGCTTCGGCTTTCACGCCAATCCCGTTCCGGTGATCTTTGCCAGGTTCCCCTATTCCGGGGAGCTGGCGTGGCGCAACCTGGCCTCATTGGTGGAGGCCTTTTTCCTCCTCTCCAACCTGCCCACCTCCGACCCTTTCCCCAACGCGTTGAGCCGTGCTGTGGCCCGCTGGTTTGCCTGCCGGGTGGGGGTAGCCCCACCCAGGTACCTCTGGGGGGAGCAGGATCACCACGGCCCGGGGCCATCCCCCTGGGCACCCCAGAGGCCTGACGGATGGGGTCCTCTGTTTGTTGAGTTCCTTGCCCAAACCCTGGATCCCCCCGCAGTGCTCGCGTTGGTGGAAGCACAGGGCGCTCCCACCGGGCCCCTCTACTCCACCCTGGCCAACCGGCGCCCCCAGTGGTCCTTAGGTGAGCTGGTGCCCCGCTTTTGGCGCGAGCTTTGGTTCGGCCAGGGTCCCACCGGCGGGGCGTGGAACACTCCCCTGGCCTTCGCCCCCCGCCCACAGCCCCTGGCGTGGATGGTGGCCTCCCGCCCGGCCTCCGGGCAAGCTGCTCTGGGGGTCGGTGGTGGTGGGGTGTTGCTGGTGCAAGGGGATGGCCAGCCCAGCCTCCCCCTGGCCCTGCAGGGCGACCCTTCCGGCCGCTGGGTAGGATCCGGGCAGAAGGTGAGCCTCTGGAGCGCTTCACCGCCAGAACCGGTTATTTTTGACAGCAACGGGTTTGCACGGGTGGAGCTGCCTCAGCTCACACCGGATGAACGTTACCTGGTCTTCGTCGCCACCCTGCCTCACCCGGCAGCCGATGTGGACCCACGGATCCTGCCCTTGCAATGGGGTTTGGCCTGGTCCCCACGCCTTCCTGCCAGCCGCGTCCAGGATCGCCTGCGCGACCTCGCCGCGAAAAGGCTGGGGGAGGGGGGACCAGCTCGCCGCACGCGGGTACTGGAATCCCTCAAGGCATTGGCGGGGATCCAACCCCTCCCCGGGGGAGGCGGCATTACGACGCGGTACGCCTGGCATCCGGCGGCAGAAGAGGTGGTGCAGGTCTTGCTACAGGAAGCCACACGGCGAGGGCTTGTGGCAGAGAAGCACACGTTCCTGCGCAGGACCCCCTGGGATACGGCGGCCGAGTGGCACAACGTGATCATCCACCCCCGCCGGATCTCCTCACCTCGCCTGCCGTTGGTTCTGGCGGCCCACTGGGATGCCTGCACCGGCGATCCTTGGGACAGCTACCGGCGGGCTCTGAGCCTGCGCGACAACGCCTTGGGGGTGATCACAGCCCTGGAGTTTGCCACCCTCGTGGCCGCCCGCCCCCCCAGCTTACCGGTGGAGGTGGTCCTCTTGGCGGGAGGATGCCACGATGCCGCCGGCGCCCAGGCGTTCCTCGCCACCCGTCCAGGTCCGGTGGCCGTGTGGGTAGAGTTGGAACGCCTGTGGTCCTTTCAACCTGGAGATCCCAGCAAGCTGGTGGTGCGCCTTGGGGAGACCACGAGCCTGGTTGTACCGCGGCTGCCTGGGATTTTCCGTCGTTGGGGTCTGGTGGCGGACTTGCGTACGGAGCGCTTCACCGCCCATTCCGGGGCGGGGCTGGCCGCTAGCCGAGGGGCTTTGACCCTCACCCTGTCCGGACCTGAAGGGGACAGCACCGACCTAGAAACCTGGCCTCCAGAAGCCGAACTGGCGGCGGTGAGCGCGGATTACGTGCTGCTCCTGGCGGAGGCCCTGGCAGAACTGGTAGCGGTCCTGGGGGGGGTTTAGGAGCCACCAGAGGTGACGAGGAGGTGAGCCATGACGATATTGACGGTGAAGGTGGAAAAACCCGCAGAAATCAACTTCATCCTGGGCCAAGCCCACTTCATCAAGACCGTGGAGGACATTCACGAGGCCATTGTCTCCACCGCACCCCACCTCAAGTTTGGGATCGCCTTTTGCGAGTCTTCGGGCCCTGCGCTGATCCGTCGCTCGGGCAACGACGAGGGGCTGGTGGACTTGGCCACGCGGAACGCTCTTTCGGTGGGCGCGGGCCACTCCTTTTTCGTTTTCCTTGACCAGGGCTTTCCCATCAACATCCTCAACGCCATCAAGTTGGTTCCCGAGGTCTGCAGGATCTACTGTGCCACCGCCAATCCGGCGGAAGTGGTGGTAGCAGAAACCGCGCAGGGGAGGGCCATTCTTGGGGTGGTGGATGGCGTCTCGCCGCAAGGAGTGGAAAAGGACGAGGACGTTCTGGCCCGTCTGCGGTTCCTGCGCACCATTGGCTACAAGCTTGGCTAACAAACCTTGGACCCAGTGACCTTACCCCTCTCCCTGGAGGCTTTGGTCGCCACAGGGTACTTGGTGTCCCTGGCCACGGTCGTCATCCCGGGCCCTATCACCTTGGTGGCCACGCGTCTGGCCCTCGCCCACCGGTTGGGCGCGGCCTTTTGGTTCTTGGTCGGGGCAACCCTGCTGGACGCCGTGCTCTTTGCCGCCTTGGCCTCCGGCGCCGGGCCACATCTGGCGCGGTTGGGTGCCCTGCCGGCGGTGGAGTTGGCGGGGGGTCTGGTGTTGCTCTGGGGTGGTCTCGCTTCCGCCCGCCAGGGCACAAGGGAGCCGACGGTCGGGTTTTCCTTGCCTAACAACCAGCACCGTTTCCGCTACCTGTTCTTGGGTATGGGCGTGTCCTTGGCAAACCCCCATTACTGGTTGTGGTGGGTCACCGCAGGCCTGGCCTTCGTGGAAACGGCGCGCCACTACGGGGAGCCGGGTCTCCTCTGGATGCTGGGAGCCCTCTTGGGCGGCGTGGTTTCCTGGTATGCCCCCCTGTTGCTCGCACTGGGCCAGGGCAAGACGCTCCTGTCACCTGCTGCGGAAAGACTGGTGGTGAAAATCTTGGCTGCGGTCTTGGTCACCCTCGGCTTTGGGCTCGTGGCCTTGGGCGGCTACCGCCTGGGGCTTCAATGGGGCCTGCCGGGCTAGGAGAGGGCGTCGGAGGGCGGCGGGCTGGCGAACACTCGCGCCTCTAAAAAGACCCTAAACAGGTCGCGGTCCAGAGCGCCTTTTTGCGCATCCTCATCCAAAATGGCCAAGGCCCGCTCGGGGCTTACCGCTTTCTTGTAGGGCCGGTCGGCAGCGGTGAGGGCATCGTACATGTCGCAAATGGTCATCATGCGCACCTCAGGGGGAATCTCCTCGGCCCGCAAGCGACGGGGGTAGCCCCGGCCATCCAACTTTTCGTGGTGCCCGTAGGCAATTTCTGGGACTCTGGCCAAGCGCTTGGGCCAAGGAATGGTGAGGAGAAACTGGTACGAATGAACCACGTGGGACTCCACCTCGCGCCGCTCCTCCTCGTCCAAACTCCCTTTGGGCACGGAAAGCCAGCGGACCTCTTCCGGTGTGAGGAGGGGGAGGGGTTCCCCGTCCTCTCCGGGAAACTGGGTCCCCGCCAGCTCATGCAGGAGGTGGGCGGTGCTGGCCTCCAGCACCGTCGGTTCATTGGCCTCTAACACCCGAGCCAGCTTGAGGTCCAGGTCTTCACGGAGCACTTGCACCGCCGCCTCCAGGTTCCGCAAGTCCTCACCGGTGGGGGCGCGCCCCAGGGCTACCAGCTGCTCCAGGAGCTTGCGCAGGACCAACACTTCCTGCGCCCGGCGGGCATGGCGAAACCGTTCCAAAATGAGCTGGAGGCGGTCCGGGTAAAGCTTTTTTGGTTTAGTGAGCACCGCTTCGCGAACGCCCACCTTGCCGAAATCGTGGAGGAGCGCCGCGTAGCGCAGCTGCAGCAGGTCGTCCCGGGAGAACCGCAGGTGGCGATAGGCAGGTGGGGGATTTTGCTCCACCGCCCGGGCCAGGCCCAAGGTGAAGTGGGCCACGCGCACCGAGTGCCCGCGCGTGGTGGGGTCCCGTTGCTCAATCGCCATCACCGCGGCGCGCACGAACGACTCAAAAAGCCGTTGGATTTCCCCCACCAGGCGACTGTTTTCAATGGCCACTGCCGCCTGGGCGGCCAACGCGCGGATGACCGCAATATCCGCCTGAGAAAAGGGGATTACCCACTGCTCGGCCTCCTGGGCGCTCGCTACGGTGGCGAGGCGATCCCGCTTGCGGTTGATGAGCTGCAGCACGCCGACGATTTCGCCAGTTCGGGTGGCCATGGGCACGGTGAGCAACGAGCGGGTATGGTAGCCCGTGAGCTGGTCAAACCTTGGGTTGAAGCTGTACGGGGCATCACGGGGAAGATACCTCACGTCCTCCACCGCCACGCAGTCCCCTGAAGCTGCCACGAACCCGGCAATGGACGCGGTGTCCACGGGCACCGACCAGGTGCTCAAGGCCACGGGAACGGAATCGTTCTGCGCCAACATGAAATGCAGCAACTTGTGTCCTTCCCGCTCTTCCAGCAGGTAAAGGGAGCCGGCATCGGCGCACACCAGCTCGCGGGCACTGGAGAGAATCCGCTCCAGGAGGCGTGCCAGATCCCGTTCGGCCACCAGGGCAATGCCAATCCGGGCCAACTCCAGCTGCCGGTCCTGCGCCGCTTGAGCTTCCCCGTGCAACCGCTGGAGCCGATGCCGCAGGGAAGCCGTCTCCAACGCCGCCAGCAGCGCCCGGGCCAAAGGCGGTCCGGAAAGCCCAGCGGGCAGCAGGAGAAAGGGTTCCAGGGGAAGCGGGTCGTGCCCACCTTCACTAAGGACCACCCAACACACCCCGGAGGGCAGTGGAGCCGGCCATCGCCGCAGCGTCTGCTCGGTGGTCAACACCACAGAGCCACTGGCCACCGGGCCAGGTTCAATGACGGTCTCAGAAAGGCCAGAGCGACCCGCTACCTCCGCGGTTACCAAAATGCTAGAGGCCATCTCTTCCTCTGTAAACGCGCAAGACAACAGCTTGCTTCCCACCCCTAGGGCACCGGGAAATAACCGGGAATGGTCCTTGCGGAAACCCCTTCCCGAAGAACCTTCACCACCACCGGGCGAAAGTGATCCGCGCTGGCGGTTCCCGGAGCCCGGTAAACCACTAGGTACTGGCTTCGCAGCTGCTCGCCAATGCGCCGGTACACCTCGGGAAGATCTCCGGGATCGCTGACGAAAAAGGCCTCGCCGCTGGTGGCACCCGCCAATTCAGTGAGTTTGCCGCGCAAAAGAAAGTCCAGCAACGACAGGCGAATGCCCACCGGGAACACTGGCGTGCGAGCGGTCCGAGCATACCGCAGCGCCACGTCCCAACCGGTACGGGAGGTGGTATCTTCACCGTCGGTGATGATGACCAGACCCCGCGGCCCCTGCCGACCGCGGAACAGCTCCAGACCCTTGATCACCGCGTCGTGCAAGGAGGTTCCCCCCTCGGGGTTGAGGTGTTCCAGCCGGCTGGCGGCCAGACGCGCATCGGCGGTCCAGGGAACGAGCAAGGAAAACTCCCAGGAAAAGGTGGCCAAGAAAAAACGGTCTTGCGGCCGAAGGAAGGTGGAAAGAAATCCACTGGCGGCTCGCCGAACCAGGGGGAAATCCTTACTCATGGAACCGGACACGTCCACCGCCAACCCCAAGGACAAGGCGAGATCTTGGCCCAAGCTAACGCTATCAATACGCACCTCCTGCCCATCGTCAAGGACCCGAAAATCGGCGGGGCTTAGATCGGTGACCGGTTTTCCCCGCTCATCCAGCACCGCCACCGGCAACTCCACCACGTCCACCCGAGCGCTCTCGGCAATGGTGCCGGAGCCCACCACCAAAACCGCCTCGCCACTCCGACCCCCACCCCTGGCCTCCGCCACCATCACCCGAGCTTGGGCCAGCTCTTGCGGCTTTAACTGAACCACGCAGGGACACGCCAGCCAGCGCGCCACGGCCCGCTCGTCTAACCTCAACACGACTTCTTCTTCCAAACCCGGGGGCGAGGTGGCCACGGTCACCTGAACCGGCCCACCCCGTCCCTGGGGCTCGCGCAGGAGCAACTGGACCTCCAATTGGTTAGGCGACCCGTGAAGGACCAGGGCATCCTCGCCGAGAAAGCGCCCCCCTGCCCCCCAAGCCTCGGCACGTACCACGCTACGACGCGGAACGGCACCCACAGTGAGGGCCAACTCCCAGGGTGCTCGGTTCTTGGTCAAGATGAGCTCGCCGTCTTGAAAGAAGCGAACCTCCGCCGTCGCCGATGGTACCTTGACGGTAAGGAATAGCGTGCCCACCGCCGCTCCCGATCTCGGGGCTAGAAACCGCACCGCCTCCTCCTCCGGCGGAAGGGGCATGAGCGCTGCCGCATCCGCAGGACCCTGTTCCGGCGCCAGAAAGGGTGTTTGAAGGACCGGAACCGTGATCCTCTGCACCACGCGCCCCCTGCGGGACCCGTCTAAAGAACTTACCTCCAATTGCAACGTTCCTTCCCCTGGAGGCCACTCTCGGTAAAGCAAAAAAGAACCATCCCCTGCCAGCTCCACCACACCCTCCCCCGCATCAGCCCTCTGGCCACCCCGGAGCAACTGGAGGGAAAAACGCACCCGACCGCCGAGGCCTGCTCGGTCTTCCGGTGCCACCTGAACGGCAACGGCTACCACGGTGCCCACCCGGCCCCGGCCCAGGGGCTCCGTCTCCAGCCTTAGGGCCAGCGGGGAGGCGGCGGCGAGGAGCAAGAAGAACGCAATCATGCTCTAAGCCTAGCAAAGTTCCCGCCGTTGACTATGAGCATGAATGACATAGATCCTGTTTTGCATCCACTACAGGACTTGACAAGATTACGCGCAGGTATTATCTTGTAGCCTGGAGGTTGCGGAGCGACCTCCAGAAAGGAGGAAACAACCATGACGAGCTTGGTCCGTTGGGATCCCTTCAAGGAAATGGCCGCAATGCAGGAGCGGATGGCGCGGCTCTTTGAGGAGGTTTGGGGCCGTCCTCGCCGGGGTGAGGAGGACTACATCAGCGGCAGTTGGTTGCCGGCGGTGGATGTGAAAGAGGGGAAAGACTCCCTAGAGATCTCTGTGGAGGTACCCGGCATTGATCCAAAGGACGTGGAGGTCACGGTGGAGGGAGGGGTGCTCACCATTCGCGGATCCCGGAAGTTTGAAAAGGCGGAAGAGGGTGAAACCTACCATCGCGTGGAGCGTGCCTATGGAACCTTTGAGCGCACCTTCACCTTGCCGTCCAACGTCAACGCGGACAAGATCAGCGCTTCCTACAAGCTGGGTGTGCTCCACCTGACCCTGCCCAAGCGCGAGGAGGCCAAACCCAAAGCCATCCCGGTGAAGGTGGAGGAAAAGTAAACACATCGCGCTCCCTCAGCTGGTGGGCGCCGCGAAAGCGGCGCTTTTTTTTCTCTTTGGCCGTCGGGCCGCATTCGCGGCCGACTGGTCTAGACCAGCAGGCGGGCCAAGAACTGCTGACCGCGCAAGCTTTGGGGGCGGTCCAAGACCTCCCGAGGGGAACCCTCCTCTACCACCTTCCCGTCCGCCAGCAGCACCACGCGATCGGCCACTTTGCGCGCGAGGCCCACCTCATGGGTGACCAACAGCAGCGACAGGCCCTCCCCCTTCAAGCGCAAGAGCGTCTCCACCACCTCCCACTTCAGCTCCGGGTCCAGGGCACTGGTGATCTCATCCCCCAACAGCGCCTGGGGAGCCAAAGCCAGGGCACGGGCGATGGCCACCCGTTGCTTTTCTCCCCCCGAAAGCTGGTGTGGGTACGCCTCCGCTCGCGACCTCAGACCCACCTTCCCCAGAAGCTCCATCGCCTGCTCCCAAGCCTCCCGTGGGCCAAGCCCACGCACCAACCGCGGCGCTAAGGCCACGTTTTCCCAGGCCCGTTTGTGGGGGAAAAGGGCAAAATCCTGAAAGATGAACCCCACTCGCTGCCTGATCTGCGGAGCCTGCCCCAGCCCCTGTGGACTGGGTCTCAGAACCCAGGAGTTCACGTGGATTTCCCCTTCGTCAAAGGGGCACAAACCGACGACGCAGCGCAAGAGCGTGGACTTGCCCGCCCCCGATGGTCCAAGGACCACCACGGTCTCGCCGCTGCTCACCTCGAGCCGGACCCCTTCCAGCACCGGGCGACCGGAAAATTTCTTGCACAAGTGGTCAATCGCTATCCGTACCATGGTCACGGAGCTGTTGCCAAACGCCGCTCCCAGCGACGGGCCCAATGGCCGAGGGGCAAGGACATACACAAGTACAAACAGGCGGTCACCAGGCCTGCCTCCACCAAGAGGCGAAAATCCCCGCCCGACGTGGACAAGATCTGGTACTGCTTGGCCAGCTCCACCACCGTAATGGTGCCCGCCAAGCTCGTATCCTTGAAAAGGGCGACAAAGTCCGTGGTGGACGGGGGAAGGGCCACCCGCAAAGCCTGGGGTAACACCACGTGGAGGAAGGTTTGCCGCCGCGACAGTCCCAGACTGGCGGCCGCCTCCCACTGGGAGTGGGGAATGGACAGCAAGGCTGCGCGGTAGATTTCCGCTTCGTAGGCGCCATAGGTGAGGCCCAAACCCACCACAGCGGTCCAAAACGGGGGAATGTGCAATCCTGGCTGGCCGGTAAGCGCCTGCCACGCCGTGGGAAGACCGAAGTACAACAAGTACAACAGCAGCAGCACCGGCACCCCGCGGAAAAACTCCACGTAGGCCAAGGCAAGACCCTGCACCCAACGGGGACCGTACAGCCGCGCCGAAGCCACACAGAGCCCCACCATCACCGCCAAGGCCATGCTCACCACCGAAAGGGCCACCGTCACCAAAGCTGCCCTGGCCAAGAGCTTGAGGGTGAACAGGCGTCGCGGAGCCCCCAGTGAGCCCGGAGCGGACTCTCGCGGCGGGCGATGCCCAGGGAAAAACTCCCCAGCAGGCAGGAGCTCTTCCTGCCCTTGGTCCCAAAGCCCCCATCGCCCCAGGATGGCTTGCAACTCCCCTTCCGCCGCCAGCGCGTCCAGGGCTTGGTTCAGCTGGCGCGCCAGTTCCTCGTCCTGGGGACGCACGGCGATGGCGTAGTACCCCCGGCCGGCCACGGGGGGATCCACCGCCTCCAGGGACGGCCAGGAAAGGAGGAAGGCCCTGATGATGGGCACATCCAACAGCACCGCGTCCAGGCGCCCCAAAGCCAAGTCTTCAAAAGGCGTGACTTGGCTGTCGTAGAGCAGGGTGCGCACCCCCAGGTTGGAGAGAAGGCGCGAGGCGGCGGTGTTTTCCAGTGTTCCCACCACCCCTCCGGAGGCGGCACACGCGCTCAAGTTCCGGCATCGCTCATCTCCCCGGCGCACGACCAATTGCAGGCGAAAGACGTAATAAGGGCGCGTGAACCGCACCCGCAAGGCGCGGTCCTGGGTGACCTCCAGCCCGTTCATAGCCAAATCCAAGTCCCCCCGCTCGAGGCCCTCCACCAGCCTCTTAAAGTCGTATTGCCGGAACTGGATGCGGCGGCGGAGCCTGGCCTCCAAGGCGCGGATGAGGTCCACCTCAAAACCCGTCAGCTGGCCAGGACGGGAGGGATCGTAGAAGATGTAAGGTGCTCCGCCTTCGGCGTCTGCACCCCAAATGAGGGGTTTTTCTTCGGCCAAAGCCACGCCGACCAAAACCACCCACACCGCCAGCAACCGCAGCATCGCCGTCAGGCTTCCGGAGCCGTCGTGGAAAGACGCTCCAGGGCGCGGGCGATCACCATGCGCTGCACTTCGCTGGTGCCTTCGTACACCGTGGTCACCCGCACGTCGCGGTAAAGGCGCTCCACCACATACTCACGGGAGTACCCATAGCCACCAAACACCTGCACGGCAAAGTTACAGATTCGGTTGGCCGTCTCGGTGGCAAACAGCTTGGCCTGGGCGGAGGTACGGGACACCTGACCCCCCTGCTCGGCCAACCACGCGGCACGGTAAGTGAGCCAACGAGCCGCCTCCAACTCCGTGTCCATGTCGGCCAAACGGAAGCCAATCGCCTGGTGCTGAATGATGGGCTTGCCAAACTGCACCCGTTCCTTAGCGTACTGCAGGGAGGCGTCCAACGCCGCCTGGGCAATGCCCAACGCCTGCGCCGCAATCCCGAGGCGGGAATGATCCAAGGTGGCCAGCGCCACCTTGAACCCTTGCCCTTCCTCCCCCAAAAGGTTACCCGCCGGAACCCTTGCCTCCTCCAGCGTCACCCCAGCGGTCACCGAGGAGCGGAGGCCCATCTTTTTTTCCGGCGGATCCACCTGCACCCCTTCTTGCTCCGCATCCAAAACAAAGGCAGTGATGCCGCGGTGACCCAAGCTCTTGTCCTTGGTCGCCAGGACCACAAAGTATTTGGCGATCCCCGCGTTGGTGATCCACATCTTGCTCCCCGACAGCACAAACTCGTTGCCCACCCGCTTGTACGTGGTGGACAGGGAGGCCAAATCGGAGCCGGCGTCGGGCTCGGTGAGCATGATCCCCCCCAACACCTCCCCCCGGGCCAAAGGGGGCAGCACGCGCTGCTTCAGCTCGTCGCTCCCGAAGTGAACGATGGGCCATTGGCAGACCGAGTTGTGCACCGACACCCCTACCGCCACCGAGGCGTCAGCCCAAGCCAGCTCTTCAATGGCAATTAGGTAGGACAGCAAGTCCAACTGGGAGCCCCCGTAGGCCTCCGGAGTGACCATACCCAAAAGCCCCAGCTCCGCCATTTGCCGGAAAAGGTCCCAAGGAAACTGTCCCGTTTCGTCGCGTTGCCGAGCCCCCGGGGCCACACGCTCGCGGGCGAACTCCCGCACCATCTGACGGATCATCCGTTGTTGGTCGGTGAAGCGAAAATCCATGAGCACCCCCGTTGGGAAAGTTTAGGACCTCATGGGTTAGGCTTCTACCCATGGGGAAGATACGCCTCCTACCCGACGCCGTGGTCAACCAAATTGCTGCCGGCGAGGTGGTGGAACGGCCCGCCTCGGTGGTGAAGGAACTGGTAGAAAACGCCTTAGATGCCCAGGCGGAGCGGGTGGTGGTCCGCTTAGCGGCGGGGGGACGTGACCTGATCCAGGTGGAAGACGACGGCTGCGGCATGGATGCCGAGGACGCCATGTTGGCCTTGGAGCGCCACGCCACCTCCAAGATCCGCGATGCGCAAGACCTGCAACACCTTACCACTTTGGGCTTTCGCGGCGAAGCCTTGCCCTCCATAGCCGCCGTCTCCCAGCTCACCTTGGAAACGGCCCCAGCACCTGGGGAAGGTACGCGGGTGCGGGTGTCATTTGGGCGGGTGCTGGGCCAGGAGCCTTGCGGCCGGCCCCGTGGCACCACCGTAACCGTGGAGAAGCTCTTTGCCCGCACCCCCGCCCGGCGAAAGTTCCTGCGCTCGGAGCCCACTGAGCTGCGGCACGTGGTGGAGTACCTTCAGTCCCTCGCCTTCGCCTACCCCCAGGTAGCCGTTACCCTCTTCCACGGCGGGCGGCGGCTGGTCCACCTCCTACCGGCGCCGAACCGAGAGGTACGGCTCCGGCAAATGCTCCCCGAGGCATCTTTGACACCGTTCTCGGCGCAGCGAGGGGCCTACACCCTGGAGGGTTACCTCATGCCCCCTACCCCCGCCCGCCAGCTGGTGGTGGTGGTTAACCGTCGCTCCCTCAAAGACCGCCTGCTGAGCGGAACCCTGGCGCGCCTGTTGCGTTCAACCCACGGGGAGTGGCAAGCAGATCTTTTCCTGCACCTGCAGCTGCCCACTGAGGAAGTGGATTTCAACGTCCACCCAAGCAAAACCGAGGTTCGCTTCGTCAACCCAGGGGCGGTGACGGCCTTCCTCGCGGAGGCCCTGACCGACGCCTTGGCGGCGGGTCGCCGGGCCCCAAGGCTCACCCTGGCCACGCCCCCAGGACCGCCGTTGCCACAGCAGCCCTTGCAGTTTGCCGTTGGTGAGGGTCCTCCGCCCCACGGCCAGCCCTGGGAACCTCCCGTCACCGCTGCCCCGCCCAAATCCTGGGGCCGCTACCTGGGTCAATACCGCCACACCTACCTCCTGGTGGAGCGCGAGGATGGGCTTGCCCTGGTGGATCAGCACGTGGCCCACGAGCGGGTGCTCTTTGAACAGCTGCTAAGGGAGGACGGGCCAACCCCAAGGCAAGCACTCCTGTTGCCGGAGGTGGTCACCGTCAACCCGGCGGTGTTCCTGCTGGTGGTTGAACACGTGGCGGAATTAGCCCAGCTGGGGTTGGAGGTGGAACCCCTTTCCGGCCACACCCTGCGGATCACCTCCCTGCCGGCGGCCATCCCCGCTTCCCAAGCGCCGGAGCTACTCAAAGGGGTTTTGGAAGACCTGGCCCAAGGTCCCAACCCTGGACGCTCCTTGCGGGAACAGGTGGCCGCTTCCCTGGCCTGCCGCGCAGCCGTCCAGAAGAACACCCCGCTCACGGCCCTGGAGGCCCAACGGTTGCTGGACGATCTGGCGCGCTGCCAGGACCCCCACCGTTGCCCCCACGGTCGCCCCATTGCCCTGACCGTGGCGCATGGGGAAATTGAGCGCCGCATTGGGCGAAAGGGTTAAGCCAAGCCCCAGGGGGTTAAGGGCTGACGAAATCCAAATGGGGAAGGTGTGGGAGCAGGCCCCGCTTGTACCCGTGCCCGAGGAACAGGCGAATGGCTTCCCTTCCCGTTTCCCCGTAATCCAAGGTCCATTGGTTCACGTACATCCCGACGAACCGATCCGCCCGGTGGCGATCAAGGCCGCGAGCAAAGCCCAGGGCGTGAGCCAAGGCTTCTTGCCTGTGCTCCAGCCCCCAACGCACCGACTCCGCCAGCACCGCAGCCACCCTTCGCGCCAGATCGGGTCTCAGGTCCCGGCGAATGGCGTTGCCCCCGAGGGGCAGGGGAAGGCCCGTCTCGTTTTTCCACCACGCTCCCAGGTCTGCCACCAGGAAAAACCCCTCGTCTTGGTAGGTGAGCTGACCCTCGTGGATGAGCACCCCCGCCCGAACACGGTCTTGCGCCACCGCCTCGGCAATGGCATCAAAGGGCAGATCCACACACCGGACCTCGGGGAGCCACAGCTGCAGGGCCAAGCGGGCGGAGGTCCAACGACCGGGGGTGGCCACCTCCACGCCAACCAAATCCTCCCGGCGGAGGGGTCGGCGGGCAATGACCACGGGGCCGTAACCATCGCCCATGGAGGCGCCGGAGGAGAGGAGGGCGTAGCGGTCGGCCACGTAGGCGAAGGCGTGGATGGAAAGGGCCGTCACCTCGTACTTGCCCTCGCGGGCCGCCTGGTTGAGGGTCTCTATGTCGGCGAGCACCTCCTGGAAATGCATGCCGCGGGTATCCACCAGGCCACGGACGGCCGCGTAGTGCATGAAGGCGTCATCGGCATCGGGAGAATGAGCCACGTGAATGGTTTCCATCTTCACCTCACGCCCAGCCGGGCAGGGATTGTAGCCAAGTAAGCCAGTAAGCTTGCACTCCGTCAGTAGGCCAGCAGGCGCGCCAACGCCTCACGAATGCGCTCCACCGTGGGCACCACCTGGTCCATGAGTCCGGCGTCGTAGGGCACGGGGCAATCCTCACTGGCCACGCGCATGGGTGGCGCATCCAAGAAAGGGAACACCTCCTCCAGGACCGCGGCGATGATTTCCCCCGCAAAGCCACCGGTGATGGTGTCTTCATGGACCACTAACAGCCGACCCGTTTTCTTCACCGACCCTAAGACCGCGCCTCGGTCCCAAGGTGAAAGGGTGCGCAGATCCCACAACTCCACCTGCTGGGGGAAGGCTTCAGCTGCCGCCAGGCAGCGGTAAAGCATAGCACCCCAGCTCACCACCGTCACCCGGTTCCCGGAAAGCAGCTTGGCAGCCACACCAAAGGGCAAGAAATAGTCATCGCCAGGGTAGGGCCGCCGCGCTTCCGGGGCATCCAACAGCGCCCGGTGCTCGAAAAACAGCACCGGATCTTCCCCCCGCAGCGCTGCCCGCAACAACCCCACGGCATCGGCGGCGTTGGAGGGAAAGGCCACTCGCCAGCCCAAGGTGTGCAGGTAAATGGCCTCCGCCGAAAAGGAATGCCAAGGATCACCGGTTTTTCGGCCAAAACCCAAGGGCATCCGCACCACCACCGGGGCGACAAAACGGCTCGCCGTCCGCCATCGCACAAGCCCAATGTCCACCAACACGTCGTAGGCCGGATCGGCGTACTTGCGGAACTGGATCTCTGCCACGGGCCGCAGCCCTGCCAACGCCATCCCCTCCGCCCGCCCCAAAATGCCCACCTCGGACAGAGAGGTATCAAACACCCGCTCCTCGCCGAAGGTGCGCTGCAAATCCACAGTGGCTCCGTGGACGCCGCCTTTGGCCCCCACATCCTCGCCAAAGACCAGGAGCCCGGGGTCGTTCTTAAGCTCGCTGTGCAGCACGCGCCGCACTCCCTCCACCAAGTTGATCCGGGCTCCCCCTGGCGAAGGGACGGACACGGGAGGCGCCTTCACGGCTCCCCACCCCGGGGGGGCTGGGGCAAAGAGGTGGGCGGTGGCTGAGGCAGGATCGGGAGCTGGGGTCACCTGGGCCGCCTGCAACGCCGCCTGGAGTGCCACCCGCACCTCCTGCTCCACGCTTTCCCAATCCTCCTCCCCCAGGAGCTGGCGAAGGAACTTCACGGGATCCTTGCTCCGTTCCCGCTCCAGCTCTTCCTGGTCCCGATAAGCTTGGGTATCAATGAAGGTGTGCCCGGTCAGGCGTGGCACCTCCAGACGTAGAAGACATGGGCCGCTGCCGCCGCGCACCCACGCCACCGCCTCGGCCACCAGGCCGGCGGTGGTTTCCGGGACATAACCTGGTCCCTCCAACACCTTGAGGTTGGCAAAGGAGCGCAGGTTGGCCGCCACGTTGCCCCCCGGGGTCTGCAGCTCCCGCGGCACGGAAATGGCCCGACCGTTGTCTTCAATGAAGAACAACAGCGGCAAACGCAGGGTGGTGGCCATGACCAGGGCCGCCCAAAAACCGTTGGCCGCCACCGACCCCTCCCCCCCACAGGCCACAGCGATGGCTTGCTCCCACTCGCGGCGGCGGAGCACCTGGGCGTAGTAGCGAATGGCTTGCGCCCAGCCCGCAGCGGGGGCGTATTGGGAGCCCACATCCCCAGCAGTAGGAAGCACGGTGGCCCCACCGCGGGAAGGGAGGTTGAACATCACCCCCACATCCCTCCCCTCGCTCATGGAACCACGACGAGCCAGAGAGGCCCGCAAGGCCTCCTCCAAGCTCAAACCACTGGCCAGGACAAAGGGTCGGGAACGGTAGTACACCGCCGCGGCATCGTGGGGGTGGGTGAGGCTTAGCGCCAAGAGCACCTGTGCCAGCTCGTGGCCTTTGGCGGAAAACTGGTACTTCACCAGACCTTGCGGGGTCAACTGCGTTTCCTCCAGCTCGTCCAGAAGCCGCGAGCTCAGCACCAGACGCGCCACTTCTTTCCATGGGAAAACCTGTTCCCCATTGTCCGTTGTCCAGGGTTTGAAGTTCCCCGTCATGCTCCCCCCAAGACCACCAACACCCCGTGTGCGGCGGAGATTCTAACAACCGCTGCTCACCGCGTTGTCAACGCTGTTGCAAGACCTGGCGCGCCGCCTGCAGCAGGGGCTCAGCCGACAAGGGGCTGTTCACCGCTTGCTTCAGCCAGAGGTCCGGGGTTAGCCGACCCAAACGGGTCATGCGCTCCACTTCCTGGGCAAAGTTCCCAGCGCGCAGACGCTGTCCAATCTGGAAACCGATGATCTGGCCCAGGGCGTAGTCAGAAAGGTACAAGGGGTACGCCACCATGTGCGAGTAAATGGCCAAGAGCTCACAGTTGGGCTCGCCCAGCACGTCGGCAAAGTACTCGTTCCACACCTCCCGGGCGATAGACAGCACTGCCTCCTTGAGGCTTTCAGGGGTAGCCTGGGGGTGCGCGTACAGCCAGCGCCACACCCGAAGATCCACCAGCGACACACCGGCAATCTCATAGGTGGCCCAGAGCGTCCCCAAGATCTCGTCGCTGGGTTGGCGTTGCGTGTTCAAGCCCAACAGCTCCAGGTCACGACTCTGAAAGGCAAAGGCAAAGGCTTCGGTGAAGGCGTTGTTGGGAACCCCAGCCAAGGCCCAGCGGTCCATGCGGTGCAACGAGAAGACCTGTTCCACGTTATGGCCCAGCTCGTGAACGGCAATGTTGAAACCCTTGAAATCCATCCCTTCCCGTGCTACGCGGGTGCGCAGGTGAGCCCGATCCTGCCGCCGCACCGCCCCCAGGGCGTGTCCAGCCCCGCGAGCCGGATCCACCACAATCCGCTCCGCCAGAAAAGCCGCCGTATCCGGGGAAAAGCCCAGCTTTTTCAGAATCTGCGGCAGGTCCTTTTGAAAAGCCTCCACCGACGGGTAACGCGCCCGCACATGGCGGTTGAGCACCTCCTCGGGGTACCCCGCCCGTGAAGCAAAACCCGCGTACCACAGGTCAAAGGGTTCCAAGGGTCGTCCCAAGCGCTGGGCGATGACCTTAGCCAGGGCGCGGATTTCCGGAGCGGCCAGCACCTGGACCAGCACCCGCTCCACCTCGGCCTCGGGAATTTGCCGTTCCAACTCAAAAGAGCGGGCCAAGGCAGAGGGGGCCGTGGGGCTGTACGGGTCAATGGCCCGCAAGGCGTGGAAGTTTGCCAGCCACAACCGGTAACGCGTGTTGGGCTCGGGGAGGAGATCTTCTGGGCTGGGTGAGGACCCGTCGGCTGCCTGCGCCTTGCCCGAGAAAGGGTCGTAGAAAAGCCGCCGGGAATTGATCAGGCCCTGAGGAACCTCCTGCCGAACGATGCGCCGCATGAGCTGCTGGATCAACCGCTGGCGCTGCAGGCCTCCCGGCTGCCCGTACCACGCCTTCAGCTCATCCCGCAAACCCCAATGGCTAATGAGGTTCAGCCCCTGTGGGAAGAGCGCCTCACCCTGGCCATCGCGCAAGAGGTCCATGGGGATGTTGTAGGAGGCGATGTACTGATCGGCGGCCAAAAGGGCCTGGCTCACCTTTTGCCCCACTTGGGCAGGGACCCGCAGGGCAAAGCGATCCATCAGGCGCGACCGAGCCCAGGTCTCGCGATCCCAGGAGGGGCCTTCCCTGAGTCTTTCCTGCAATGTATGGAGGGGAAAGTTCAGCAACGCCCAGTGGGCCACCTTGGTACGGAACAGGTCCTCCGTCAAGTGGCTTGCCAAGTCCAGCTGGGCCAAGAGCTGATCCACAGGTTTGACCGGCCCGGTGTCCAAATCCAAGGGGCGCAGGAGCTCCCGGCGAACCTCGTGGAGGTGTCCCTCCACCTGCTCCAGCGCCTCCTCCAGGCGCGCAAAGGCTGGCCCGAGGGCAGAAACGGGCTCAAAGTTGTTCTGGCAAAAAGCCAGGAAGGCCTGCGCATCCCCGTCCTCCGCCCACCACCGCGCCGCCACCTGTTGCACACCGCGCCGAATACGCGCCCCTTCGGACGGTCCAAAGCGGCGCTCCAACAGCGCCACCGCTTGCTGGACGACCTCAGGACCTATGGCAGGTTGCTGTGCCGAGGTTGGTGGTGCCATTGCCAGGGCCATGACTACCCCCAAGGACTTAATGCTGCCCATGTTCGCCTCCCGAGGAAGTGGAGGGGGGTGGTTCCTGGGATACCTTGATCACCACGCTGCCCTCGTCCGCCTCCACAACGGGTGTGGCGCACGGCAGGGGATTGGGACCTCCGTGCTCCTGGATGAACCGCACGAGCCACTGCTCCTGCAGCCTTCGCGCCTCCCGCAGCCGCCCCGAGGCATTGGGCGAAGCCAGGCAAAAGAAAAACTCCCCCTGGCCGGTGGATACGAGCCCCGCCAACACCGCCACGCCCCCATCGGTGAAGGTGAGGGTACCCGTCTTGCCCACCACGGAGCCGGCAAAG
>JANXCP010000026.1:4804-24827 GCA_025060245.1 Thermoanaerobaculum sp. | reverse complement strand
AAGCTCACGGCTGGCGGCACCAGGAGCTCACCCAGTTTTACCAGGCCGAGGCGCATTGGCTGGAGGACTGGGCCTTCTACGCCGTGGCCAAGGAACTGGCTCAGGGCAGACCCTTTTGGCAGTGGCCGGAGGAGCTGGCCATGCGCCGGCCGGAGGCGCTGCAGCGCCTGGCCGAGCAGCATCGCCAGGCGGTGGAGCTGGTGAAGTTTGAGCAGTTCTTGCTGCAGTGGCAGTGGGAACGTCTCCGCCGGCTCTTGTCCCCGCTCCAGATCATTGGGGACCTGCCGTTCTACGTGGCCCTGGACTCTGCCGACGTGTGGGCCCACCCGGAGCTCTTCCTGCTGGGCCCCGACCTGAAACCCACGGCCGTGGCAGGTGTACCCCCCGATTACTTCTCCCCGGATGGTCAGCTCTGGGGCAACCCCGTGTACTGCTGGGAATGCCATCAAGAATCGGGGTTTGCCTGGTGGCGCCAGCGCATCGCCAGGGCCTTGCAGCTTTACGACGTGGTGCGCTTGGATCATTTCCGCGGCTTCGCCGCCACCTGGCAAGTTCCCGCCAATGCGCCCACCGCCCGTCATGGGCAGTGGGTACCCACTCCAGGGCGAGAGCTCCTCCACGCCCTGGGCCCCCGGCGCCCCTTCCTTGCCGAGGATTTAGGTCACATTACGCCGGACGTGGTGGCGCTGCGGGAAGAACTGGGGCTGCCGGGGATGGCCATCCTGCAGTTTGCCTTCAACCCTAACGAGCGCTCCGCCTTCCTACCCCACCGGCACCGCCCCAACCTGGTGGTGTACACCGGCACCCACGACAACAACACCACGGTGGGTTGGTGGGAGGAAGAAGCCCCTCCCGACGTCCGTGCATTTTTCCGCGCGTACGTGGGCAGCCACGAACCGGTGCACCGAGCCATGGTGCGCCTGGCGATGGCCTCGGTGGCAAACCTGGCCATCGTCCCCGCCCAGGATGTGCTAGGACTTCCCTCCTCCTATCGCTGTAACCGCCCCGGTACTGCCAGCGGGAACTGGCGTTTCCGCCTACTTGGGAGCCATTTCTACTCACCTGATTGGGATTGGGTGGGCGAGCTGGCACGAGTTTACGAGCGCTGGAGATTCGCGGAGACTGCCTCTGGCCCTCGGTGAGGCCGCCCTAGCAAGACCAAGGAACTTCGTGATAAATTTCCCAAGCGACGGGCACCCCGTCGGGAGGTGTGGGCATGTGCGATGTTCAGCCATTTTGCGCGCTGCGCCCCCGTCCTGAGCTGGCTGCGGAGGTGGCAGCCCCGCCCTATGACGTGATTTCGGCGGAAGAGGCGCGCCAGCTGGCGATGGGAAAGACCTACTCGTTCCTACACATCAACAAGCCGGAAATTGACCTGCCCCCGGATGTGGATCCCTACGACGAGCGGGTGTACGCCCAAGGGGCCAGCAACCTGCGCCGCTTCATGGCGGAAGGGGTGTTCGTGCGGGAGGCGGAGCCCCATTTTTACGTCTACCAGCAGGGCATGGGAGCCCACGTGCAGGCGGGCGTGGTTTGCGCCGCCAGCGTAGCGGAGTACGATGCGGGGCTGATCAAGCGGCACGAGCTCACGAGGAAGGATAAAGAGGACGACCGTACGCGCCATGTGGATGAGCTCAACGCCAATGACGAACCGGTGTTTCTCACCTACCGCAAGGTGGAAGCCATTGACCATCTGGTGAACCAGGTGCGTGCCACACCGCCCCTCTACGACTTTGTGGCGGAGGATGGGGTCCGTCACACCCTTTGGTTGGTACCCTCGTCGTTGAATGCACCGCTGCAGAAGGCGTTTGAAAGAGTGCCGGCCCTCTACGTGGCGGACGGCCACCACCGAACCGCCGCGGCGGCGCGGGTGGGGCGGGAGCGCAAAGCCAAAAACCCTCACCACCGCGGGGATGAGCCCTACAACTACTTCATGGCCGTGCTCTTTCCCCACGACCAGCTGCAGATCCTGGACTACAACCGCGTGGTTCGGGACCTCAACGGCCTTTCCAGCGCTGCCTTTTTCGCCGCTCTAGAGGAAAAGTTCACCTGCCACGAGGCTTCCTCCGGCCGCCCCGAGAAGCCCCACCAATTTGGCATGTTTTTCCAGGGGCGGTGGTATCGTCTGGAGGCCCGCCGGGGCACCTTTCCTGAAGCGGACCCCATCGGGAGCTTGGATGTTTCCATCTTGCAAGCGAACCTGCTGGCACCTATTTTGGGGATCCAGGACCCCCGCACGGACAAGCGCATTGATTTCATCGGCGGCATTCGCGGCTTGGCAGCCCTGGAACAACGCGTGGCTGAAGGCTGGGCGGTGGCGTTTGCCCTCTACCCCACTTCCCTAGAGCAGGTCATGGCGGTGGCCGATGCGGGGTTGATCATGCCCCCCAAGTCCACCTGGTTTGAGCCCAAGCTGCGTTCGGGGTTGGTGGTCCGTACTTTGGATCGTTGGTAGTCGCCGGAGCTCCGGCGGGAAAGGAGATGTGACATGCTGATCCTCATCTGTGACGCCTTTGATCCCTCGCTTCCCGAAAAGCTGCAACGCTTTGGCCAGGTCACCGAAGATGTGGGCCGGTTGCCAGAAGCCGAGGTGGCGCTGGTGCGCTCCAAGACCAAGTGCACCGCTGACTGGATGGAGCAGGCGCGAAAGCTCAAGCTGATCATTCGCGGCGGTGTGGGGATGGACAACATTGACCTGGAAGCCGCTAAAGCCCGCGGGATTCGCGCCGTGAACACCCCCAAAGCGTCCGCGGTGGCAGTGGCCGAGCTGACCATGGCGCTCATGTTGGCCATGCCCAACCGGCTGGTGGAGGCCCATAACAGCACCAAAGAGGGCAAGTTCCTGAAAAAAGAGCTCAAGCGCACCGAGCTGTTTGGCAAGACCTTGGGGCTGGTGGGGATTGGCAATATTGGGCATGAGGTGGCGGTGCGGGCACGGGCCTTTGGCATGCGGGTGTTGGCCTATGACCCCTACGTGAAGAAATCCGACTCCGCCCTGTTGGTGGCAAGCCTCAAGGAGCTGCTGCCCCAATCCGACTACGTCTCGCTCCACGTGCCCCTCACCGAAGAAACCAAGGGGCTCATCAACAAGCAAACCATTGCCCTGATGAAGGACGGCGCCTACCTCATCAACACCGGACGGGGCAAGTGCGTGGTGGAAGAGGACGTGGCTGAAGCGTTGCGGACTGGCAAGCTGGCCGGCTACGCCACGGACGTGTACGCCAGCGAACCCCCGGAACCCACGAGCCCGCTCCTTTCTGCTCCTAACACGCTGCTCACCCCTCACATTGGTGCCTCTTCCAAAGAAAACCTGTTGCGCATTGGGGAAGAGGTGGTCAAGCTGCTGGAGGAGTACACCGGCAAGCGCGCCTAGGCTTGCCCAAGGAGGCAACGATGAACCGAGCTCATAACTTTAACCCCGGTCCCGCTGCACTCCCCCTGGAGGTCCTGCAACGGGTCCAAGCGGAGCTTTTGGATTTTGCCGGCACCGGCATGTCCATCTTGGAGATTTCCCACCGCTCCAAGGACTATGAGGCGGTGCACAATGCGGCGCAACAACTGCTGCGGGAGCTGTTGGGTATTCCCGAGCAGTATCACATCCTCTTCTTAGGAGGCGGTGCGTCCCTGCAATTTTCCATGGTACCCATGAACCTGTTGGGCCCTGGGGTGTCAGCGGATTACATCATCACCGGGGCCTGGTCGCAAAAAGCTTGGAAAGAGGCGAAGCTGGTCGGGAGTCCACGCATCGCCGCCACGACCGAGGTGGATGGGAAGTTCACCCGTATCCCCAAGCAGGAAGAGCTGGACCTGGATCCCAACGCCCGCTTCGTGCACATCACCTCCAACAACACCATTTTCGGCACCCAGTGGCACACCTTCCCCCATACCGGCTCCGTCCCCATTGTGGCCGACATGTCCTCGGACCTCCTCTGGCGGCCCTTTGACATCCGACCCTTTGGCCTCATCTACGGCGGGGCGCAGAAAAATTTGGGCCCGGCTGGGGTCACCGTGGTGATCATCCGCGAGGACCTCCTTGCCGCCTCGCGGGAGGATATTCCCATCATCTTGCGGTACAAGACCCACGCGAAAGAAAACTCGCTCTACAACACCCCGCCGGTGTTTGCCATTTACATAGTGAAGCTCGTCCTGGAGTGGATCAAGGAGCGCGGCGGGCTTTCCTGGATGGAGCAGGAGAACCGTGCCAAAGCCGCGCGGATCTACGGCGTCATTGACGCTTTTCCAGAATTCTACCGGGCCCCAGTGGAAAAGGACTCCCGCTCCTTCATGAACGCGGTGTTCCGCTTGCCCAGTGAGGAGCTGGAGGCGAAGTTCCTCGAAGAGGCGAAAAAGCGCCGCTTTGTGGGTCTGAAGGGGCACCGTTCGGTGGGGGGCATGCGGGTGTCCATGTACAACTTTGTCCCCCGCGCCTCCATTGAGGAACTGGCCGTGTTCATGGAGGACTTTGCCAAAAAGAACGCGTAAAGCCTGAGAATTCATTGCCCGTGGGGTAGCCCGTTCCCCGTCGCGGCGTAACGAGTCGCAAACCTTCGCCACCTTCGGCGAACAGACCTCCGCTCCGCGGAGGTCGTTTTGCTTTGACGGTGCTATGGACAACCCGCGAGGCAGCTTCAACCCCTGTTCACCCAGGCTTCATCAGGCTCGCCCACCCTACTGCCGGCACATGTTGTGCCGGGGAGGTGGTGAGGGATGCCCATCACCGGTAGTTCCCGTGACCTGCCGTTGCTGGACCTGGTCCAGGCTAACGTGTTGGCCCGCAACACTTGCAGGATTACGCTGGTGGGTCGTGATGAGATGGGCTTTTTGTACCTGGAGGGAGGCAAGGTCGTCCATGCCTCCTTTGCTTCCCTTGAGGGACGAGAGGCTTTTTTTGCCCTCATGGGTACGGCTTCTGACCTTTTTTACCACGTGGAGCCCGGGATCTCCGCCCCTAAGCACACCATTCACGAGGGTTGGGAACCTTTGGTTTTGGAGGCCATGCAACGGCAAGACGAAGGGCGACTCCCGCAAGCCGCAGGAAACCGGGGTGAGGAACTTGGCAGTGCAGGGAAAACCCCCGTAGAGTCTCCTGCCCAGCGGTCAGGCCAGGTTTCCAGGGGGCAAGCAAAAGCGGCGGCCGGCCCAGGGACGCCAAAGCCATCCCAAGCAAGAAGGCGCCCGCAGCTGGCCGTCGCTTTAGGAGCACTCATGGCGATTGGGGCAGCGGCTGGGTTGTTCCTGCTTTCCCAAAGACCGATGGCAAACGAAAAAACCATGGCTGCCGTGCAAGCAGCCGAGCCCACTCCGGTTGCCTGGGATGCGGCGGAGCTCACCGCACCCGGGGACCAGCTTCCCACGCTGCTTTCCGGCGAGCCACCCATTTCCCCCTTGCCTGACCTTTCCCTAAAACCTACGATCATCTGCCGGCTCCTCATAGACCAAAACGGCCACGTACAGGAAGCAAAGATCTTCCAGTCGCGCTTGGACCTAGCGGCTTTCGAGGAGGCAGCCCTTCAGGCGGTCGAGAGGTACCGTTTTCGGCCGGCACTGCGGCAAGGAAAACCCGTGCCGGTTTGGATCAATTGGCCGGTCACCTTTAAGTAAAGGGCGAGGGAACCGATGGTCAGAGTGTTCAAGACCAGCTTTGCGCTCTGGTTCGTGCTGGTAGGTGGGGTTTTCGCCGTGGAGCTGCGGATCAAAGGCTCCGACACCATCAACGGCGCCCTGACACCGGCGTTGGCAAGGGTTTTTCAGCAGAAAAACCCTGGTGTTGAGGTAACCGTAGAGGCCCTGGGGTCTTCCACCGCCTTTGTGGGGCTTCTGGATGGATCAGCCCACATTGGGACCTCCTCTCGCCCCGTGACGCCGAAAGAGCAGGCAGACTTTGCCTCCCGCGGCCTCACCCTCCGCGAGTTGGTCTTCGGCTTTGACGGGGTAGCGGTGATCGTCCACCCTTCCAACCCGGTGGAAAGCCTCACCGTCGGCCAGGTTGCCGCACTGTTTAATGGGCAAATCCAAAACTGGGCCGAAGTGGGCGGGGAAGCGCAACCCGTGCGTCGCATCTCTCGCCCTTCCTACTCGGGTACCCACGCTTTTTTTAAAGAAAAAGTTCTCAAAGCGGCCAGCCCCAAAGGCAATGGGGAATTTGCCCGCGACACCGAGTTCTTAGAGGATAACTACGAGATCCTGAACCAAGTTGCTTCCGACCCAAAGGCGGTGGCGTACGTGGGCATGGGATGGCTGGAGCCCAGGGTGAAGGCACTGGCGGTGGCTGCCTCCCAGAACCAGCCGGCTTTTCCCCCCCAGCCCATCTTTGTTCGCTCGGGTCAATACCCGTTGTACCGTCCCCTCTATGCCTACACCCTAGCTGAGCCGACTCCACTGGCGGTCCAGTTCCTTCAGTTCACCCTCTCCCAGGAAGGCCAAAAGATCGTGGCCGACCACGGGTTTGTCCCCTTGGAAACCGCTGTGCCGGTGGCCGCGGGAGAAACCCAGGCTCACCCGGGCGCTGCAGAAAACCTACGGCTGTTCCGCATCTACTTTGCCTTTGGGTCAGCGGAGCTTCCTCCTGGCAGCAGGGAAATCCTGCACGACGTTGCCGCACAGCTCCAACAGGGACGGTACAAGGCCATCATCGTTGGACATTCTGATAGCAAGGGTTCTTCCGCTGCCAGCCGGGCCATGGCGGAGGCCCGCGCGCGAAATGTGGCCGCGTACCTGAAGAGGTTAGGGGTGCCACCTGAGCTGCTGATCGTTTCCCATCGCGGGGCGGAAGAGCCGTTGGCCAGCAACGAAACCCCCGCTGGTCGAGCGAAAAACCGACGCGTGGATCTTACACTCGCACCACGATAGATGGGCTCAGCCGGTTTGCTTCACCGAGGCGGGTGAAAAAATCTCTGGGAAAAAACTCAGAAGGCGATCTTTGTGTCGCCGGGTGACGCCACCCTACAGGTTGGCCGCGCGCGCCATGGCTTCCCAGAAGTACCATTCCGCTTCCAGAAGAAGCCGAACGCTTTCGCGGATCCGCAGGGCAGCAAACTCCGAAAGTGGCCCAAAAGCGCTTTCGTCCAAACGGCAAGTAGGGCAGTCGCCCAACGGCTCCCGGCGAGCCAGGGCGTTTTGGATAAAGGGCAAAGTGTCCTCGTCCTTCGGCAAGTAAGCGGCGTACATGTCAAAGAACCTGGTGCCCTTCTCTGACAAGCCGTAGTGCTGGCGTAAGGCGCGAGCCACCCGCGCAGCATTGCCGATCCAAACTTTGGCGTCAAAGTGAAAGGCAGCGATGAGCTCCGCATCGGTGCCGTAAAGGGCCAGATGGCTTTCAAAAAAACTAAATATCTGCGCTTCCAGGATGGCAGGAGCTTGGTCCAAAGCCGCTTCGTCCAGGCCCAACTCACTTGCAAAATCCAAGAGCGCCTCCCGCACCTCAAACTCCGCCTCCAGGAGCTGACGCAACCGGTGACGACTGGGCCATTGGGCAAAGCGGGACAGGATAAGGGCAATATCCCGCAGACCATGGCTGACGATCTTGTATTGCTGCGCCGCCAGCACCTTGAGCACATCGCGGCTGGGGCGTCCCTCCTCTAAAGCGGCGAGGAAACGATGGTTCACGATGCGTTCCATCAGGGGCTGCACTTCGTGGTGCACTTGTTCCAGCAAGCCCAAGGCCTGAGATTGGCTCACCTCCACTGCCACCTCCCGAAGGTTAAGACGCGCTCTCGCGGTCGGGTATTCCCTCCACAGCTGCATTTTTCCTTAACCCATCGTCAATTCGGACGTCAAGGCGATGAACACCCCACGGTGCCCAGGCGCCCTCTGGGCTGGGAAAACGCTTCACAAACCCTCCTCCGCCTCCCAGCGAAGCTCTGAACCAAAGAGGGAGTGGGGGATGGCTAACACCAAAAGCGCTACCAGGAGCGCTGCACCAACAGCGCGGCGTCCGGCATTCCGTCGCAACGCCGGCCACGCCCAGGCCAGGACCATGAGCAGGGTCTTGTTATCCGTAAGGTCTCGGCCAAAAGGAAAACCGGTCCACAGGGCACCGAAGGCGGCCTTCTGCACCAGCGGTCCCAAAATCAGCCCGCCCACCACCAGCGCCGCCAGGGTCGGCCACGCCCATTGCCTGGGGTTTGCTTCCCGGAAAACCAGCGCCAGCCCCGCTCGCAAGGCGAACAGCACGGCCACAAACATAGCCACCACGTGGGCGAGCAGCAAACCCGTGGGCACAGGGTTTTTGAAGCGAAGCACCACGGCTTTCCCTGGCACTGCCACCTCTTCCCCCGTGCCTCCCTCACTTTGCAAGAGAAACTGATAAGCCAGTTTGCCCGCCGCGGGCAAATGGGGTAAGGCAGCCACCAGCTGGCCACCTTCTTCCCTGAGGCTCAGGTAGCGCCACGGCTCCCGGCTCGGGAATCGTTTCCACCGCAGCCTCCCCACGGCCGTGCCCTCCTCCAGCCGCACCGCCACCCGCAAAGGCTCACCGGTAGGGGCGCTGCGAGGGAGGTGGTAGGAAACCACCGTTCCTGTAGAAAGTCTCAACGAGCCACTCACCGGCCAGGTGGGCCCCGTAAGGCGTTGCCAGAGACCCACTCCCAGGGTAAAGGCAAAGGCCACAAGCCAACGAAGGGCTGGTCTCACGCGGTCATTGTAGACGTGACCCGCAGACCTAAGGAGTACCACCTCGTCGCTGCATTACGCCCTCGGCTAGGAGGAAGGAACGGCTTCGACCCGGGCCGTTGGCCACCCTTCATGGCTCCCCTGTCACCCATTTCTTGCCCGGGCAGCTTTACGGGCGGGCGCCAGCAGGAGAAGGGCGCGGAAGAGGTCGGCGGAGGCCGGAAGGTGTGGGCCGCAGCTTAGTCGTGCCAGCCAAGGCCCACTCCACGGCCGCCAAGGCGGCAGGAGCGCCGTTGCCCAACAAGGCCACCTTTGGTGGCGCTTGAGGCGCACAAAAGCGCTCTAGCTCCCGCACGTGCCAGGGCTCGAGGTGCTGGTATGGGATGGCCCTCCCCACCCCACAGGCCTCGACGAAGAAGGCGTTGATGGCCTGCTCCATGTTGCCCGCCTCGGGCAAGGCCAGCACCGGCTTGCCAAAAGCCACTGCCTCACCCACCACCTGGTTCCCCGCCGTGGCCACCAGACCCGCGCAGGAAGCCAAATCGTGGGCAAACCCCACCTCGCTCAAAGGCAAAAACTGTAAACCTCCCTGCCTCTGCCGTACCCCCGCACCGTAGATCCTGATGGAACGCCCGCTTTGCGCCAGCTTTTCCAGCAGCTCTGGCGACGGCGGACGACGGAAGTAGGCCACCAGGTGCTCACCTCGCTGGACCTGGAGGTGCTCCAGCTCCGGTCGCAACAGCACTCCCACTTGCAGCACCCGTTTGGCAGACGGCTTCAGGGGCAAAGCAAAAAAGGACGAAATCACCGTGATCTTTTGCCCGCTGTAAAGGCACCGCACCACCAGGGATAACAGCCGTGCCGACCGGCGTAGGTGGCCAGGCAAGAGGGACAGGTCGCACTCGGTGAGGAAACGCTGGTGGTCCAAGCTCATGAACGGGATGCCCAGACGCTGCGCCACCCAGGGAAGCAGCGGTTCAAAGTCCGTGATCACCAGGTCAGGGGAAAGCCGCTCCACCTCCCCCAGCAGGGAGCGCAGGTAGCCTGGCACGTTCAGCAGGAACGGGAGCGCCCTCCAGGCGGTCAACCCCAGGCGGAGCCTACCGGCGGCGTCGTACCCGTGGCGCAGGCAGGGGATGCGCCGAACCACCACCTCCGTTCCCGCGTAGGCCTGGCTCAGCAAGCCATGGGCGTCGTCGGCGGCAAAGATCACCACCTGGTGGTGGGGCCGAAGCGCCTCCACCATCGCCCGCACCCGGGTGGCGTGTCCCCTCCCTTCGCCAGCCACCGCGTAGCAAATCTTGGCCATGGCAAACCTCCCCAATCCTCCTCCGGGACCACCCTAACGGCGCCGTGTGAAGGCGGTGCGGTAGAAAAAAGAAGAACCGGCAAAAGTGGCGCGCCCCTTGTCCTTCCAGGTGATGGGACGGCCGGAAAACCCACCCCATCATCCGATCACCCTCTTTTCACCAGGGCTTCACCTTTCCGTTGCACTGTATTGACATGAGAGCAGCAAGAATAGGTTCTCCCGCCTCCCGCCGAGACCTCCGGCAGGTACTCTTCGGCCTGCGGGATCAACTGGTGGGGGTACGAGCTTTACAAGAGCTTTACCGCCAGCTGTCGCCGCAGGACGACCCCTTTGCCTTTCTCCAACAAGCCCTGGACCGGTTAGGGGTGCGTTGGCAGGTGAGCATCCAGGACCTGGGCCGCATCCCCAGGGAGGGCCCCTTAGTGGTGGTGGCAAACCACCCATTTGGCGCCGTGGAGGGCATGGTGTTGGCGTTACTGCTGCGCCAGGTGCGCCCTGTCATCCGCATTCTGGCCAACGAGATGTTGGCCGAGGTGGCTGAACTGGCGCCCTTGCTCATACCCGTGGATCCCTTTCGGCGTAGCCAAAGCCTGGGTCGCAACCTCCTCGCCCTGCGCCAATGCTTGCGGGTGCTGGAAAAAGGTGGCGCGTTAGTGGTGTTTCCGGCGGGAGAAGTGGCTCACGTAGCCCCTCCCGCCTTTCGCGTTGAGGAGCCTCCCTGGCAGGAGGCGGTGGTATGGCTGATCCGCAAGAGTCAGGCCCGGGTACTGCCGGTTTACGTTCCTGGGGCGAACCCGCTGTCCTTCCATCTGGCTGGGCTGGTGCACCCGCCCCTCCGTACCGCCCTGTTGCCCCGCCAACTCCTCAACAAGCGGGGTTGCTGCATCCGCGTGCACGTGGGCGAGCCGCTCCGCGCCGACCAACTTCCCGTGCAAGAGGACCAACGAGTGGTCACCTGGCTGCGCGCGCGCACCCTCCTGCTGCGCTGCCGGCAGACCCGGGGTACGGCTCGCCGCCGGCCTCCCAGGCCCTTGGACCTGCCCCCACCGCCCGAGGTGGTTCAAGGCGAGGTGCAACGCTTACCTTCCCACCAGCGGCTGGTGGAAAAGGGCAGCTTTCAGGTGTTCTACGCGCAAGCGGCGCAAATCCCCGCCCTTTTGCGGGAAATCGGTCTGCGCCGGGAGGAAACCTTTCGTCTGGTTGGAGAAGGAACAGGGCAGTCGCGGGATTTGGACCCCTTTGACCGTCACTACCTGCACCTGGTGCTTTGGGATCAAGAGCAGCAGCAACTGGCAGGCGCCTACCGCTTAGGGCCCACCGATACCCTGCTCCCCCAGGGCGGCCTGGCCAGCCTTTACACTGCCACCCTCTTTCGTTTTGACCCGGCCCTCTTCCGCCGTTTGGGCCCAGCCCTCGAGTTGGGGAGGTCCTTTATCCGTCCGCAGTACCAGCGCAGTTTTTGGCCCTTACAGCTGCTGTGGCGGGGAATTGGTGAGTTCGTAGCCCGCCACCCCCGCTATCGCTACCTCTTCGGCCCGGTGAGCATCAGCGCCGCGTACCACCCCGAATCACGGCGGCTCCTCGCCCATTTCGTGCTGCACCACTTGCTCCACCCCGAACTCAGCCGTTGGGTGAGACCGCGTTGTCCCTACCACTTGCCCCCGCCAAAGAACGAGCTGGTTTGGCCAGTGGACGGGCTGGACCAGCTGGACCAGCTAATAGCCCACCTGGAAAGCGACCGAAAAGGGGTCCCGGTGCTGCTGCGCCAGTACCTGAAACTCGGGGCCTGGGTCTTGGGGCTCAACGTGGACCCCAAGTTTTCCCACGTGCTGGACGCGTTGCTCCTGGTAGATCTATTGGCCACCGATTGGCGACTGCTCCACCATTACCTGGGAGGCCAAGGAGCGTCACGGTTCTTGGCGGCTCACCACCCTTCCGGAAACCTTGCTGCAGAGACAGCCTTGTGCACGGAATCACCGAGGCAACGGCCTTCCGCACTTCCTACCTAGTTTGGGGACCGTTGTGACCGGTTTGCAGCCTTTGAGCGCTTGACCGGGCCTGCCGACCGGCGCATGATTGCCACGGGAGGGCTTGTGTTCACAGACTTCTCCTCGGCTCTTCGTTACGTCCAGGAGCAGCAGGTGGAAATGGTGGACCTCAAGTTCACCGATCTGGCTGGCCGGTGGCGGCATGTGACGGTGCCGGCGAGCCAGTTCACGGAAAAGCTGTTACGGGATGGTGTGGGGTTTGACGGCTCTTCGGTGGGGCTGCGTCCGGTGAAGGCGGGTGACATGGTGCTCCTGCCTGACTTGGCCACTGGCTTTCTGGACCCTTTTTGGCAAGGCACTTGCCTCTCCTTTATCTGTTCCGTGTACGAAGCGGACACCAAGCAGCCCTTTTCTCGCGATCCGCGCAACATTGCCGCGCGGGCTGCCGCCTATGCCCAAAAGCTCGGGTTGGCCGACAACAGCCTGTGGGGGCCGGAGTACGAGTTTTACGTGTTTGACCGGGTAAGCTTTGAAAACGGCGTCAACTGCGCGTCGTACCGTGTAGACTCACGGGAAGCCCTGTGGCAGTCGCCCAACGGTGGCTCGGGGCACCTCATCCCCCTCCACGGCGGCTACCACGCCAGTCCACCCAAGGACCAGCTCTTCAGCGTGCGGGCGGAGATGACCCGCGAGCTGGAGCGTTTGGGGGTGGTGGTGAAGTACCACCACCACGAGGTGGGGGGACCTGGGCAGTGCGAAATTGAAACCCCCCTCATGCCGCTGCTGCGCGCCGGGGACGTGACCCAGCTGGTGAAGTACGTGGCCAAGATGGTGGCCCAACGGCATGGTCTGACCGCCACCTTCATGCCCAAGCCGTTATTCGGCGAAGCCGGCAACGGCATGCACTTTCACCAGCAGTTGTGGCGTGATGGGCGCAACCTCTTCTACGACCCCCAAGGGTACGGCAAGCTCTCCCGGGAGGCCCTGTGGTACATCGGCGGTCTGCTCCTCCACGGTCCCGCGGTCCTCGCCTTCACCAACCCCTCCACCAACTCCTACCGCCGTTTGGTCCCCGGGTTTGAAGCGCCAGTGAACTGCTTCTTTTCTTTGGGCAACCGTTCGGCGGCCATCCGCATCCCCAAGTACGCCGATCAACCCGAATCGGCGCGCTTTGAGTTTCGCCCCCCGGACGCCACCTGCAACGTCTATTTGGCCTTGGCCGCGCAGCTCATGGCCGGCTTGGACGGCATCCGGCGAGGCTTAGATCCTACGGAGCTGGGTTTTGGTCCCATTGACGCCAACATCTTCTCCTGGACTGACGAGGAGCGTAAGAAGATCCGCCCACTTCCCGCCTCCCTGCGCGAGGCCTTGGAGGCGTTGGAGCAGGACCACGACTTCCTGCTGGCCGGCGACGTGTTTGACCGTGGGCTCATTGCCGACTGGATTCGCACGCGGTTTGAGGAGTACTACGCGGTGCGCAACCGGCCGCACCCGTACGAGATCCAGCTGTACTTTGACGTTTAAGGCCCTACTCCCCGCGCAGGTTTTGTCCCCGATACAATCACCCCATGGTACAAAGCCTGCAGGATCGCTATGCACCCCAAACCAGCTGCTTTGGCTGCGGGCCCGCCAACCCCCAGGGTCTGCAGATCAAGAGCTTCCCCGAGGAAGAAGGGCTGGTGTGCCGGTTCACCCCCCAGTCCCACCACCAGGGCTTTCCGGGTTTCGTCAACGGTGGGATCATTGGCACCCTTTTTGATTGCCACATGAACTGGACCGCCGCGTACTTCCTCATGCAGCGGGACGCCTCCCCAGGCCCACCGCCCACGGTGACCGCGGAATTTTCCGTCTTTCTGGAAAAGCCCACGCCCTTGTCTGCTCAGCTCACCCTGCGCGCCCGGGTGGTGGACGCGGGTAGGCGACGGGTCACCGTGGAAGGGGAACTGTGGGCGCAGGGTCAGCGCACCGCCCGGGCACGGGGGGTTTTCGTGGCGGTGCAGGAGGGCCACCCCGCCTGGGGCCGCTGGTAGCCGTGGGCGCCCCCCAGGCAGCCTGAGGGGCTCTTCTGCCCCTGGCGTGGGCCGTCGTGGTCCTCGTGCCAAACCGTCCGGCAGAGCTAGGTGAGCGGTTGGTGCCGGTTCCACAGGCCCAAAAGGTAATGCCAGCGAAAATCCAATTCCCAAAGGGCCTGCGCCCGGTCAGCGCGCGGCCAGAGAAGGGAAAACAGCCGCACCACCCAGGCCAAGACGGGTTTGCACGCCAGCAGCCAAACCAGAGAAGGGTGCTTGCCCACCACATAGCGAGCTCCTGCGCCGGCCGCCCATGCCCGCGGGCGGAAGTCCCGCGGGCCCTGGTACAAGTGCCGATGCCAACAGATTGCCTCGGGAACGTAGCGCAGCACGCGCCCTCGGCGCCAGAGCCTGTATCCCCATTCGCTGTCCTCCATCCCAGCGCCGGAAAAGGCTTCGTCCAGGGGCTCCTCCAACAGCCACTGGCGAGGGAGGGAGAGGTTCGTGGTCCAACAGGCATCCCAGGGGATGGGTTGATGGGGTCGCAGGCGAGCAAAGTTGAACTGGTGACCTGCTGGCGCCAACCAAACCATGTAAGGGGTAATGGGTTGATCCGGATCCCAGGCAGTATGTCCCAAGATAACGGCTGGTCCCAAACGTTCTTGCGCCTCCAGGTGGGTTTGCAAGCAGCTCGGGTGAACCCTCGTATCGTCGTTGAGCAGCAGGAGGTACTCGCCGCAGGCCTCCCGTGCCCCCAAATTGCGTGCCGCTGCCGCCCCACGCCTGGGCTGGGACAAGACCTGCAGGCGGAGCGACCACGGCCGCTGGAGCAACTTCCCCGTAGCAGGGTGGTCCCCGTCCAAAACCACCACCACTTCAAAGGGCGGAGCGTCAGCAGGGAGCGCGCAGAGGCTGTTCAATGTTTCCGAAAGCTCCTCCACCCGACCCACTGTGGGTATCACCACGCTGAGTTTCAAGCTCATACGTTCGCCCTCTGGGTGTTCTCACTTGCGGGCCGGCCAACCCACGCCCGGAGCCAAAACCGATCCGGCAACAAGCCCGCCACCAGGAAACAAACCACTGGCCCGAGCACTGCCTTGTACCGATCCATGATGCCGGTGAGCAGGAACGGAGCTGAGTAACCCAAGGTAAAGAGGTACACCAACGCGAGGCTGCCACCACGACGGCAACGGCCACACCCCCAGGCCGCCAACAACAGCAACCCGGGCAGTGCCCACAACAGCTTTTTTGCCACCAAGCGGGCTGACGGGCGGTCCCAGCTCTTGGTGTCGTACACGAAGAAAAAGTGCACCACACGACGGGCTGTGTTGCCCAAGAAGTCTGCCCAGGAGAGCTGGTTCAAGAACCTCTGCCAGCTCAGGCGTAGGTACTCGGCCTCGCCCAGAAAAGCGTAGGAGGTGTATTCCTTCCGGTTTTGACTGGGGTGGTAGCGGGCAAAAACCTCCTCCCGGAGGACCCCTTGCGCCTCGGGGGTATTGCCCAAAAAGAGCTCAAAGGGCGCATTGGACTTCACCATCACCCAAACCCCGAGGCGCTGCCGCTGCCACCATAGGTACGGTGCCACCGCCAGCAAGGCTGTCAGGCTGACCACCGCGCCATACCCCGCCGCCCTTCGCCAGCTCCGCTGCCAGCCTGCCCGGAGGGCGGCGGACAGGCTTGCAAATAAGAAGTTTGGGCTTAGGTACAACGCCACCCCGGTGGCGACGCCCAACCGCAGGGCTGCCAGCGTGGAAGGGTTGCGCAGCAGCCGAAGGCTCACCAGCATCAGACCCACCCAGCCGCAAGCGGTGAGATTGAACTCCAGGTGTCCGGTGACGCGAAAAAGCCATGCCTCGTAGGGCAAGAGGGCAAAGGCCAGAGCAGCTACAGTGGCCCGCGCCACCGACCCGTAGGCGAACTGGGCAAGCCGATAGAGCCAGAAACAGGTCAAAAGGGAAAGTCCGAGGGCCAAGAAAAACACCGCGAACACGGCTGGGGCAGAAAAACACCCAAAAGCGGCGAAAGGCAGGGCGTACAGCGCCACCACCCCGGGGGCGATCCAGGCGGTGGGGCCCGTGAGGCCACCGAAGGGGTTGCCAAAGCCACGCCCACAGGCCCAGGAACAGGCAATGCTGGAGGCTTCCCAGCCAAAGGGGTCCACGTAGGGGCTGGGTCCTGTCAAGACCCGCTCGGCGACCTCCGCAGCGTGGGGGAAAAAGTACGGGAAATGCTCCTCCACAGAGGCGGCGAGGAACCCAAGCCGGACCACCAGGGTAACGGTCAAGGAAAGGGCTAATCCCCAGCGGCTCAGCATTGCCTCCCAGCTGCCCGGGACCCTCCACCGTTCATGGCTGAGCCTCAGCTGAGCCAAGAAACCCATGGATCTTGCGCACCCCCAAGCCAGCTAAAAAACCCAACAGGCACGCGGCCAACTTCTCCGGTTGCTCCAGCGGGACCAAATGGCCGCTCTCGGGGATGATGACCAGCTGCGCCTGCGGAAGCCTGGCGGCAAGGAGGTCCACCATGGCACGAAACTCTGGGATTTCCCTTTGGCCTACCAGGAGCAACGCCGGCACTGCTACATCGCCGAGGCGATCCAGCACGCTCCAGGAGCGATCGGGCTCATCCCGCCTCGTGGCCACGTACTCCCCCGCTGGGAACCGGAGCACGATACGTTCCAGTTTTTCCCTGCTGCTCGGGTTTTCCCAGGCCGACCGTAAAAGGGGGTGTGGCAGCCAATGCTCCCGTACCGCAGCTGCCACCCCCTGTTCCCTGATCGTGCGGGCAAAGACCTTAAAAAAAGCCCCAAAGGCCGCAGGCAGGGGGTAGTCGGGGACCAAAGGACCGATCAAGGCCAAGCTCTGCACCCGTTGGGGGGTACGCAGGGCGGCCTCCAAAGCAATCCCACCCCCTTTGGAAAGCCCCACCAGGTGGGCGGAAGAAAGCCCCAGGTGGGTCAACACCCCTAACAAATCGTTCACGTGATCCCCCCACCCGTAGCCGAAGGGCGGGCAGCTGGAGCCCCCATGTCCCCGCTGGTCGTAACGGATCACCTGGAACCCTGCCGCCACCAGGGGCGGAACCACCTCGTCAAAAACCGTCAGGTCCAAGGAGTGGCCGTGGAGCAACACCACCGGCTCCCCCTGCCCTTCTACCATCACCTGAAGCTTTACGCCCTCGGCAACTGCCAGGCGCATCTAGCGCACCCCAAAGGCAAAGCTCACCGGCGCCGCCAGTTCGTTGCCCGCCACATCCTCCACGGCCCCAGCGGCCAGAGTTGCATACACCTTTTCCCCGCTCACCGCCTGCCTGCTCTCCCACACCACCCACCAGCGGCGGGCATCGTAGCTGGCTACACCAGCCAGGACCCCGGAGCGTTCCCCCACCACCAGAATCTTCTCCGGCTCCAAAGAGGTGGGCTGCAACGGCTCGGAAAATACCCACATCAACTTCAGCCGCCCCGCCGGCACTTCGCCGCCAGCAACGGGAAAATGGGAGGTGACCTGAGGTGCCTGACGATCGCCCGTACCGCCCCAGGGCTGAGCTGCCAAATCCAGTGTGAGGTGGAACGCCACGTCCCAAAGGGCTGGTGGTGGCACCGGAGGCTCGGGCAGGTCGGCTTCCTTCAACCACTTGGAGAGGGCCACGGCCACCACCGCCACCACCACCACTCCCGCCACCACCAGCGCCACCGGCAGGTGCTCCAACACCGCCTCCACCTGCACCAAATCTCCCGGCGCAACCCTAAACTTGCGCGGCTTTTGCGACAACGGAACCAGGTTTCCTGCCGCATCCAGACGCACCGGGAAACGCACCCGGTAGGCGCCGGGGGGTAAGCCGGTCACCGCCCAGCGAGACGAAAGCGAGCGAAACACCGGCTGCCACCGCCCTCCTTCCCGCCGCTCCAATTCCGAAAGCACTCCTTCCGGACCGGGGCGGCCAGCCCTCCGGGCGGCATCGTCGGCGTAAACCACCAACGCTACACCCCCTTCGCCAGCGGCCGCCTTTTGGCTTTGGGTGCGCACGGAAAAGCAGCCGGTAAGCTGCAGAGAGAGCAAGACCGCCAGCAGGCGCTGCGGCTTCCCCCTCACACCCCCTCCCGCACCACCTCCACTTCCTCCGGCAGCACCAACGTCTCCTCCCCTTGCCACAACCGCCGCACCCCCACCTCCAAGGGGAATCCCCCCAGGCGTAACCCGGGGGTGGAGGCCTCCACCACCCAACCCTCCGGGGTGGGGTCGACCACACCGCACTCCCCGGCCGGCGGATGGAGCAGACCCAAAGGGAGTCGCTGCAGGACCCACAGGGCCCGCTTTCCGGCGGCTACCCCCTCGGCAAAGGAAACCTCCAGGGCCAGCGGTTCACCTTGGGGGGTGCTGACCAGCCGGTACGTTCCACGAGCGGCACCACGCGCCACTACCAGGGTCCCCTCCCGGCGCAACGCTGCCATTTCCCCCCTGCCCAGGGGAACCCCATCCAGGGTGATCCCGTGAGTACCCAGGCAAAAGGCCTCCAAGCCAGCGGCACCAATGCGGAACTCCACGTGACCAGCGCGGGAAATGCTTTGGGCCAGCAGGAGTAGGGCTGAGTCCTCCACCACCCGGTCCAAGGGCGGGGCCAGGTCCAAATGGTTGCCGAACTGGGCAAAGTTGCCCCGACCCAGCCGCAGCGCCGGACCGAGCACCACCACGGTGGGCTGACCCTGCACCAGGAACGTCTCCACCACCCGCAGCTTGCCTTGGGGCTTGACGAAACCCACCATGCGTGAGCCAGAAACACCCGCCGTCAGGTGCTCCAGGGCCTCCACCACCGACAGGCGGGCGGCAAAGGACAGCTCTGGTTTTTTGAGCAACCCTAACAGCACCTTTACCGCCTCGGCTGTTTTGGCGGGAAAGACGCTGGCCTTCTCCTTTTCCAACCGCACGTACAGCTCCACCAGCTCCTCCGCCGGCACCTCCTCCCCCACCCGATCCAGAAAACCCTGGGCCGAGGCGTAATCGCGATCCTCCAGCAAGCGGGAAAACACCTCTCCCAGCCGTCGCCGAAGCCCCACCCGCGCTTGATGGGCCAGCTCACCGAACTCCCGCTCTGGGCCAGCCAGCGCCAGCGGACCGCGATGGGCCTTCCCCTTGTGGGCGAGGGCCAGAACCAGCTCGTAGGGCGGGTGGGTTTGGGCCAACAGCTCCTCCGCCCATTCCTTCAGCTGCTTGCTGGGCAGCCGCACCTTGCCCTTCCGTTCACGCAGGTTTTGCTCGTAGCTGGCCTCCACGTCGCGCAGCCGCGCCAAAAACTCCAAGGCCGTCGCCGGCCTTCGCTCCGCGTCGCCAAGACAGGCTTGCAGCAGCTGGTCCATGGAGAAGGGCATAAACTCCACCAGGTCGGAGAGGAGGTCAGGCGCACTCCACCGGGGGTAAGGCACACCGGCAAAGGCCTCATACGTGAGCAAGGCCAATTGGAACACATCGGCAGCGGGGTCGGCCGTTTCCCCGTCATCCTTCAGGCGCTCTGGCGGGGCCCACGGTGCCGTCGCCCAGCTACCAAAGCCCAACAGCTCGGCCCTGCGGCGGAGGCGGGGAGGCACCCCTAACCCCACCAGGTGAGCCTGTTGCCGCCGGTCCACCAACACCGAGGAAGAGCGCAGCTCACCGTGGATGACCCCCGCGCTGTGCACGGCGGCCAACGCCGCTGCCACCTGCCCCAACCAGTGGAACGCCTGCTCTGGGGGAAGGCCCTGCCCTCGCCCCTGCAGCAGCTGAGGTAGGGTGCTCCCGGCCACCCAGGGGGAACTGAGGTAGGCCAACTGCCACCCGTCAGGGTTAAGGAAAAACCCCCGCTGAAGGATCCGCGCGAGGCGACTGTGTTCGGCCGCCTGGCAAGCCTCGGCCCAGGCAAGAAACAGTTCCCGGTCGGCCTCTTCCGCCACCAACTCGGGGCGCAGGAGGCGCAGGGCCACCGTATCCCCACCCTCCGACCTCGCCCGCACCAGCCAGCCACAGCGGGTGGCAGCCACAGAACCAAGGAAGCCCCACTTTCCCTCCTGATCCAGGGATGCCCCTTCCCGCAGGGTGGAAAGCCACGATGTTACCTGGGCGCTAGATACTGTGATC
>JANXCP010000026.1:0-4794 GCA_025060245.1 Thermoanaerobaculum sp. | reverse complement strand
AGGCCATGGGAACCTCCCACGGTTTGTGCCTACTTTAGCACGCCTCAACCACGTCGGGTGGCCGCCCGCAGCTGCTGGACGAAACGTTGCAGGTCACCCACCAGCTCAGGGTCATCCCCCCACTGGGCAATACGCGCCACCAGGGCCGAGCCCACCACCACCCCGTCGGCGAACTGCGCCACCCGGGCCACCTGTTCCGCCTTGGAAACACCAAAACCCACCGCCACCCTCCTGCCGGTGAGCTTGCGCACCAGCCGCACCTGCGCTTCCAGCTCGGTGGGCAGCTGAGCTTGGGGACCCGTCACACCGGTGTGGGAGACGAAGTACACGAAGCTTTCCGCGAGCTTTTTTGCCTGCTTGACGCGGACGCGGGTGGAGGTAGGGGCCAGCATGGGCACCAGCTCCACCCCCACCCGCCGCAACTGTTGGTGAAACGGGGTCGCCTCTTCCGCCGGCACATCGGGCAGGAGCACCCCATCCACGCCCACCGTGGCCGCATCCAGGGCAAAGCGGGAAAGGCCATAGGCCAGGACTGGGTTGGCGTAGGAAAAAAGCACTACCGGTAGCTGCGAGGTGAAGCGCAGCTCGCGGATGGTCTGCAACACACCGGCCAGGGTGGTACCAGCGGCCAAAGCCCGCTCGGCGGCGGCGCAGTTGATGGGCCCATCGGCGATGGGATCGGAATAGGGGACTCCCAGCTCCACCACGTCGACCCCGCCCCGCTCCAACGCCCGCAGGAGCTCCAGGGTGCGGGCAGGGGTGGGATCTCCAGCGGTGATATAGGCGATCAACGCGGCCCTCTTTTCCTTAGCCGCCCGGCGGAAGGCGGCATCAATGCGCGTGCTCATAGGCGTACCCCTTCCAGGCGGGCCACTTCCGCCACGTCCTTGTCCCCTCGCCCCGACAGGTTGACCAGGATCGCCTCGGCAGGCGAGAAGCTGCGCGCCACCTTGGTCACGTAGGCCAAGGCGTGGGCCGTCTCCAAGGCGGGCACGATCCCCTCCAGTTCCGCCAGCAGGTGAAACGCCGCCTTGGCCTCCTCATCGGACACGTGCACGTACTCCACCCTCCGACTGTCCTTCCAAAAGGCGTGTTCGGGACCCACGGCGGGGTAGTCCAACCCAGCGGAAATGGAATGGGTGGGCGCGGTGTTCCCCGAGGCGTCCTGCAGCAGGTAGGTGAACGTTCCGTGCAGCACTCCCGGCGAACCGCCGGCAAAGCGCGCCGCATGGTGGCCCAGAAGCGGCCCACGGCCCCCCGCTTCCACCCCCACCAGCTTCACCTTTTGGTACGGCAAGAACGCGGTGAAGATGCCAGCGGCGTTGGATCCTCCCCCCACGCAGGCCACCACCAGCCGCGGCAAGCCCCCGTAAACCTTGCGCATCTGCAACCAGGCTTCGGCCCCGATCACCGCTTGAAATTCACGCACCATCATGGGATAGGGGTGGGGGCCCAGTACCGAGCCCATGACGTAGTGGGTGGTGTGGACGTTGGTGACCCAGTCGCGCAGCGCCTCGTTGATGGCGTCTTTGAGGGTCTTCGAACCGGCATCTACGCCCACCACCTCCGCACCCAACAGCCGCATACGGTACACGTTCAAGGCCTGCCGGCGCTCATCCTCGGTGCCCATGTAGATCCGACAGGAAAGGCCCAAAAGGGCAGCTGCCGTGGCCACCGCCACCCCATGCTGGCCGGCGCCGGTTTCGGCAATCACCCGAACCTTGCCCATGCGCCGCGCCAGCAGGCACTGCCCCAGGGCGTTATTGATCTTGTGGGCGCCGGTGTGGCAAAGATCCTCTCGCTTGAGATACACCCGCGCTCCACCGAGGTGAGCGGAAAAGCGCTGGGCAAAGCTTAAGGGGGTAGGGCGGCCGCAGTAGTCGCGCAGGAGGCCGTCCAGTTCTCTTTTGAAGGCCTTGTCGCGCATCGCCTCGCGAAAGGCCTCTTCCAGCTCCTGCAGCGGCGCCATGAGGGTTTCGGGGACAAAACGCCCCCCGTAAGCGCCGAAGTACCCCCGTTCATCCGGTAGCCGTTTCACGCAACCCTCCTTGACGCACGGCGCGGATAAAGGCCCGCACCTTCACCGGGTCTTTCCGGCCCGGCGCTGATTCTACCCCGGAGGACACGTCCACCCCCGCCGGGTGGCAGGTGGCGATGGCCCCCCCCACGTTGCCCGGCTTCAGCCCACCGGCAACCCAAAAGGCCAGGGGAAAAGGCGGGCAAGCCAAAAGCCTCCAGGGGAAGGGTTGGCCGCCGCCCCCACCGCGGTCAAAGAGGATGCGCGCCACCTCCGCATAGGCCGCCACCATCCCCCAATCCACCTGTTGGTCCACGGTGACGGCCTTGATCACCCGCTCCCGGCCGCCCAGAGCATGGCACAGTTCCGGCGGCTCCTGCCCGTGGAGCTGCACCAGCTCCAACAGACCCGCCTCCCGCACTTCCTCCACGAAGCTGGGAGCTTGGTTGCGGAAAACCCCCACCTTGCCGGCGCAGGGTAAGGCTCGGATCCAGGCACAGTCGGACAGGGCCAGGCTGCGCGGTGAGCCGGGGGCAAAGACGAAACCCAAAAAATCTGCCCCTGCCTCGGCGGCCAGCATGGCATCTCCTCCGTCGGTCAGTCCGCAAATCTTCACCGTGACCATCGTCATGCCAACAGCCCCCGCAGGGCCGCCTCCGGGTCAGCCTGGCGTAGCAGGTACTCCCCCACCAGGAACCGGGAAATGCCTCGCTGGACCAGCTGGAGCAGCTGCGTGCGGGAGGCGATCCCCGACTCCAGGACCCCCAGGCAAGGGGGAGGGACGGATCCCACCAAATCCGCGGCCCGCTCCACGTCCACGGAAAAGGTGGCCAAATCTCGGGCGTTCACACCAATCAATTCCGCGCCCACCGCCACTGCCCGCTCCACCTCCGCCGCCGAATGGGTTTCCACCAGCGCTTCCACCCCTGCCTTGCGGCAGCAATCCAGCATCTCACCCAGCAGTGCACCGGGTAAGGCGCGGGCAATGAGCAGGATGGCATCCGCCCCCGCCGCCACGCCGTAGGCCACGTGTTCGGGTCGGGAAAAGAAATCCTTTTGCAGCACGGGAAGCCCTGTGGCCTGTCGCGCCACGCGCACCCAGGAGGTGGAACCACCAAAGAATTCCGGCTCCGTGACCACGGAGAGGGCGGCCGCACCGCCCCTCTCGTAGGCTTGGGCTAAGGACCTTGGGTCCAGGGGTTGGCGCAACACCCCAGCGGAGGGCGAGCGGTGTTTCACCTCCGCGATCACCCGCACCCCGGAGGCCTGTAAGGCTGCCCGCAGGGAGCGCCGCGGCAGGGCCTCTTCTCCCCCTGCCGGCGGCAGCGAGAGCCGGGGGGCGCTCCGCTCCACCAGCTGACGCAGCAAACCCTCAACCATGGGCCAGCTCCTGCGCCCGCGCCAAGGTGCGGCAAAACCGGCGCCAACCCACCCCCGTGCGCAAGCCCTCCCAGGACTCGCCCAGAGCTTGGCGCAGATCCTGGGTTTTTCCCGCCACCAGCAGGGCCGCAGCAGCAGCTAGGGCCACTGCCGGAGCCGCCGCGTCCTCCTCGCCCGCCAGGATGGCCTGGACTCGCCGGGCATTGAACGCCGCATCACCCCCCAGGAGGGCCTCCCGCGGGACCTGCGGGAGACCTAGCTCCTCCGGGACCACGGAAAAGCGCGCCGTTACCCGCCCTTGGCGCACCTCAATGACCTCGGTGGGGGCGCAAGGGGAAAGCTCGTCCAAACCGTCCTGCCCGTGCACCACCCACACGTGCTCCGCGCCCAAAAGGGCAAAGGCCTCGGCCATCACGGCTTGCGCCCGGGGCGAGAACACCCCCACCACCTGCCGGCGCACCCCCGCCGGGTTGGCCAACGGGCCCAAAAGGTTGAACAGCGTGCGCAGGCCCAGCTCTCGTCGCACCGGTGCCACGGCTTTCATCGCCGGGTGAAAGTGGGGGGCAAAGAGGAACGCGAACCCCTCCTCCTGGAGGAGCCTTTCCACCGCAGCGGGTGACAGCGAGAGGGGCCAACCCAAGGCCTCCAAGACGTCCGCCGACCCACAGCGGGAGGAAACAGAGCGGTTGCCGTGCTTGGCCACCGGCACCCCCAACCCCGCTGCCAGGATTGCCGCCGCCGTCGAGAGGTTGAGGGTGCCCACCCCATCCCCCCCAGTGCCGCAGGTGTCCACCGCCAGAGCAGGCGCGGTTACAGGCAGGGAGAACTGCCGCATCACCCCCGCTGCCGCTGCCAGCTCCCCGGCGGACTCCCCCTTGGCCCGCAGGGCCACCAGGAACGCCGCCTGTTGCACCGGTGACCAGGCACCCTCCATGAGGGCGGAAACACTTTGCGCCATGATCTCCCCAGGGAGATCACGGCCGGCTAAGAGTTCCTCCATCACCTGGTGAAACATCCCTTACCTCCCGGGGCTCAACGCCAAGAAGTTGGCAATGAGCTCCTTCCCCCGCATCGTGAGGTACGACTCGGGGTGGAACTGCACCCCAACGTGGGGGTACTGGTGGTGTTGCAAGCCCATGATGCACCCGTCCTCCGTCCAGGCGGTGACCTGGAGGGCCGAGGGAAGTCCCTCTCGGTCCACCACCAAGGAGTGGTAACGGGTGGCCAAAAAGGGGTCGGGGAGCCCACGGAAGACGCCTAGGCCGTTGTGGTGGATGGAAGAGGTCTTCCCGTGGCGGGGTTCGGGGGCGCGAACCACCCGGGCCCCGTAGGCCACACCCAAGGCCTGATGCCCCAGGCACACGCCGAGGATCGGGGTGGAAGGCGCTCGGCGGAAA
>JANXCP010000025.1 GCA_025060245.1 Thermoanaerobaculum sp. | reverse complement strand
GAGCCGCCTTGTGCTGCCGTTACGCCAGCTCCCACTGCGCCCGCTGCACCTGATCATCCAACTTCAGCACCAGCGCTCCTGCCTCCACCCACTCCCCCTCGCGGTGGGGCAAGGCCACCACCAACCCGCCGGTTTGCGGGGAAAGCTTGGAGCGAAGGCGGGCTTTCACCGTCCCGGCGCGGGTGTTGGTGACGATCTCCTCCACCACTCCTCGGCTTACCGTGACGGTTTCCACCGCCACCACCGGTCTGCTTTGCCCCCACCAGACCCACAGCACAACCAAGGCAACCACCGCCAGCAGCGCCACTAACCATCCCTTGCCTCGCATACACCCATCTTACGCGTCCGGGCCCCTTAGGCTTTCCCCGCGGGAAAGCCTTGGCACGTCCACGCCGAGTGAAGGTTCATCAACCCTCAGCCAAGGTGGAGCCTTTCTCCTGCTCCATGGTAGGCTTTGGTTACCACCACCATGGGCGCGGACCCCTCCTCCACCCCCTTTCTTGGCGTTGCTCCCCCAGAGCCGCGTTTTGAGCGTCTGCGGCGAGGGATTGGGTTGATCCTGGGCCCACTGGTGTTTATCGCTGTGCTGCTCTGGGCTGCGGAAGGCCTTCCGCCTGTTCAACGGAAAACCCTAGCGGTGGTGTTGTGGATCCTGATCTGGTGGCTTACCGAGGCGGTTCCCCTGCCCGTTAGTGCCATTTTGGGGCCCGCAATGTTGGTCATGGCGGGAGTAGATACGCCGGCAGCGGTGTTCGCACCCTTTGCCGACCCGGTGATCTTCCTCTTCTTGGGGAGCTTCATCCTCGCTGAGGGGATCAGAGCCAGCGGCCTGGACCGCTGGTTGGCCCTGCGGCTGCTGGTGCGGCGCTCTCGCCCCCTGAGTCCCCGCGGGGCCCTTTGCACCCTGGGGGCACTCACCGCCGGCCTTTCCATGTGGATCTCCAACACGGCCACAGCGGCGGTCATGTACCCCCTAGCCTTAGCCGTGGCAAAGTGCTATTCTGGCACCGCCTCCGGCAAGAAAAGCCCCTACGCCACTTCTCTCTTGCTAACCATCGCTTACGCTGCGTCCATTGGCGGCGTGGCCACGCCTGTGGGTACCCCTCCCAATCTGCTGGCCATCGGCCAGCTGGAAAAGCTCACCGGCGTGCGCATCACCTTTTTTCAGTGGATGGTCTTGGGGTTGCCAGTGGGGTTGCTCATGCTCGTGGTGTGCTTGTGCCACCTCGGCCGTAGCTCCGGCGAACCTTGGGAAAAGCCCGCCGAACTGGCGGAAGAGCTCAGGCGCCTGGGGCCTGTGACCCGCCGCCAACGCAACGTGCTCGCGGCTTTTTCCTTGGCGGTGTTCCTGTGGATTGTTCCCGGGCTTGTGGGGCTTGTGGCCGGAGACCGATCCTGGGGCCAACTGCCGGCCAGACTGTTCCCGGAAAGCGTGGTGGCCCTGCTGGCAGCCTCCCTGCTGTTTATCCTGCCGGTGGATGGGCTCAAGGGGGCGTCCACCTTGCAATGGCATGAGGCCTCCAGGCTGGACTGGGGAACCCTGCTGCTGTTCGGCGGGGGGTTGTCCCTGGGAACCCAACTTTTCAAGTCGGGGCTGGCGGGGGAGTTTGGTTCGGCCCTGGTGGCCTGGACCGGCGCCACCGACACGGTGAGCCTCACCTACCTTTTCGGGATCGTAGGCCTGTTGCTCACCGAAACCACCTCCAATACCGCCGCCGCCACCGTCCTCTGCCCCCTCGCCATTGCCGCCGCCCAGGCCGCCGGGGTCAGCCCCATTCCCCCCGCGGTGGCCGTAGCCATGGGGTGCAGCATGGCGTTCATGCTCCCTGTGGCCACCCCATCCAATGCCATTGTGTACGGCTCGGGTCTTCTGCGCCTCACCGCCATGGTCCGACACGGCTTGGTCATGAACCTAGCGGGAGCGCTCTTGATTCCCCTCCTGGTGGTGGCGCTGTGCCGTCTCCTCGGTCTGTCCTGAAACCTCCTCATGAGGCCGGAGCCGAGGTTTTTGCCGCACCTCCAGTGAAGCTAAGCGGGATAAGCCACGGCCCGCCGTGGCTCCGTAGCTCGGCCACCTTTGCCCAAGCTCCACTGCCGCACAACTCCGCTAGACTGGCGTCATGAGCGCCCCTTTTGCCTTGGCCCTGGTACTGCTGGAGCTGGAAACTGTAACACCGGCCCAGGATATGGTGTTGGTAAGCATCCCGCAGGCCTGGGTGGGCTGCAGTCCCCAGGACAACCGTTGTCTGGCCGACGAAAAACCCGGCGCCTGGGTGGGGCTGAGGCCCTTCTGGCTAGATACCCAAGAGGTGACGCTGGGGGCCTTCCGCGCCTTTGCCACGGCTACGGGAAGGGCTGTGCCCGCTCAACCCCCAAATAGTGGCGACCGGGCACCGGTGGTCAACGTCAGCCACCGCGATGCGGAAGCCTTTTGCCGCTGGCTAAGCAAGCGTTTGCCCAGCGAAGCTGAATGGGAAGCTGCCGCCCGTGGTGGCGACCCAGAGGCCATTTACCCCACCGGCGGGAACATCTCCCACGACAGCGCCAACTTTTCTGGCGTGGCAGGCCGGGACCGCTTCCCCGGCCTGGCGCCGGTAGGCTCTTTTGCTCCCAACCCCTTGGGCATCTATGACCTGGCGGGGAATGTTTGGGAGTGGGTGGCGGATAGCTATACGCCCACGCCCCCACGGCAGCAGCAAGCGAACCCGGACGGGAAATTGAAGGTCACCAAGGGCGGGGCGTGGAACACCGGTCCCCTCTCCTTGCGGGTTTCCAACCGTGGCCGCCTGCCGGAGACCGCCGTGTCCGACGGAGTGGGGTTTCGCTGCGCCCGCGACAGCCAGGAGGGCGAGGTGCCGCCTCCAGGCACGGCCCCATTACCCGCGGGGGCTGGAGTCGTTCCAGCGCCAGGTGATGCAGGCCTCACGCCCAGTCCCACCCCCACAGGACCCCGCAAGGAACCGCTGCCCCTTCCTCCGGTCCTGCAAAGCGCGCCGGTGGAGCCGTTGCAAGAGCGGATCGTTGGTCCCGCCCAGGTGGCGTTGATCCGCCTGCCCGGCGGCAGCTTTCAACGGGGTTGCGTCAAAGGCGACAGCCTCTGCTCCGCCGATGAGCAGCCGCGCCGCGAGATTACCCTGACGCCCTTTTGGATGGCCAAGACCGAGGTCACCGTGGCCCAATTCCGCGCCTTTGTGGAAGCCTCCGGCACCTTGATGCCAGACCAACCCACCTGGTCGGGAGAACACTTCCCAGTGGTCAACGTCACCTGGGAGGAAGCGCAGGCCTTTTGCCGCTGGCTGGGGGGACGCCTGCCCACAGAAGCGGAATGGGAGTACGCTGCCCGTGGCGGTGCGGCGGGGATGCGTTACCCCGGGGGGCACGAGATTACCCACGATGAAGCCAACTTTGATGGGGTAGAAGGCCGCGATCAATTCGCCAAGGCAGCGCCAGTGGGTTCCTTCCCGCCCAACGGGTTTGGCCTCCTGGACATGTTGGGCAACGTGTGGGAGTGGTGTTGGGATTGGTACCGCGACGACTACTACGCTTCCAGTCCGCCCCAAGACCCAATGGGACCTCAGGAGGGCTCGCAAAAGGTGGTGCGAGGGGGCTCCTTCACCTCCGACCCCGGCCGACTGCGCCTCTCCTATCGGTCCAGCCTCAAACCCGACGAGCGCTGGGTGTTCACCGGCTTCCGCTGTGTCATTCCAGGCAGTGGGGAAGGCTTCACGGCGCCCGCAAGCCGCAGGCCTTGAAGGCAGCCCACGGCAACGGGCGGCAAGCGGTGGAAAAAAGATTGGCGCGTCCAGCCCGGTGGCGACCCCAAGGGTTTGTACTCCGCCCCAGAAGGCGGCCCGAACCAGCTAAGCTGCTCCGTGGTCTTTCTGGTGGCGCGGAAAAGGCAACGGGGCCGTCCGGGAGGACGGCCCCTTGCCTTGTCTTGTGATGCGCTACGGCCGTTTCAGCCAGAACTGGTAGGTTCCGCTCCCACTGTACGAGTAGATGCGCCACCGGTAGTAACCGGCCGTGCCGTTGTGGGAAATGTACTCGGTGGAGGTAGAACCCTCAGAGCGGGCCACGGTGGTCCAGGTCACCCCGTTCCACCTTTGCAGGTACAGGTCAAAATCGGTGCCTGCAGGGCCCCGGAGCCAACCTTGATGCACGCCGGCGGCGCTGTAGTAGTAGCTCCCGTTGGGCTGAATGGCGGAGGCCCCGGTGCCGCTCAACGTGCCGGTGTAGTACTCGCAGTTGGTGCACGGGGCACCGGAGGACACGGAAACCGATTGCGTCTGGCTACCGGTTTGCCCGGCCGTATCCCGCACCGTGAGGGTCACCGAGTAGGTCCCTGAGGCGGCGTAGGTTTTGCTGGTGGTGACGCCCGTGCCGGTGGTGCCATCACCAAAGTTCCAGGAGTAGGAGGAAATCCCCACATCATCCGAAGATGAAGAGCCATCAAAGGTGCAGGTCAGCCCGTTACATGAGTAGGTAAAGCGCGCCACCGGCGGACTGTCACTGCTCCCCCCAAACAGCGTATACAACAGGCGGTTGGGTGAACCCGTTCCGGCGCCGGTCACCACCCCTTGGGTGGCGTTGTTGATCAACGTGGAAGCCACATTACTCGGGGTCGCGGAGGGGTTGTCGGCGAGGACCAGCGCCGCTGCACCGGCCACGTGGGGTGAGGCCATGGAGGTGCCGCTGATGGTGTTGGTGGCAGTGTTGGAGGTGTGCCAGGCGGAGGTAATGTTGGAGCCCGGGGCAAAGATGTCCAAGCAGGTGCCGTAGTTCGAGAAGGAGGATCGGGCATCGGAGGAAGTGGTGCTGCCGACGGTAATCGCCGCGCTCACCCTGGCCGGGGAGTAATTGCACGCGTCGGCGTTATCGTTGCCCGCGGCCACCACAAACACTATTCCGGCGTTGATAGCGTTGGTGACCGCCGTATCCAAGCTGGAGGAAGCACCCCCGCCCAAGCTCATATTGGCCACTGCCGGCTTTACATGGTTGGCCCTGACCCAGTCCACGCCGGCAATGACACCGGACGTGGTCCCCGAGCCGTTGCAGTCCAGCACCCTCACCGGGTACAGCCTGACCGACTTCGCCACGCCGTAGGTCGTCCCCCCTGCCGTTCCGGCCACGTGGGTCCCATGGCCATTGCAGTCCTCCGTGCCCCTTCCGTCGTTAATCGCCGTGTACCCGCTTTGCACCCTGCCCCCAAACTCGTTGTGAGTTGAGCGAATGCCCGTGTCAATGATGTACACGTTCACATTGGACGCGGTGGTGTTGTAGGTGTAGGTGCCGGAGAGGGGTAAGTTCCGCTGGTCAATGCGATCCAGCCCCCAGGTGGCGTTGTTTTGCGTAGCTATGGCAGTGACCACACCATCCTCTTCCACCCAGGCTACCCTGGGGTCATCGGCCAGTCGCTCCGCCTGCTTGGCGTCCAAGCTAACGGCAAAGCCCTTAAGGGCGTGGGAGTACACGTGGAACACCTTGGCCTGGTACAGCAGCGCCACTTCATTGGCCACCTCCGCCACCGTCGGACCTGCCCACACCGGCTCGCCCGGGGCGCGGGCGGCGGTGTCCTTGAGGACCACGATATATTGGCCGGGTACGGGGCGGGATGCCCGTAAGACCTGCCCCGCGCCCAGAGGGCCCACGGCTAACAAACCGGAAACCACCCAGACCAGAAACCTCGCCATGCTCTTCCTCCTTCCGCAGACATTGAATGGGGTAGGACACCTTCAATGCTGCCACCTCGTTTTGTTGGTGGCACACTTACCAACCTCAGCTGCTCTTGTCAAGCCCCGAGGGTTTCCCCGGGCAAGGGCCGTCCCGTCGGCTGAGGCGGTCGGTCCCGGGCAACTCAGGGCTTTTCTGGGCGCCCCTCAACACTGAATCCCTGGGCTCACAAAACAGCTGCAGCCCAGGGCTTGGCGCTGGGGTGGGAAATAGCTAGAACGATGGCGTCTTCCGCTTGGCCCGCACTCCCGCAGCTGTTGCCGGCAGCTCCAGCTTGGGCGGACTCACGGCGTGGCGAATCCGGCCCAGGAACACGTTGAGCCAGTGGTCGCGGGACAGGGAGCGGATCACCGGCGGACGGCGCCAACCCAAGGTGGCCCGGATTTGCAAGAGCCTGGAAAAGCTGGCATCAATTTGCAAGCCCTTCTCCACCGCCTCCACCGCCTTTCGGCGAAATCCGGCGGCATGGTAGAGCTGCGCGAGGTTGGCGTAGTGTTCCACCCGTGCCGGCTCAGTGGCCAGAGCTGACTGGCAGAACTCAATGGCCTGTTTGAACTTGCGGGTGTGCATTCCCATCGCCAAGGCATAGTAGGACAGCACCAAAGCTGGGATTTTCTCCCCGCGCAGCCTGTACCCATCAAGGGCTTCGCCCAGCAACAGGTACGCTTCACCGAAGTCCCGCTGTTGGATGGCCAAGACTGCTTCGCGCAAGAGTGATTTGAGGTGGTCTTGGGTAGGGATGTGCACTTCGCTCATGGAGGACATGTTAGACGAGGGCAAGCCTCCTGACAACAAGGCCTTGCACGGTCTCATAAACGGGGGTAAAGTGATGGGTTCGAGGTGTCTATGCCGGGGGTTGTGGATAAGGTTTTGGAAATATTTCTCGGCTCAAAACATGAGCGGGAGATGAAGCGCCTTGCCCCGCAGGTGGCGGCCATCAACTCCCTGGAACCCGAGCTCATGGCGCAAAGCGATGAGAAGCTGCGGGCGCGCATTGCCACGATTCGTGAAGAGGTGCAAAAGGCGCTGGACCCACTGCCCGATGATCCCATCCTGCGGCGCAAACATGTCCAGGCGGTGTTGGATCGCCACCTGGTGGAGGTTTTCGCCATCGTCCGCGAGGCGGCTCGCCGCACCCTCAACATGCGGCACTTTGACGTACAGCTCATTGGCGGCATCGTCCTCCACGAAGGCAAGATCGCCGAAATGAAAACCGGTGAAGGGAAAACCCTCGTGGCCACCCTGCCGGTGGTCCTCAACGCCCTCACCGGCCGCGGGGTGCACGTGGTCACAGTCAACGACTACCTGGCCCGCCGAGACGCGGAATGGATGGGGGCTGTTTACCGATTCTTGGGTCTCACCGTGGGGTGCATTCAAAACCAGATGGGCGATGCCGAACGGCAAGAGGCCTACCGCTGCGACATCACCTACGGCACCAACAACGAATTTGGCTTTGACTACCTGCGCGACAACATGAAGTTTGACGTGGATTCCATGGTCCAGCGGGGGCACGTGTACGCCATCGTGGACGAGGTGGACTCCATCCTCATTGACGAAGCCCGCACCCCCCTCATCATCTCCGGTCCCTCGGAGCTGTCCGTGAACCTGTACTACGAGGTCGACCGAATCATTCCCAAGCTGGTGAAGGGGGAAGAAATCCGCGACAAATACGGCAACAAGTCCACCACCGGCGACTACGTGGTGGATGAAAAAGCCCACACCGCCACCCTCACCGAAGAGGGCGTGGCCAAGTGCGAGAAGCTCTTGGGTGTAGCTAACCTTTACGATCCCAACAACATTGAAATCCTCCACGCGGTGCAGCAAGCCCTCCGCGCCCATACCCTGTACCAACGTGACCGCGACTACATCATCAAGGATGGCCAGGTGATCATCGTGGACGAGTTCACCGGCCGCCTGATGCCCGGCCGGCGCTGGTCGGACGGACTCCACCAAGCCGTGGAGGCAAAAGAAGGGGTCAAGATTGAAGCAGAAAACCAGACCCTGGCTACCATTACCCTGCAGAACTACTTCCGCATGTACGAAAAGCTGGCGGGGATGACGGGGACCGCGGAAACGGAAGCCGACGAGTTTGCCCACATTTACGGTTTAGACGTGGTGGTGATCCCCACCCACAAGCCCATGATCCGCAAGGACCACCCCGATGTGATCTACCGAACGGAAAAGGAAAAGTGGAAGGCCGTGGTCAACCAAATCGTGGACTTGCACCAAAAGGGGCAGCCAGTGCTGGTGGGCACCGTCTCCATTGAAAAGTCGGAAAAACTTTCCGAGATGCTCAAGCGGCGGGGCATCCCCCACGTGGTGCTCAACGCCAAGTACCACGAGCGGGAAGCGCAAATCGTCGCCCAGGCGGGACGCTTCAAGGCGGTAACTATCGCCACCAACATGGCCGGTCGCGGTACCGACATCATCCTCGGTGGCAACCCGGAGGGCTTGGCAAAAGCGGAGGTAGACCCGCAAAAGGACCCCGAAGGTTTTGCCAAGGCCTTGGAAAAGTATCGCAAGATCTGCGCCGAAGAGCGAGAAAAAGTGCTGGCCGCTGGCGGGCTTTTTATCCTCGGCACGGAGCGCCACGAAGCCCGCCGCATTGACAACCAACTACGCGGCCGTTCGGGACGACAGGGAGACCCGGGGGAGTCCCGCTTCATCCTTTCCCTGGAAGATGACCTCATGCGCATCTTCGCCTCCGACTCCCTGCGCGAGTGGATGCGAAGGCTGGGCATGGAAGAGGACGTGCCCATTGAATCGCGCATGGTCACCCGCTCCATTGAACGGGCGCAAAAACAAGTGGAAGGCCGTAACTTTGAAATCCGCAAACACCTACTGCAGTACGACGACGTGATGAACCGCCAACGCGAGGCGGTGTACGGCCTGCGGCGGCGCATCCTGGAGGGGAAAGAGGGCCGCCAGTGGGTCTTGCGGGCGGCGCGGGAAATCGTCGGCTCGCTGGTGGATACCTACTGCCCTGAGGACAAGGAACCCGAGGACTGGGATCGCGCGGGTTTGGAACACGAACTGGAGCAATACTTTGGCTTCAACCTGGCGGCCACCGACGTATCCTGGGATACCGTTTCACGACCGCAGCTTCTGGAGGCGATCAACGCCGCGGTGGAAACCCGTTTTGAGGAGCGGGAAAAGACGCTCGGCCCCGAGGCCTTTACCCAACTTACCCGTTACATCATGTTGTCGGTCCTTGACGCGCAGTGGAAGGACCACCTCCTGGCCCTGGATCACCTGAAAGAAGGCATTGGGATGCGGGCCTACGGCCAACGGGACCCCCTGGTGGAGTACAAGCGCGAGTCCTTTGAGCTGTTCCAAGACATGATGGAACGGGTGGAAGACCAAGTGGTCCAGTATCTGTTCCGCGTGGAGCTGGTGGAGCGGGTACCCGAGCGGCGGCGCGTGACCCCCATGCGCACCACCAAAGAGGAGTTTTCCGGCTTGGCGGGGGAACGGCCCGAGGCCCAGCGCGCTCCCAGCTCCGGTCCACCCACCACGGTGCGGCGCACGGTGCCGAAGGTGGGACGCAACGACCCTTGCCCTTGCGGCTCGGGGAAAAAGTACAAGAAATGCCATGGCGCTGCCGGCGAGCTGGCGGCGGGGCAAACCCCTCCCAGCAGCCCCCAAACCAAGGAGCAAAAGCTTCCCAAGGGGTAACGGGCGGCCTGCCCTAGCCTCGGTTGCCGCGCACCCCGATGGTGGGGAGTTGCGGGTTTGACCCACCCCTGGGAGCCCCCACACCGGTAGTCCAGCGATCTAGCAGAGCTTCTTAGGGGGTTCGGGGGCAAAGGCCCGGCAAGCGCCAAAGACTCTGCCCTTGCCCTCCCGGCACTGCCAGCCCCAAGACGGATCCGGCCGAAAGCCGCGGCAACCGCCTTCCCGCCGGTCCCGTGGGGTAGGCTGCCACGCCCCCTTTTCCGGCCGAGGTCACGGCAACCCCCCTCGCACCCGCCAGCTCCAGGATTTTCCAGGCCTTACCCCCATCACCGCCTGCTTACGGCGCGGCCACCGCGGGGATGAAGATGGGGTCGTTGGTCTTGTTGTCAACCACCGAGGCGTAGGCTTGCCCCACCCCACCCTCCACCTCCATGATGGCCGAGATCACCCGGCGGCTGGCCGGCAGACTCACCCCAAAGAAGTTCCGGAAGCGGTTTTCCAGCTTGTCCTGGTCCCAGGGGTTGGTGCGGGAAACAGCCAGCGTGTAAGGCCGATTCTCGGGGTTGAGAAGGTTTCCGCCCTCATCGTAGAACCACACCTTGAAGTTCACCGTGTCGCCTTCCACGTGCACAAACCCCAGATTCGTCCGGGCCATGTCCTCCGAGGCCATCCCCGTGAGGTACAACCGGCGCAAGCCCGTGCTGCCACCGGCGCTGTTGCCCACATGGAACGCCTTGAGGGTTTGACCGTAAGTCCCACTGTCGGCAGCGAGGTTGTAGGTCCGCGCGGAAACCACCGGAAACACCCCACCGCTCGGGAAAACCTGCAGCACCCCCGACATCTCCGGCGCCGGCAACGGGTCTACCACCCACGCCACCACATCATCAAACACCTGGGTTTGCGAGGAAGCCAAGCTCACACTTTTCTCCAAGCTTGGCCCACCGCGCGGCACAAACTTCACCGTGAACTGGCGCGGCTGACCATCAGGGTTGGTCAGCGCCAAGCTGGACCGCCATTGGCTTCCCAAAGCACCGGAAGCCCGCGCCACACCTGGCAGGACCAGCACCGATCCCGTGGGCGCGGGCTCATTGGTTGCCAAGGAAGGATCCCCCGTGCGGTTGTCCACCACCGACACGTTCACCCCCACATCGCTGTCCGGCCCCAAAAGCAACCGCAACGCCGCCACACCCGGCGGCTCCCCTAAGCCAAACAGGCTCATCAGGGAGTGCTGCTCGTACCCCAAAGGCGCCAAGCTCTTTTGATTTAGTTCTTTCAAGAGTTGCCCCTGGGGACCGTAGAGGCGCAGGGTCACCACCGAGTCCCGGTCCTGGCGCAGGTTGTACAAGCTCACGTTGGTGCGGAAACCGTCCACCCCCGTCCCGTTGTGCCGCAACCCCGTCACCCACTGCTCCCGCTGCGCAACCAGAGAGGGCGCTGGCACCGCCGGGATGAGCTGGCCAAAGGTCCCACCCCCTGGCACATCGGTGTAGGTCCGCCCCACCACCACCGGCGCCACGCCCTCCGAGTTTTCATACCGCACCCGCAGGCTGGCCTTGGTCACATCCCCAACGCTGGAACGGAACCACTCCAAAACGTTGTCCAAGGCCAAGGAACCTTTCGCTGGCACGGGCAGGTTGGTAAGCCCCGGCGGATTGGCGTTGCTCTGCCCGGGCAAGAGCAGGTCCAGGTGCACCCTAGTTTGCTGCGCCGACGGGTTGAAGATGCGCAGATCCGTCCGCCAGAAGGTGTTGTTGAGCCCCGCCACCCTGGCCGCATCCGCCGCCACCAAGGCAGAAGGCCCGCAGGGTGCCCCGTCCACGTTCACCACCTGCGTCGCTGTGTGGGTGAAGCTTCCCCGCGCCACCTGTAAGCTCACCCGCCGCGCACCACCGCAGCGGAAGCTGTACGTGACCTCCTTGCCCTCCCGCGTCACCGGGTTCTGCTCCCCGGGCTTGGGATCATCAAAGCTCCAAGTGAAGCTGATGGGGTTCCCCTGGGCAAAGCCGTCCTGGGCCGTGAAGGTCACCGGCTGACCTACCTGCAGGCTTCCCGACCAGGAAAACTCCGCCTTCACCGGCCGCTGGTCCGGGTACACCTCCACCACCTTCAGCTTTTCCTCCGACCAACCCAGGCAGTTTTTCGCCTTCAGCCGCACGTTCTTCGGCCCCGGCTGATCCCACCGCACCGTCACCGCCGCCTGACCGGAAAGGGTCAGGCCCAGTTCTTGAAAGTCGTACCACTGCCAGTCGGTGGGATCGTGGGTGGAGGCATCGGTCAGCCGCACCTTCTGCCCCGCGTAGGGCTGCTTTTGGCACTGGCCGGGGAAGACCTGGCACACCTCCGCCTGCGAGGGCTCCCAGGGCTGCCAGGTGAAGTCCGCCACCGGCACCGCCGTGGCCCCGCAGGCCGGTCCAACCGTCACCGTCTGCTCCTTGGGGCTGGACCCGCGGCAGTTGCTGGCCGTCAGGCGCACCGTGTAGGTCCCCTCCGCCGGGAACGTGAAGGTGGGGTTGCGCTCCGTCCGACTGCCCAAGTTGAGGCCCTCCTTGATGAAGGTCCAGCTCCAGCTCGTGGGATTCCCCGTGGAAGTGTCGGTAAACTGCACCACCTGCCCCGCCCGCGGCTGCGCCGGCTCCCAGGTGAAGCTCGCCGTGGGAGCAGAAGGCTCGGCACAGTTGGACTGCACCTCCACCGAGGTGGTGCCGTAGTAACTCACCCCATTCACCGACCCCGACGCCGTAATCTGCTTGGTCCCTGGCGTGCTGTAGGTGTGGCTCGCCCCGCATTGGTTCATCGGACACGGGTAGCTGACCGTTTTGCTCCCTTCCCCCGTATTCAAGGTAATACTCCCAGTGCCAGTGGGGGGTGGACCCGTCAGCGTGAAGTACACCACCTGGTTCACCTGGGGATTCGCAGGAACCACCGAAATGGTCAGTGGGGACCCACCCCCACCTCCACCACCCCCACCACCACCGCCAGAACCCTGCTGGGTCACGGTGAACACTTGACTCTGGACGGAAATGGTACCCGTCCGCTGCGCCCCACTGTTGGCCCCCGCCGTGTACGCCACCGTACCCGGCCCGCTGCCGCTGGCCGTGGTAAGGGTAATCCACGAAGCACCCGTCGTCGCGGTCCACGGGCAGTTAGCGGAGGTATTCACGGCAAAGGTAAAGCTACCGCCACTGGCGGGAACCACGTGGGAAGTGGGAGACAAGGTGTAGTCGCAGCTCTGCGGACAACTGCCTGAGGTCAAGCGGAGGGGCTTCGCATCCAATACCACGTTCTGCCGCACCAACTGGATCTCAATGTCCGCTTGGGTTTGAAAATTCACGAGAATCGCCTCATCCGACGGGCATCGCCCGAATGAGCACAGCGTCCGTTCCGACTCACCATTGCACGTGACGCTTCCTAGGAAGCGGAACGACAACTCATGGGGCTCCACACCGGCGGATCGGCTGGTGACCTTCAACTTCACGGTTTGCCCCACCGCCGCTTCGGTGATCACTTGGCCAGCGGTATTTTGAATGACGAAGGTTGCATTGGCGGTGGTGGCCGTGGCTGTCTTTTCCACAGCTGGCGGTGCGCAAGAACCGGGGTCGGGGGTAAGGTTGAGGGCAAGCCGGAAGGCGTACTGCTGCCCTGCGGTCAGGGTGTTGGCCGGGATGACACAGGTGGGATTCGTGCAGGAGGCCAACGAGGACAGGGCCGGCACCGAGCTCCAGGAGTAGCTCACCTGGTACGACGGGGACACGGTGCCCGTGAACTCAAGAGTGGTTGGCAGGCTCACCAATAGGGAAGAGCTCGCTTGCCCGTTTTGCTTGATGGCGAAATTGACGGAGGCAGCAGCCGCCGTGAAGGTGACGGGGCTGGTGCAGCTGTCATAGGTGCCATTGCTATCGGCGTACCACGCGGCCGAGCAGTCATCCCCCTCGGGACGGCTGTGGGCGTAATGTGCCACCAATGCCACCTGGTAGTTGCCGCAGTTTGCAAGCGGCAGGGATAAGGTTCCCGCGGGTGCCGGGTACGGGCTGGGGGTCGGGGAGTTAGGGGCCCACACGTAGTAGGTGTAGCCGGTGGGGTTGCCCGAGGTCCCGGTACTCTGCAGGTTGACGTTGCTCCCCTGCAGGAACGAACCGCTTTGCGGAATAAAGGCAGCTTTGGGGTTCGCGCAAAGGCGAATCGTCTTGGAAACCGTACTGTTTTGGTTGCTGTCGTTGCCCACGGTTAGGGTGGCCACGAAAACCCCGGTCTGGGTGTTGCCGGTGGTCCAGGTCAATGCTGGTTGCCAGCCCTGGCTGGCTGTCCACGCGGCCTGGAAGACGGGGTTGGCACATCCGGCGGCGTTGGGGCACACGGTGAGGGTGCGATAGGTAATGTTGCCCCCCGAGTTGTCCAAGAAGCGGAAGGCGTCGCCCGGAAAACCATCCGCATCGGCGGTGCCGCAGGAAGCCGCGTCGGCTTCCGAGATCCGAGTGTTTTCCACGCCTAGGACCGCCGTGGGATCGGTCAGAAGGCAGGAAGGCGCCACCGTAATCACCGAAACGTCGGCACTTGCCGCGCGGTAGATGTAGCGGGTGGGCCCGGAGGCGAAAAAGGCGAAGTCGTTGAAGTCACGGGGGCACTGGTCGGGGCTATCCAAATCCGTAATCCCCGGTTGGTCGGGCAGCCGCGTCAGCGAGCCATCAGGTGCCACGCGGAAGAAAACAATGTGCCACGGCCAAGCAGACCCAGCGTAGGCCACTGCCAGCAACTCTTCGCCGACGCTCAGGGCGCTGGGGCCTACGCCCGTCCGTTGGTCCAAGATGATTTCCTGCGGGGTGCCCAGCTGAAGACTGCCGGGCGCGGCAAGCAAGGGTATGCGGTAGAGCGTCGGTTTGCGCGACCCCTGGTAGCTGTCGGTTACCCAAAGGAACGGGCGCGAGGGATCAGCGGCGATGGGCCCACGGAAGAGCACCGGAAAGTTGGCCAACTCCCAGCTTCCCGCCGCCTGCGGGCTGGCGGGGTTCGTCACGTCCACCGCGGCCGCTTTCATCAACCCCGTGGCCACTGCCTGGGCGAAAATGTACCGCCTCCCCCCGGCCTGCACCAGGTGCAGGGTGAACGTGCCCATAGGGGCGGAGGTGAGAGGGCCGAGATTCAACACCGGGCCTTGGCTGAGCGAGGTGTAAAGTTCTGCGGGGGGTGTTACCCCGAGGTCGTAAATCCGCACGCTCACGTCGTTGGTCGCCACGGAGGTAGGGTCCAAGCGTTGCCCCACCAAGTACAGGCGGTTGTTGTGCTCAAAAAGCACACCGGTGGTGTACTTGTAGGTCTCGCTAAAACCACGATAGCCCGTGCCTATAAACCGCACCGAGGTGGGAGTCGCCTCCAGCATATCCCACCCCATATTTGAAAGGGGCACGAAGGCGTACCCCTTGGTGGGCGCAACACTGAGACGCTTGATGGTCCCAGTGAACTGAAAATGGGTATCGCCGCAACCAAATGGAAGTCCACAAGCGGCGGGGAAGGGCATGATGAGGGCGCTGCGGAGGGCCGGGCTGGCTGGGTTTTGCAGCGAATAGACGGCGATGTCAAAGTTGCGCACCACGTAAAGGTAGGTGGCTGAACCCACCTTGTGCACGAAGACATACCTTCCGGGGTAAAAGCCTTGCCCGTTGCACTGGTCCATGAAGCGCTGGAGGGAGTAGCAGTTGTCCAAGGCGTGGCTGGGCGCGGGAACAAGGAGCAAAAGCGCGAACGAGACCAAGAACAACTTCTTCTTCATAGTACCTCCAAGAGCGAAGTTTACGGCAGAAATAGGACTTCGTGCAAGCCCCTCGGGTGATTTGGCTTACAAAAAAAGGGGCGGCCGAAGCCGCCCCCCCGTGCGAGCACGAACGAGGTCTAAGGCGTGGGCAACGGGAAGCCCACCAAAGCGCCGTTGGCTGTGGCCGCCGAGTAGGCGTTGAGGTTACGCTCCGGCTGCCCAGGAACGTTCTGCCGGCCGAAGCAGTGGGTGTTGGCCAGCAGCGCACCCTCAATGGCCGCCGAGTAGGTACCAAAGTTGATCTTGAGGGCCACGTACGCCTGGGTGTCGCGAGTCTGCAACGGATCAACCACGTTGACCGAGTCAAACAGGAGCATCAACCAACCGTTCCTTCCGCCCCAGATGGCGGGGAAGTTGGTGGCGGTCACTGGAACCCTCTGGGTCTCAAAGGGCAGCGCGTTGATCTGGCCAGGTGCCGTAGGTGGCGGCGAGATCCCACCCTGCTGCTGCTGGGTGCGGTACTGCTCGTCCTCGTCCCAGGCGTAGAGGGTGTACCGACGGCAAGCGTCAATCGCATCGTAGACGCCATCAGCGTTGGTGTCCACGAACTCATGGAAATCCTTCCACACGATGAGCTCGCTGGTGATGCCACCGGCGTTGTAGTAGGGCACGGCGTAGGCGCTGCCCAAGGGCTCGGTGCCATCCTGGCGCCCATGAGCGGTGGCGTATTGATCGTAGAAGCCCCAGAAGGCCGGGGCTGCCCAGTCAGCATCCCGCTCCAGGTGCACCGCGGGCAGGGCCTCGGAGAAGTTGGCCGTCTGGTTCACGTAGTACACGTAGCCCATCAGCACGTTGAAGTTGCGCGCAAAGCCCGGAACACCACCCACCAACGTGGTCCAGTAGGCGTTCTGGTTGGGGAAGTAGGTGGTGCAGGCGCCCACCACGTCCACCGTCACGTAGAACTGGTACGGCAGGCTGGAGAAGGTGGCCAACCAGCTGCCCGCGTCGCTCACCGCCAAGGTGCTGCGGCAAGCCAAAGTCGCATCGGCAAGCTGCGGCAGCCGCACCACATTCCGCAGGGTTTGCCGGATCACCACATCCCGGTAGTAATCCTTCAAACCGCCGGTGAGCTTGGGAAAGTGCGGCGGGCAGGAGCCGGCAGGATCGCTAGCTGGGGAGTACTCGCCGTTCCCAATGTCCTGCGCCGCCGGCAGGTCAGGCCAGTCAGGATCGGTGCTCTGGGTGCGGTTCACCGTGGGCCCCCAAGGATCAATCGAGGTGGGGCTTACGCCGGTGTTCCCCGGGAAAAAGCCGGTGCTTCCGGCCACTTGGAAGAGATAACCCTGGGGGTAGGTGGCCGACTTCTGAACATAGGTATCAAAGAGATTGAAGTCGGCGTTGATCAGGTCACGGAAGTTGATGGTCCACACGTCGTAGCCGGAGAGAATCTGCGAGAAGTCCACCACCGCGTCGGACATCATGTTCCACACGGTGACGTGGATGATCTGCCGAGCCGCCGACACGTTGGTCACCGTCAGCAATGTGGTGTACCCCGCAGGGTTCGGGTCCCCCGTGGTGGGGGACGCATCCACCACCGCGTACGGCACCAAGAGGGTCGCCGCCGGCACGATGTCCTTGGCGCAGAAGTTGGCGTAGGCCACACCCAGCCCCAACCCTGCCGCCAATAGAACCGCTAAGGTCTTCTTCATGCTTCACTCCTCCTTTCCTTTGAGATGATTTGCTGGATGAGAAACGATTTCGGCAACTCCAACCTCCCTGCAACTCCCTTCGGCATCACCTCCCCTTTCGTCTTGAGCATGCTTCTTATGCTCCGCAAGCATAGTATAGGCACCCCGCTCCGAGCTTGTCAAGGGGTCACGGCGCGCTCAGGCGGGAAGGAAAAAAACAAGCCCGCCCCTCGCGGGCAGCAAGGCTTTCTCCGCAGCCCTACCCCCTTTGCCCCGCCTCGAGGGGTGCAAAGGAAAACACCCAAACACCCCCACCCAAACCAGGCACTGTGGGCACGCCCATGACCACTACCTCGTCCTTGCCATCCCCGTTTAAGTCCACGGCTCGGAGGCTGACCACTTTTCCCCCTACGGTGACCGCCGGCCGGTTCTCAAAAAAACGCTCGCCCCGCAACTGAAGCAGCACACTCACCTGGCCGTTGGAGTCACCCACGATAAGGTCGCTGAGCCCGTCGCCGTTCACGTCGCCAAAGGTTGCCGCCTGCAGACGGCGGAACGACTCCTTTTCGCTAAACAACAGCTCTACCTTGGGCTTATGAAGAAACTTTCCACCTTCCCAGAACCGGTACAGGGCGCAACCCACGGTGGGGTCTTCGGCCACCAGCGGGTTGACCTGCTCAAAGCAAAGCACCGCCACTTGGTCTTTCGCGCCACGACGGAGTGGCCCCACCGCCACGCTGCTGACAAAGCTGTTGTAGGGCACCTGGTCAAGACCGAACGCCTCCCATCGCCGCCCTTGGTCGCGATTTAGGAAAAAGATCCGGTCCTGGCCTTGGCTGAGACTGCCAAAGATCAGATCGCTGAATCCATCCCGGTCCAGGTCCGCCGCGGCTACATCGTCACCCATAAAGCGCTCGGGAAACCCACCTTCCACCGCCCGCCACCCCTCGCGGGTGTTCAAGATCACAATGCCGAGACCCTTGGAAAACCTCTGCGACAGCGCCAGGCTCAAGTCAATTTCTGCCACGCTGGCAATATCCAGGCGCCCGTCGCCATTAAAATCCGCCACCGTGAGGGTCTTGGATGTGACGCCCCCCACCGCCGTGGGAAGCTGCTCCCAACGCAGGAACTTCCCATGGCCGTCACCGTAAATGACGTAAAAGCCTTTAAAGTGACAGGCCAGGGCCAAATCCAAATTACCGTCGCCGTTAAAATCCGCTGCCCGAACTGAACCGTAATCAAAGGGAAGATCCTTGGGGTACTGCTGCTCGCCCCACGCCCCCCATTTCCCACCTCCAAGGTTTATGTAGATGGTGGGATTCGGCTTGCCGCCACGGGGCGGTGGAAGCACGAGATCCAGCACTCCATCTCCGTTGAAATCGGCCACGTCCCCCGAGAGCTGCCATTCACCGGCCGTGGGCAGCCCTTCACTCCAGGACTGCGGCTGAAGCCGGCCAATAAATGGCAACGAGACGGGGGGCCGGTCGGCAATAAAGTAACGGGTGGCCAAGAGGTCCGCTTGCATTTGCAGTTGGATTTCGCGCACTGAGTGGTACAACCACGCTTTGTGATAGGGCGAACTGGGATCCTCCGGCGGAGCCATGCGGATGATCAGGAACTCCCCTTCTTCCCCTATTACGTTCATGGTGGGCCCACCGAACGCGCCTACCTTGACCCGTCGCTCCCCCACGAAGGTCACCACCGACTTGTGCACGCGGTAGGTCTCCTCCCAGGGCAAGAGGTCACGACCCAAGGTGTTGGGGAGCTTTTCAAAAAGTTTTTGCTGCGCTCCCTGCCCACCCTGGCCCACCGGCTTGCCCCCCACTTGTGCCTGCGGCGCAGCGCTCAGGGAAGGCGCCGTAAGGCCGACAAGCACCAACAGCGTCACGGCCACTGTGGGATTGAAAACGGTCCTGGCACGCTGCCCTTTCTTCATCACGAGTACACCCTCCTTTCCGCAGTGCCCAACAAACCCCTGCGACACGTCCTCCCTCGCAAAGGGCATGCCATGATACACCGGAGGGTTGACAGGGCCGTGCTCCTGCGCCACATTGGTGGAGTGAGCTGGGGCGCGGACGCACCGAAAAGCAAGACCCTTGGGCGCCAAGAGGCGGCGCGAGTAGGGGAGCTTATCCGCCTGGAGCGGCAGAGGCGGCGCGTGACCCAGGTGGAGCTTGCGCGTCAGATTGGCATCTCCCAATCCGATCTGTCACGCATTGAAAAAGGCGAGTACCGGGTGCCGTTGGACGTGCTGTTTCGCATCCTCCGGGTTTTTGAGATGAGCTTTAGCGAGTTTTTTGGCGACCTGCGACAGGGACCGTTGACAAAAGAAGAAAGAGCTTTGTTAGAATCTTTTCGCAAGCTATCGCCCGAGGCCAAAGGGGAAGTGCTGGAGTTTGTGGCGTTCAAGCTTGCTCGGGAGGGGCAGTGATGGCCACCACAGAACGATATTTGCGCCTCACGGCTTTGGGACAAAAGGCTTTTAACCGCGGCAATCTCCACCGGTCCCTCCGTCTCTTTCAAGCGGCCGAAGAGGAAGCATTGAAGAGTGGGGATCGGGATCTGGCAGATCGTGCCTTCTGCAACCGCTGTGTGGTGCTCTTGGAGTTGGATCGGTTAGACGGCTCGGTGGGGGAGCTGAAGCAGGTTCTCATGCGCTCCCGCGACCCGTTTACCTCCTGGATGGCTGCGTACTACACCGCCCAGGTTTACGAGGCAGAAGGAAATTTGCAGCGAGCTCTGGCCTATGCCCGCCGGGCGTGCGAGCTGGCTGAGGTTTGTGGAGACGAGCGGACGCGCTTTCACTCGGCTAACCAACACGGAGTTCTGGCGTTGCGGCAGTCACGGTTCAGTGAGGCAGCGGAAAGCTTCACCACGGCATTGGCACTGGCGGAGCAAGTGGGGGCTGATCCGTTGGGGGTGGCGATTGTTAGGGACAACCTGGGGTACTGTCTGATGTGTTTAGGGCAATGGGAAGCGGGGTTGGCCCTGTGTGAGGATGCCGCGGCCACGGTGGAAAGATTGGGGACGCGTCAGTACCTTCCGGAGGTGTACCAAGACATCTGTTACGGCTACCTTTCCCGGGGAAATTTCGCCATTGCCGAGCAGTTTGGGCTCAAGGCCTTAGCGCTGGCTCGCGAGTACGGTTACCGCGACGTGGAACGCAACGTGCTCATGCTGTTAGCCGATGCTGCCTTTGACGAGCATCACGAGGTGCTGGCCAACCATTATCTTAACCAGCTGGCAGAGCATTACCCGGACCTGCGAGGTATGCAGGCTTTCTTTCGCGCTTTCAACGTGCGCGAGGTCATCAATCTGAAAGCGTGAGGCATCTATGAGAAAGGTATCCGCATTTGCTGCCCTTTGCCTGCTAGCCAACCCAATCGTATGGGCGAACACCTCCCTCACCCTCGATCGGCAAGGCGTCCTCTGGCAAGTTTCTTCCACTCCTTACGGTCTGCTCTTGGAGGGGTTGCGGGAGGGCGAGGTTGTGGTGCGCACAGTCGTCCCCTTTCCCTTAGGCGGCAACGGCGTGTCAGACTCCCATCTCCAATTGGCGGTGGATGATCTCACGGGCAAGGTGGTGGTGGCATGGCAGCGAAACTGGGCTGCCACCCTCTCCAGCGTCATGCTGGCAGTGTGGAACGGCGAATCGTGGGAAAGGGTGGCTTACCTCAATGAGGAGATCAACGCGAATCCTCGTAACCCAGTGCTCCGCATTGCCCGGGCTTCCACCGCCCTGGAACCCTCCCAAGAGGCCTCCGAGTCGGAACGGGTTTGTGACTCCTTCGCCTTCCTGGTGTGGTGGGAAGGACGAGGCGCTTCGCAGCGCCTTCGCTTCGCAGCTTTAGACCTGAAACGCTCTACCAGCGACGAGGGCCTTCAGGTCTACGATCTCCCGACCTCTCCAGGCTTGGGCATGAATTGCCCGCAGCCTCTTCCGGCTGATACGGTGGAGCGGCCGCTATTTGCCAGCGAGCCCCCCGGTCCCGCCTCTCGCCTTCTGGCGGCCAGTCCAAACCACTGTTTCCTGTACGTATTTGAGATTAGCTTGCAGCTGGAGCCGCCCGAGCAAGGGCCGGGGAAGGCAGAAGGTGGGCTTGGGGTGACGGCGCAGCGGCGGCGGCACACGCCCATCTTTGGCGTGCGCAAGGTTTTGCCGGTAACCAGGGAGCTCTCCGCCGAGGGGACACGGGCGGTTCTGGGTGCAGACCTTCAGCCGGTGCTCTACCGTGTGCTTCCCGAAGGGGTGGAATACACCGTGGCCACGGAGCAGGGTTGGTCCGCCAAGCGGCTGTTAAAGTTGGAAAACGGCCTCACCTTGGACCGAGCTATTGCCTTGGTGGAAAACCTGGCGCGCTAGCCGCCCTTTTTGTGGATTTGCCTCAACGGCAGGCCTTAGACCAGGTCCCGCAGCTGGTTTTCCCGGCGGGTGAACAAAGACCACCCTCCAGCTAGGATCAAGAGCCCCCAGCCAGCTGAGGCCAGCGCCGCCCAACCCAGAGGTGCGGATCCCAAAAGGCCGCGAAAGCTCTCCACCACGCCAAACAGCGGGTTCAGCCAAAACCAGCGCCGCAGGGCTTCCGGTACCACTTGGGCGGGGTAAAGGATGGGGGTGAGGTAGAGGGCCAGGCCCATGGCGGTGGCGGTGACCGGTGCAGTATCGGGAAGGTAAGTACCGGCCACCGCCAGGAACAACCCGCCACCCACCAACAGCAACAGGCTGGTGACCAACCCAAACGCCAAGGGCGCCAACCCCGAAAGGCTCCCATAACCCCCCGCGGCCGCCACCACCACCAACAAAGCCAACATGACGGCGTGCCGTGCCAAAACGGCCACCAGCTCGGCGGCCAACAAGACCCCTAGAGGAACCGGCACGTGCTTCACCAGGCCGGCGTGGGCACGGAACACCCCCGCCGCCCTCACCCAGCCTTCCTGCAGCAGCAAGAACGGCACCAGGCCGGCCAGAAGCCACAGGGCAAAAGCTGCCCCTCCCCCAGCTAGCCCCCGCAAACCTAAGAACACGCCAAAGACCACCAGGTACAGGCCGAACTGCAGCAGCGGCTCCAGGATGGCCCAGGCCAGACCCAGCAGCGAGCCAGCGTAGCGGGCTTTCACCGCCCGCTTGGCCATGATCCAAATCAACTTACGGTGCTGCCAGATTTGCGCCACCCGCGAGCCGGTCACGAGCTACCCCCCCGCTCCTCCAACCGCAGCGGGAGCCCTGCCCGGGGATTTTCGCCGTAAAGCTCCGCCACCCTCTGCGCCAACTCCCTTCCCGCTGGCGAGACCACCTTTGGCACCACCACCTGCACGGTGTAGTAGTGGTCGCCAAACACCCCAGTGCGCACGTTGCGCACACCCTTGCCGCGCAGGCGAAACCGCTGACCGGAGGAGGTCAAGGGCGGGATGCGGGTGCGCACCGGCCCGTGGATCGTGCCAATTTCCACCTCTGCCCCCAGGTACGCCTCGGGAAAGGTCACCGGCACCACGGTGTAAATGTCATCGCCTTTGCGCTCAAAGTACGGGTGCGGTCGCACCTTCACCAGGACGCTCACTTCCCTGCCGTCGGGGGTACGGGTGCGCACCCGATCCCCATCGCCGATGCCCGGGGGGATCCGGACCCGCACGCGGTCGGTGTGGACCAGGATGCCGCTGCCGCGACAGCGAAAACATACGGCACCCCGCACCAGCCCGCTCCCCCCACACTCTCCACACCCCACTTCCCGTCGCACCGGCACCACTACCGCCGCGCCCCTCACCGCTTGCTCCAGGGTAAGCTCCGCCTGGGCCTCCGCCGGTTCGGGTGCCGGCTGTGCCTGAGCCCTAACCCGGCCAAAGAGGTCACTGAAGAGGTTGCCCAGGTCCTCAAAACCTCCAAAATGGACGCGAAAACCGGCAAATGGACCCCCGGCGGCCGCGCGCGCTTGGGCCGCCGCCCGCGCCGCCATTTCCGCCTCATCCACCGTGCCGAACCGGTCATACTGCGCCCGCTTCTGCGGGTCAGAGAGCACTTGGTAAGCCTCCTGGATCTCCTTAAATTTGCGCTCCGCCTCGGGGTTTCCCGGGTTCACGTCGGGATGGTACTTGCGCGCCAGCTTGCGGTAGGCTTTCTTGATTTCCTCCTGCGAGGCGTCGCGCCTCACGCCCAAGACCGCGTACAGGTCCTTCATGAGCTCCCCTTCCTGTGGCCCTCCGGCCGAAACAAAATATGAGCGTTTTTTTGTCAACTTTCAAGGGCCACACCCACCCATACCACCGCCGCACCCGCTGAAGGTCCCTTCCGACTGCCAACCCCGGCCAAAAACCGCCAGCGCCAGTCCAGCAGGGGACCATGCAGAGAAAACCGCAGCGCAACATGGCTTGGGCACAACGTCTCCTGCGCCGCTTCACCCGCTCCTGCTTCCCAACCGTTACAATGGCTTGGTGCACGTGCTCCCGGTGGTGGTACTGTTCGTGTCGGGTCGTCGTCATCTGGCGGGGGTGTTGGGCATTGCCCTGCTGGCATGGCTGCACGGCTTTTGGTGGTTGCCGCTGCTGCACGTGCCAGAGGTTCCAATCCTGGTGGCCCCCGAATCCCCTTGGATCCAAGTGCCCGGCCACTTGCTGGCGGTGCTGCTGATCCTCGCCGCCTTTGGGCTCTTTTCCCCGCGTCCGGGTTCGCCGAAGGACTTGGCCCTGCGCGCCATCCGCCGCGGCGATTTTCAAGCCGCTGGCGAATTTTTCCTGCAAGCGGGCAAGCCGCGGCGGGCGTTGCGTCTCTTCATCAAAGCCCGTGCCTGGCAGCGGGCGGGGGATGTGGCACGAAACCTGGGACACCTGGCCAAAGCGGCAACCTATTACGAACGGCAAGGAGGTGCCAGCCTGGCCGCCGCGGCACAGCTGTTCCACCGCCTGGGCAACGAGGCCAAAGCGCAAACCCTGTGGCTGCGCCTGGGCCAGGAGGTGGTGCAAAAAGGCCAACCAGAAGAGGCGATTGAGCCGTTCCTCCGCGCCGGTGACCTGAAACGCGCCTTGGCCGCCTGCCAAATCGCTCTGGAGCACAGGCGTCTGCGGCCGGAAATGGCCGAGGTGGCCCTGGAGACCTGTCGGAAGGCCCAACAGCTGCACCTGGCAGCCCAGGTGGCCGGTTACTTTGGCCGCCACCTGGAGGCAGGGGAGCTGCTGCTGGCGGCTGGCCAACCGGGAGAGGCGGCGGTGGCCTTTGAGCGGGCAGGGGATGTGGCGCGCGCAGCGCAGGCCTGGCGTTTGGCGGGGGAAACGGAAAAGGCGGCCAAGCTCAAAGCGCGCGCTTTGACCGCCGGCGGCCTGCTGGACCAAGCGGTGGATGAGCTCACCTCCGCCGGTCTGCACCAAGAGGCGGCGCAGGTGCTGTTGAACCTGGGCAAGTTTCGCGAGGCCTTTGACCGGTTGCTGCTGGCCGGTCTGAAACGGGAGGCGGCGGAACTGGCAACCCGCCACCTGGATCCCTCGGAAGGGGCCAGGCTCTTTGAGGAGCTGGAAGAATGGGAAGCTGCCGGCTCAGCCTGGGAAAGGGCCGGCGAGCTGAAGAGCGCGGCTCGCTGCTTTGAGCGGGCAGGCGAGCTGCAACGGGCGGTGGAGGTGTACGGGCAAGTGGGGTTGGTGGGGGAACAGGCGCGAATTCTCGCCCTCTTGGGTCACATTGAGGAGGCTTTTTTGGTGCTCCACCGTGCCGGTGACCTGCAAGGGGCCTGGGAGCTCCTGTCCCGCTATGGCGGGGTATACCCATCCCTGGCCGAGCCGTTACTGGATGTGGCGGCGTTCCTCCAGGCCAAGGGGGCAAAGGAAGAGGCTGTCTCAGCCCTGCAGCGGGCTACGGCAGGCCTCCCTGCCAACCCCGACTTGCTACCGGTCCTGTACAAACAGGGGGAACTCTTGGAGGAACTGGGCGATCTGCGGGGTGCGGAGGAGGCGTGGCGCAAAGTGGTGAACGTCCACTACGGCTTCCGCGATGCCGCCGCGCGCCTGCAAAAGGTTCGCCAAGCCCGCTTGGAGCGGGAAACGGCGCGGGCCGCCTCGGCAGGACCGCCCACACCCGCCCCTCAGGACCCCACCCTGCGTTACGTGCTGGAGCAAGAAATGGG
>JANXCP010000024.1 GCA_025060245.1 Thermoanaerobaculum sp. | reverse complement strand
TTGGGTTCCGCCCTGCGCAAGGTCCCGGCGGTGGTGATGGCGCGGTACAACGTGGTGGGGTCCTACGGGGGGGCTGATGGTGGAGCCATTTTTATTCGTGGCCAAGGCAGCTCCCGGCCGGGGGCGGAGCTTTCGGTGCTCATGGACGGAATCCCCCGCTTCGTGGGGGTATGGACCCACCCCCTGCTGGACCTCGTCAACCCTTCCATGGCCCAGCAGCTGGAGGTGCACAGAAACCCCGAGCCGGTGCTTTTGGGCAACATGGCCTTTGCTGCGGTGAACCTTAAGCCTAAGGAAGCCACGGCCGGGCAGGGACAAACCAGGTTCGTGGGAGCTGCGGGGAGATGGTCCACTGGCGTGGGTTTGGTGGAGCACGGGGGCCGCGTGGCGGGTCTCAGTTACTTCGTGCAGGCGGAACGGCGGCGCAGCGAAGGCCACCGGAACAACGCTGCTGGCGAAGTGGATCACGCCTTCCTGCACCTTAAACAGAGCCTGGGTACCTCCTGGCAGCTGCGCCTGTTGGCGGATGTGTCCGAGGGTTGGGCCGAAGATCCTGGGCCGGTGGGTGGTCCCCCCCGCGGCGTGGTCCCGCGCTTTTTGGTGAAAGACACTTTCGGCGTGGCCACCTTGGAGCACAGCCACGGGCCGCTGGAGGGTTCACTCAAAGTGTACTTGCAAAACGGGGACATCCACTGGCGGCAGTGGGATGGGTCTCGCCGGCAGGCCTTTGTCACCTTCACGGACTTTGTCTCCCGGGGAGTTCGGTGGCAGGAGCGGTGGCGGGGCCCGCAGGGGCTTTCGGTGGCCTTTGGCGTGGACTACGACCAATACGGCGGAGCCACCCAGGAGCGGCGGCCTACCAACACCTTTACTTTTTCGCGAACGCTGCTCACCAATACCTCGGCTTACGTCCTGGTGGGGACCCGCTGGGGGGAAAAGGTTCAAGTGGAGCCCTCGGCGGGTCTGCGGCTTTTGGATTCCCGCCAGTTTGGCGGCGAATGGGGAGGGCAGGCGGGGGTGGTGGTGAGCTTTGGCGCAAGCCGGCTGTACCTGCGGGCCAGCCGTGGCTTTAACCTGCCGGGCCTGTACACTGCCGTCTTCTTCCGCCGTTGGAACCAGCCCAGAAGCTTTGAAGAGTTAGAACCGGAGCGCATGGAGCACTGGGAGGGAGGGTACCAGTGGCGGCGGGACGCCTTCTCCCTGACCCTGTCCCTGTTTGATGAGAAGGTCAGCCATGCCTTGCGGTTTCGGGCTATACCCCCGCCACCCATCTTTGTCAATGTGGGCAGTTACCGGGTGCGAGGGGGGGAGCTCTTCCTTCAGTGGCAACCTCTACCTCAATGGGCGCTCACCGGCGCGTACAGCATCATGGACCCCGAACCTGAAACGGTGCCCAACGCCCCCAAGTGGTCGGGGGCGCTGGGTGTGACCTGGACCCCCACCGACTGGCTGCGCTTCAGCGCTGACGGCTTGCGCATGGCGCGGCGGATGGTCTTGAACCCGCGCTACAGCAGCAGCGGTCCCTGGGTGCCGGCCTTCACCACCCTCAACGGCATGGTGGCGTTGCGCCTCTATTCCTCCGCGGGCAGGTCCTGGGAACTGTTCCTCAGCGGTGAGAACGTAACCGGCGAAAGGTTCTACTACCAGCCCAACTATCCCGGGCCCTCGCGACAGTGGATGGGCGGCATTTCGGCGCGGTTTTAGGGGGCGTGGGTGTCCACCGGGTCTTCTGCCCGCGACCTGGCCTACGGTGGCCTCTTGGGGGCGGCGGCTTTCGTGTTTCCTTTGCTTTTCCACGCCCTGGGGGCCGGGGCTCATTTCCTCCCCATGTACTGGCCGTTGCTGTGCTTGCCTTTCTTCGTGCGCTGGTTCACCAGCCTGGCGCTGGCCTTGGGGATGCCCTTGCTTTCCTCGGTCCTTTCCGGGATGCCTCCCCTTTGGCCACCGGTGGCCCCGGCCATGGCGGGCGAGTTGGGGGTGGCGGTGTTGAGCATGCACCTGCTTACGGCGCGCCTCCCCCGTTGGCCCCCGTGGGCCGTATTGGCGGTGGGTTTGGCGGTGGGGCGGGGGGTGGCCTTTGTGCTGTGGGAGCTTTTCGGCCGGTGGTGGCAGTTGCCGAATCACCTTGCCGGTGCGGCGGTGTTGGTGGCCGGCCTGCCGGGGGTGGTGCTCATGTTGCTGGTCCTGCCGCCGGTGCTGGGGTTAGCGCGGCGTTTGGGCTTTACCCGGGTGAGGGAGGCTCATGTTCCGGAGCCCTAGGGATGACGCGCGTCGGGCCTTTTTTGAGGCCAAAGCCTGGCAGTGGGAGACAAACTGCGATGGCCAGCAGTACCAGCAGTTGCAGGAAGGGCTCCGGCGCTGGAAGGTGCGCCCGGGGGAGGTGGTGCTGGATCTAGGCTGCGGTACCGGGGTGCTGGCGCGCCTGTTGGCAGCGGCGGTGGGAAACGAGGGGCGGGTGGTGGCGGTGGACTACGCTCTGCCCATGCTCTGGCGCGGCCGCCGTGAGGCCACCGGTATCCTCTGGGTGGGGGCCCGGGCCCAGGCGCTCCCCTTGCCCCCTAGCTCCGTGGACCGGGCGATCCTCTTGGCGGTATGGCCCCACCTGCGGCAGAAATCCCGGGTCCTGCGCGAGCTGGTCCGCGTGCTCAAGCCTAACGGTTGGTTGCACCTGTGGCATTTGGCCTCCCGCCGCCAGGTCAACCGCGTGCACCGTCAAGCGGGAAAGCCCATTGCCCTTGATCAACTGGAGCCGGCAAGCCAACTGGCTTCGCGTCTTCAAGCGCACGGTTTTTCCGTGGTGGAGGTGGAGGAAGGGCAATCCTACCGGATCTCGGCGGTGAAGGAGGGGGATGGAGGGCGGCACGGGTAACCGGGGTTGGAAGCTCTTGGGTACGGTGGCTGCCCTGGCGGTGGTGTGGGTTGTCCCGCCTGTGGGCTGGGGGGTGCTGGTGGGTGTGGCGGCGGTGCTGGGTGGGCTGCTCCTGTGGCGGCAGCAGCTGGTCCTGGCCCTGGGCGCTGCCTGGATGAGCCTTTTGGCCAGCGGGGTGGTGATGCTGCTGCACCAACTGGGCGGGGGGGCCATCGCAGCTCCGGCGGGGGAAATTCTTGCGGGTTGGGCGTTGCGGGGAGCGGGCTCGGCCGCGTTGCTGGTGGCGGTCTGCTCCACCCTTTGGCAGCAGGCCGTAAGAGGGCTGGCAAGCCCCGGGGGGTGGCGGCTGTGGCTGGCCCATCTCTGGCATCAGGTGGAGCTGCTGCGCCGCGAAGTGCGCAAGATGGGGCAGGCGGTGGCCCTGCGCGGCCGGCCGCGGGGGTGGCGGGCTAGGGGAAGGGCCGGGCAGGCGTTCCTCTTGCGGCTTTTCTGGCGGGGCCACCGGTTGGCCCAAGGTTTGGAGCTGCGAATGGACCCGCCGCCTTCCCTCGCTCCCTTGAAGGAGCCACCTTCCGCGAGACCACCGGTGGTAAGCCTCTGCCAGGTGGACATTTTCACCCCCCAAGGCCAACCCATCCTCCGCCGACTTACCTTTTCCCTTAATGAAGGGGAGCGGCTGGCAATCCTGGGGGCCAACGGCTCAGGCAAGACCTCGCTGCTTTTGGCCATTGCCGGTTTTTTGCCCCATACCGGTCACCTGGCCCTTGAGGGCATGCGCCTTTCCCCCACCTCGGTTCGTCGCGTGCGCCGCTGCCTGAGCATGGTGTTTGCCAATCCAGAAGACCAGCTGCTGCTTCCCGGCGTGGCCGAGGACCTGCTCTTTGGCCTTCCGCAAGACCATCGGCCGGTGCCCTTGGCGTATGAGGCGGAGCAAACCTTGCAGGCCCTCGGCTTGGGGAATATGGGCGAACGGCTGGTGGCCACCCTCTCGCGGGGGGAGCAAACCCTCGTTGCTTTGGCGGGGGCGGTGCTGCGCCGGCCCCGGCTGCTGCTTCTGGACGAGATTTCCGCTTCCTTGGATCCGCCCAGCAAGGAGCGGGTGCTGGCGTTGCTGGCGACCTTGCCTTGCGCGGTGGTGATCGCCACCCACGATGTGCCCTTTGCCCGTGCCCTCGCCCCGCAGTTCCTCTGGCTTGAGGGGGGGAAGGCGTCCCCACCTTCGCCCCACTGGGACTGCCTTCCTAAGGGCTGGGGATCACCGTGAACGGCTGAGCGCGAATCAGGTCACCCTCGAGGGTGCCATGAAGATCCCAGGAAGAATTTCAGTCTCCAGGTGAACCTGGGGAGGACCAGGACACTACCTTTTCTCTCAAGGCTTTCTGGGCAAGCGCAGCTCCACCTCCGGCAGGTCAGCTAGCAAGCTCACCAGTTGCTGCAGGTCGCTGGTGCCAAAGTGGTACGGCACCAAAACCTTGGGGCGCAGGGCGCGGGCGAGGTCCGCCACCATTTCCGGGGTCATGGTGTAGGGCAGGTTCATGGGCAAAAAAGCCAAGTGAATGCCCTTCAGCTCTTTGAGCTCCGGCACATTTTCCGTGTCCCCCGCCACCAGCACCTTGAGGTCAGCGAAGGTGAGGACGTAGGCGTTGCCGTCCCCCTTTTCGTGGTAGGGCTGCCCGTTTTCCCGCCGGTGCACCAGGTTGTAGGCGGGAACAGCCGTGATACCCACCCCCTTGGCGGTGAGGGACTGGCCGTTGGCGAGCACCTTGGCCCCCTCCACCTTCCCCTCACAGGAGCGGCACACCACCAATTCCGTGGCGGGGGTGCGGATGAGGCTGATGGCTTCCGGGTCCAAATGGTCGCGATGGCCGTGGGTGATGAGGATGAGGTCCGCCTTGGGCAGCTGGGCGTAGTTGCCCACACGGCTCCAGGGATCCACGTGTACGGTCACCCCTTTCCAGGTGAACATGAGGCTGCCATGTCCCACCAGGACCACCTGCAGCGCTCCCTCCTTGGTGGTAAAGGTGTCCTGGTACCACGCGCCTTGGGGCGCGGACGCGGTGGCGGCCAGGATGAGCAAGATTGGCATCATAAACACCTCCCGTTGATGGGCTTTTCTACGAGCTGGCCGCCTCTGGGTTTTTCCTGCTGCCGCCACGCTAGCCAGCGAAGGGAAGAGGCTGGCTCCGCTGGCCTGGGCCCGAAGGGGCATTACGGCCGTGGCCTGCGGCGCCAGCGTCTGCGCTATGCTGAAAAGGGCATGATCCTGGTGGACGGCAGCCTGGGGGAAGGGGGCGGGCAAGTGCTGCGCACCGCCTTGGCCCTTTCCCTGGCCACCGGTGAACCCTTCCGCATCCAGCGGATCCGTGCCCGCCGCCCCCGCCCCGGCTTGGGACGGCAACACCTGACGGCGGTCCAGGCGGCGGCGGAGGTGGGGGAGGCGGAGGTGGAGGGGGCCGCCTTGGGCTCCACCACCTTGACCTTTCGCCCGCGCCGCCTGCGCGGAGGGGATTTTTCCTGGGAGGTGGGAACCGCTGGCTCGGTGGGCCTGGTGCTGCAGGCGGTGCTGCCGGCGTTGCTTGTGGCTTCCCACGCCAGCCGCCTGAAGCTTTCCGGCGGCACCCACAACCCTCAGGCGCCACCTTACGAGTTCCTGAGCTTGGTCCTTTTCCCCTTCTTGCGGAGGATGGGTGTGGCGGTGGAGGGGAAGCTGGAGGCCTACGGTTTCTACCCCGCTGGCGGCGGTCGGGTGCAAGTGGAGGTGAGGCCGGCAGACAAGCTCCTGCCCGTGGTCGCCGAACAGCGGAAAGAGGTGCGGCGTTGCTCAGCCCTTGCGTTACTGGCGCGGCTTCCCCGCAAGGTGGGGGAGCGGGAGCTGGCGGTGGTGCGTCGCGAGCTGGGGTGGGAGGAGGGCGCGGTGGTGGAGGTGGAAAGCCCAGGGCCGGGCAACGCGTTGCTGCTGATGGTGGAGGGGGAGGAGTTTGCCGAGGTGGTGACGGGGTTTGGCACGAAGGGTGTCCCCGCTGAGCAGGTGGCTCAACGGGCCTGTGACGCCATGGGGCGGTTTCTCGCCGCTTCTGTGCCGGTGGGGGAGCACTTGGCGGATCAGTTGCTGGTGCCCCTGGCCCTGGCCGGCGGGGGGAGGTTCCGTACCCTGCCCCTTTCCCTCCACACCCGCACGGTGATTGAGGTGGTGCGGGCCTTCTTGCCGGTGGAAGTGATGGTTTCCGCCCACCCCGACGGGTCAGAGGTGGTGGAGTTGGTCACCGGTGGGGTGGCCTGAGGAGGTGTCTATGCGCGTTGCCACGTGGAACGTGAACTCCATTCGGGCCCGTTTGCCCAGGCTCTTGGCCTGGTTGGAGGAACGGCAACCGGATGTGGTGTGCCTGCAGGAGACGAAGGTGGTGGACCAGGAGTTCCCGTTTGCCGAGGTGGAGGGTTTGGGCTACCAGGTGGCGAGCTTCGGGCAGAAGACCTACAACGGGGTGGCCATTCTCAGCCGGCTGCCCATGGAACGGGTGGAGCGGGGACTCCCCGGGGACCGCAGCGGCGAGGCGCGGCTCGTGACGGCTCAAGTGGCGGGGGTGACGGTGGCCTGCCTTTACGTGCCCAACGGGCAAGAGGTGGGAACCGAGAAGTACGCCTTCAAGTTACAGTGGATGGCGCACCTCAGGGCGTTCCTCGCCCAGCGGTTTACCCCCCAGGATTTGCTCATCCTCTGTGGGGACTTCAACGTGGCCCCTGAGGACCGCGACGTGTGGGATCCGGAACTTTGGCGGGGGAAAATCCTCTTTTCCGAGCCAGAAAAGCAGGCCTTTTTTGACCTCCTGCAGTGGGGGTTGGTGGACTGCCTGCGCCTGCACCACCCGGAGGCGGGTTTGTACACCTGGTGGGATTACCGCCAGGGGGCTTTTCACCGCGGCTGGGGGATGCGGCTGGACCACATCCTGGCCACCCCACCCATGGCCCGACGCTGCAGCGAGGTCACCATCGACCGCAACGCCCGCAAGGGTGACAAACCCTCCGATCACGCCCCGGTCTTGGCCCGTTTTGACTGAGGTCAGGACCGGCTCAGACAGGAACCAGGGAGGCTAACAATTCCGGATCGGCCGCAGGGAGGTGCAGGTGGAGCACGGCTTTGCCTGCCGCCCGCAACGCCGCCACGTCCCCCAGGGCTTGCGCCCAACGCAGTTGGCCCAGGGTGTGGGGCTGACCGGGGATGGGAAGGTCCACCGGGTTGGGGGCGGTGAGGACCACCGGGATGACCCAGGCGGGACCGCCTTTGTGGAGTTGGCCCGTGGAGTGAAGGTAACGGGGGCCGAAGGTCCAGGTGACGGTGGTCCGGAGGGCCTGCTGCCAGGAAGCCACCAGGCGGTCCATGGCCTCGGCCACTGGCGGGGTTTCCGGCAGGTACGTGCAAAACACCACCGCGTGGAGGGGGCTTACCTGGGCCAGGTGGGTGCGCAGGGCGAGCTCCGGCGCCGGGGTGGCTGAGGGCGCCGCCACCGCCCTTTGCAGTGCCTCCCGCGCCCTGGCCTTGGCGTCGGCTACGTTGGGCTCATCAAAGGGGTTGACCCCCAAGAGGAAGCCCAAGAAGGCCGTGGTCAGCTCCCAGAGGGCAAAGGCCTCCCCGAGCTGTTCCGGCGGCAAGGGATGGAGCAGGCCTGGGAAGGGCAGGGACACGTGACCCAGGCCAAGGTGCAGGCACGCCGGGAGCTCTTCCAAGCCTTGGGGGCTCGGGGGCACCACGGGCAGCACCCCCTTTCCCTCCTTGCCAGTGGATTCAGCCAAGAGCTGCTCCAACCACAGGGCAAAGGGTCGCCAGGGCTGGTCGGGCCAGAGGAGCAGGCGAGCCCACCCGTCGCGGGCGCAGGCGGCCAGCTGAGCCGCCAGCTCCACCGCTGGGTGGTTGGGTTCCACCTGCAGACCCCGTTCCCCCTGGGCCAGCAGTGCCTCACCGTCCAACCCTAACCACAGGGCGGGCAGCAAACCCACGGCAGAAAGCGCGGAAAAGCGGCCTCCCACGTCCACCGGGTGAACCACCAGAGCGGCAAAGTTGCGCTGCCGGGCGGTGGCTTCCAGGGGCGTTCCAGGCTCCGTGATGGCGGCAAAGTGTGCCCCGGGTTGGGGAAGCTTCTCGGCCCACCACTGCCAAAGGATTTCCAGCAAGCTGTTGGTTTCCACGGTGGTCCCGGATTTGGAGATGGCCAACACCGCGGTGGTGGTGGGCTGCAGGCCCTCCAAAGCCGTCTTCGTGCGCACGGGATCGGTGGTGTCCAGCACCACCAGCTCCCGACCCGCGGGGTTGCCGAGCATTTCCCGCAGCACCTGGGGAGCCAAGCTGGAGCCTCCCATGCCCAACAGCACCAGGGTTTGGATCCCCGCCTCCGCCCAGCCCTGAACCAGTCGGGACAAACCCCCTAGCTCCTTGCGCGAGCGCGCCGGCAGGTCCAGCCAGCCCAAACGCTGCGCCACTGCGGCTCGGTGCTGAGGCCCCCAGAGGGCAGCGTCCCGCGCCACCAACCGCGGCAAGGCCTCCCGTTGCAGGTGGAGCAACAGCTCCTGCGTTTGGTCTGGCGACTGGAAGCCGGGTGCCGCCACTGGGGTGGGCTTGTCCCGTTGCAGGGCAGCCCACACACGGTTGGCCACCGCCTCGGGGGTAAAGCCAAAGTGCCCGAACAGCTCCTCCCCCGGTCCCGAGGCACCGAAACCCTCCATGGACACCAGGAGGGCTTCTTGTCCTAAAAAGTCTTTCCATCCCTGCCCTCGGGCCGCTTCAATGGCCACGGAAAGGGCCCAGGAAGGTCCTCGCACTGCCCTTTGGTAGGCTTCCGGCTGCTGGCGGAACAACTCCAGGCAAGGAGCCGAAACCACCCGTGTGGGGATGCCCTGGTCTTCCAGCAGCTTCTTGGTGGCCAGGGCCAGGTGGACCTCGGAGCCACTGGCCCACAGCACCACCTGGGGGACGCCACCCGAAGCCTCTGCGCGCACGTAGGCCCCGGCGCCAACCCCGCCGGCGGGGGGCGGTGACAGCACCGGCATTTTCTGCCGGCTGAGGATAAGGGCCGTGGGTCCTTGGCGGTGGGCCAAGGCTTTCTGCCAGCAGGCGAGCACCTCGTGGGCGTCGGCAGGGCGGAACACGCGCACGTTGGGAATGGCTCGCAGTGCTGGCAAGTGCTCCACCGGCTGGTGGGTGGGTCCATCCTCCCCCAGGCCGATGGAATCGTGGGTGAACACGTAGACCACCGGCAGTTGCTGGAGGGCGGATAGCCGGAGGGCGGGGCGGAGGTAATCGGAAAACACCAAAAAGGTGGCCACATAGGGGCGTACGCCGCCGTGGAGGGCGAGGCCGTTAGCCATGGCGGCCATGGCGTGCTCGCGTACGCCGAAGCGCAGGTTACGTCCGCTGTAGGCGTGCGGGCGCACGTCCTCTTCCCCCTGCAGCAGGGTGTTATTGGAGGGGGCCAGATCCGCCGAGCCCCCTAGCAGCTCCGGAATTCGCCCGGCCAGGGCGTTGAGCACGCGCCCGGAGGCCTCCCGGGTGGCCATGGGCTTGTCGGGGGAGAAGGACAGCTCCAGGCGATCCCACCCCACAGGTAGTTCCCCCTTCCACCGGCGGGTCAGCTCCTCGGCCAAGGCGGGATGCTCTCGTTGGTACTGCTGCCAAAGGGCTTGCCAGTGCCGGTGGGCTTGGGCACGGTCCTGGGCGGCGGTGTGGAAATGGGCGCGCAGCTGGTCGGGCACAAAGAACAGCTCGGGGTGGGGCCAACCCAGGTTCGCCCGCGTGGCCCGGTGTTCTTCAGCCCCCAGGGGAGCACCGTGCACTTCGGCGGAGTCCTGTTTGGTCGGGGCTCCGAAGCCAATATGGGTGCGCACGCGGATCAGCACCGGCCTTTCCTCTTGGGAAGTGGCTTGGAGGAGGGCCTGGGCAATGGCGGTAAGGTCGTTGCCGTCTTCCACCGCCAGGGTCAGCCAGCCGTAGGCGCGGAAGCGGGCTTCCACATCCTCGGAAAAGGCCAAGGAGGTGGGACCCTCAATGGTCATGCGGTTGTCGTCGTAGAGCACCACCAACTTGCCCAACTGCAGGTGACCGGCCAGGGAAGCAGCTTCGTGGGAGATCCCCTCCATCAGGTCGCCGTCCGAGGCCAGCACGTAGGTGCGGTGGTTGATGATGGGACACTGGAGCTGGTTGAAGCGGGAGGCCAGGTGGCGTTCGGCCAGGGCCATCCCCACCGCCATGGCCAAGCCCTGCCCCAGGGGGCCGGTGGTGCACTCCACCCCGGGGGTGAGCCCGTGCTCTGGGTGGCCGGGGGTCTTGGAACCCAGCTGACGGAAACGGCGGAGCTCCTCCAAGCTCAGGGGGTAGCCGAACAGGTGAAGGGCGGCGTAGAGAAGGGCGGATCCGTGACCAGCGGAGAGCACGAAGCGATCCCGGTCAGGCCAGGAAGGGTCTTGAGGATCATAGCGCAGGAAACGGGAGAAGAGCACGAACACCATGGGTGCCGCACCCAGGGGTAAGCCAGGGTGGCCTGATCTTGCTTGCTCTACCTGGTCTATGGCCAGCACCCGCAACGCCGTCACCGCACGCTGGTCCTGCTCGTCAAAAGGCCGCATCATCCCTCCGTCCCGCCGGGCCGCTGCCCGGCCCTGGCGTTCCATGATGGTACAATGCCCATCCCGCTTGAGCGGGAGGCACCAAGGGAGGTGGCTTTATGAACGGCAAAGTGTGGATGCCCTTGTTCCTGCTTCTGGCAACCAGCGCTTGGGCGCAACAGACCCCACCGGTGGCGGTCATTGATGTGCAACGGGTGGTAGAGGAGTCGGCTGCCGGTCGTGAAGCGATGGGGCGGCTGCGCAAGCTTCAGGAGGACAAGGTCACCCAAGGGCGCAAGCTCTCCGATGAGCTGGCGGGTCTGCGTCGGCAACTGGAAACCCAGGCCGTGACCCTCTCCGAGGCGAAGATTGCCGAGCTGCGCAAGCAAATTGAGGACAAGCAGGTGGAACTGCAGCGTTTTCAAGATGATGCCCAGCAAGACCTAGAAGAGGCGCGGGCCAAAGAGCTGCAAAATTTGGAAAAGCAGATCATGCCCATCATTAACGAGATCGGGCGGGAAAAAAAGTTTCTCCTGATCTTCAACAAGTTCCAATCGGGCTTGGTGTATGCCGACGACGCGGTGGACATTACCGATGAGGTGCTGCGCCGCTTTAACACCAAGCTGGCCAAATAACCTGTAACAAGGGCGTTACGTGATTGGGGTTGGCCTGTGACCTTGGGCGAATTGGCCCAAAAGGTCGGTGGGGAGGTGGTGGGAGACCCCCAGCGGGAAGTGTTGGGCGTCAAGACGTTAGAGGAAGCCGGGCCCCAAGACCTTTCCTTTTACCACAACCGCAAGTACCTGGCTGCGGCTCGCGCTTCCCAAGCGGGGGCTTTGCTGGTGGCGGACCCAAGCCCTTTTCCGGGGCGTACCCTCTTGGTGCACCCTGAACCGTACCTTGCCCTGGCCATCATTCTTGAACTGTTCTACCCGCCGGCACGACCGGCCCCCGGAGTGCACCCCACAGCCGTGGTGGCAACCAGTGCGGAGCTGGGGGTGGGGGTGAGCGTGGGCCCGGGGGCGGTTGTAGGAGAACGGGCTTGGGTGGGGGAACGGGCGGTGATTGGCGCCAACTGCGTGGTGGGGGATGGGTGCCGCATTGGTCCGGACACGGTGTTGCACCCTGGGGTGGTGGTGGAGGCCTACTGCGAGGTGGGGGCGCGGTGCATCCTCCATGCCGGTGTGGTGGTGGGTTCCGATGGCTTTGGTTTTGCCACCACCAAAGGGGTGCACCGCAAGGTCCCGCAAGTGGGGAAGGTGATCATAGAGGACGACGTGGAGCTAGGGGCGAACGTGTGTGTGGACCGCGCCACCCTGGGGGTCACGCGGATCGGTCGCGGCACCAAGGTAGACAACCTGGTGCAGATTGGGCACAACGTGGTGATCGGCGAGCACTGTTTGCTGGTGGCGCAAACGGGTATTGCCGGCTCCAGCAAGCTGGGACGGGGGGTGATCTTGGCCGGGCAAGCGGGGGTGACGGGCCACGTGCAGATCGGTGATGGCGCCGTCATCACCGCCAAAGCGGGCGCCATGGAGGACGTGCCGGCCGGCGCCATGGTGTCGGGGATGCCGGCGCGACCCCATCGCCAATGGTTAGCAGCCCAGGCGCAGCTGTACCGGCTGGAAAAGCTCATAGAGCGCCTTTCCCGCCTGGAGGAGCGGCTGGCCAAACTGGAGGAGGAAGATGCTGGACATTAGGGCCATCATGGACATCTTGCCCCACCGCTACCCGTTCCTCCTGGTGGACCGCGTGCTGGAACTCCATGAGGACCGGATCGTGGCGCTGAAAAACGTCACCTTCAACGAACCGTTCTTTCAAGGGCATTTCCCCGGTGCGCCGGTCATGCCTGGCGTGCTGTTGGTGGAGGCCATGGCGCAGGCGGGGGGGGTGCTCATGCTGCGGGGTATCCCGGACCGGCACAGCAAGTTGATTTACTTCACCGGCATTGACCGTTGCCGTTTCCGCCGTCCGGTGGTCCCAGGGGATCAGGTGGTGTTTGACGTGCGGGTGTTAAAGAAGCGACCTCGTTTTGCGGTGTTGGAAGGGATTGCCAGGGTGGAGGGGGAGGTGGTGGCAGAAGCGCAGCTTTCCTCCGCCATGGTGGATCGGGGGTAGGCCGTGGCGCGGATTCATCCCACAGCGGTGGTGGACCCGAGGGCTGAATTGGCGGATGACGTGGAGATTGGGCCTTACGTGGTGATCACGGGGGAGGTGCAGCTGGCTTCAGGTTGTGTGGTTGGACCTTTTTGCCGGTTGGAGGGGCCTGCGGTGATCGCCGAGGGTAACCGCTTTACCTCCCACTGTTCCATCGGCGCCCCGCCCCAGGATCTGTCCTACAAGGGCGAACCTACCCGGCTGGAAATTGGCCCTGGCAACTGGTTTCGCGAGCACGTCACGGTCCACCGGGGCACCGTCAAGGGTGGTGGGGTCACGCGTATTGGCGGGAACGGCCTTTTCATGGTAGGAGCCCACGTGGCCCATGACTGCCACGTGGGGAACGGGGTGATCTTTGCCAACGGCGGGACCCTGGCAGGCCATGTGGAGGTAGGGGATTACGCCACCATTGGCGCCTTTTCCGCAGTGCACCAGTTTTGCCGGGTAGGACCCTACGCCTTTCTTGGGGGCTTTACCGTCGCCACCAAGGATTGCTTGCCCTTCATGCGCACGGTGGGGGCGCGTCCCGCCCGCTGTTTTGGGCCGAACACGGTGGGCTTGGAGCGAAAGGGCTTTGCTGCCGAGCGGCGAGAGGCGCTCAAGAAGGCCTGGCGCATCCTGCGAAACCCGAAGCTCACCACCACCGAAGCGGTGATCCAGTTGGAGGCGCAGTTGGGCCATATGGGCGATGTGCAGCTGCTCATTAGCTTTATCCGCGCCTCCAAACGGGGAGTGGTCCTCTCCCGTGGCTAGCCAGCAGGGAAGGCACGGGCCCGGCTTGCTTAAAGGTCTGGTGAAAAAACTCGAACCATCGAGTCTGCGGTTTAGGGAGTTCCCACGGAGCAACAGGGTCAGTGCAGGGGGGCTTGAGGGCGCAGCCCACGAGGTGTTGGAAAACCCCTGCCTGAACGCGGAAGGGGCAACCCCCAGACGCGGGAACGCGTGGTCAAGCTCTTGCGTACCCCCGGCTTTTCAGTCAGTGGTTTTTCGGCAACGCTCTTTTCAAAAGGGTAGTGGACCTGCGCGGCCGAGATTTCCCGGAAGGGGTTCAAGGTTGGCAAGAAGTGTTATCTTTTTTTCAATGAACATTGGGAGGAAGTGGGTTGGTTGGCTGCGGGGTGGCGTCCCCTTTGCCCTCATCCTCACGGCGTGGGCCTTGGGGAACCGCCTTGCCAGCCTTTTTGAGTTCATGCCCGGGGTGACCTTTTTCTTTCCAGCGGCGGCGGTGACCGCGGTGGGTACCGTCTGGTTGGGACCCTGGGCAGCTCTGGCGGTGTGGACCGCCAACTTCCTCTCCCCGTGGGGGGCTGCCGTAGGAACCTTGCGCACGGGAGTTTTTGGCCTGCCCGAGGTGGTGTTTTGCTTGCTTTTGGTTTCGGCGCTGCGGCGCGCCCACCGTTGGCACGAAAAGAGGCTTTCGGGGATTGTCTTTTGGGGGTTGGCCTGCGGGACCATGGCCAGTGCCCTCTTGGGCACGGTGTTGCTTCATCTTCTGCCGCCGCCGGGGTTTACGGTTTTTCCCGGGAAGAGCTGGGTGGCGTTTTTCTCCTGGTGGTTTTCCGATCTCGTCGCCGCCAGCACCTTGGGGTTGGCGGGCATGGTGTTGGTACGGCCGCAGGCCCTCTTGCGTCCGTCAGAGGAGCTCCACTTCCGCCAGTGGTGGCGGCGCAGCGGCTTTATCCCCGTTGGCCTCGGCAGCCTAGCGGCCGCCGCGTTGGTGTGGGTCTTGGCAGGTACGACGGGGGCCAAACCCCATTGGCTGGTGCCCTTGTTCCTGCCGGCCATTGCGGTGGCGGCTTTTCAAGGGGGCACCGGTGCGGCCCTGGTGACCAATGGCTGGGTGTCGGCACTGCACTTGGCGTCGGTGGTGGGTTTCGGTCACCCCAACGTGGGGCAAGTCACCGCCGAGCTGGTGACCACCTACGTGCAGTTGCTCCTGGTGACCTCGTTGGCCTGGCTTTTGGGCTCGCAAGCGGCGGCCAATCGCCAACTGGTGCAGCAGGTGGAAAGGCAAAAGTTCGCCCTGGAGGAGGCTTTGGAGCAAATTGCGCTGCTTCTGGCGCAGACGCTGGAATCACGCGAGCGGGGAAGTCGAGGCCACGCCCAGCGAGTGGCTGAGCTTTCGCTGAAGGTGGCACAAGCCCTGAACCTGCCCGCGGAGGAACAAAAGAAGCTGCGTCGCGCCGCGTTGCTCCATGACATTGGCAAGGTGGGTGTGGGTGAGGGGATGCTCAACCAACCGGTGGAGCTGACCGGGGAGGGCAGAGACCAGCTGCGCCGCCTGCTATGGCGCACCGTGGCCAATCTGCAGCGGGTGGAGCTGTTGCGCGAGGTCCTCGCCATCGTGGAGGCGGTGGGTGAACGGTGGGACGGCAAGACCACCGGCGAGTTTCCCGGCCGTTTGGGCCTACAAGGTGAGGAAATCCCCTTGGCGGCGCGCATCATCGCCGCTGTACGGGCCTACGACGCCATGACCCACCCGAAGCCTTGGCGCCCCGCGCGGACGCGGGAAGAGGCGGTGGCGGAGCTGTGGCGCTGCTCAGGCAGCCAATTTGATCCGCAGGTGGTCAAGGTCCTCACCGAGATCCTGCGGGAACGCTGGGACCTGGAAATGGACCGGCTCGCCGGCTAGCCGACTGCCGGCCTACAGCCGCCCCACCATGGCCTCAAGGCGCGCGATCCGAGCCTCAATGGGTGGATGGGTGGAGAACAGGCGCATGAGCCCACCGCCAGCAAAGGGGTTGGCGATCATCAATGAGGCCGTGGCAGGCTGCGCCGTTTCCATGGGCACACGCTCGGTCAAACCTGCCAGCTTGCGCAGGGCGGAAGCCAACCCAAGGGGGTTGCCGGTGAGACGGGCGGCCCGCTCATCCGCGGCAAATTCCCGGGAGCGCGAGATGGCTAGCTGAATGAGCAGGGCGGCGATGGGCGCCACGATGAGGAGGAAAAGGCCACCCCAGGACCCTCCCCCTTCCTCGCGGTCCCGCTGACCAAACATGAGGGCATAGCCCACCATGCGTGCCAGCACCGTAATGGCGCCAGCCAGCGTGGCGGCCACGGACGCGGTGAGGATGTCGCGGTTTTTCACGTGGGCCAGTTCATGGGCTAGGACTCCAGCCAGCTCGGCGCGGTTCATGGTGCGCAAGAGCCCTTCGGTGACGGCCACTGCCGCGTGCCGCGGGGAGCGACCGGTGGCAAACGCGTTGGGTTGCATTTCCGGAATGATGTACAGCCGTGGAACGGGGATCTGTGCCCGCTGGGCCAGCTCGGCCACCACCGCATATAGCTCTGGCGCCTCGGCCTCGCTCACCGGCTGCGCCCGGTGCATGGCTAGGGCGATCTTGTCGGAAAAGAAGTAGCCAATAAAGTTCATGGCCCCTGCTACCGCCAGGGCAAGCACCAACCCCTGCGAGCCCCCCAGGGCATCGCCAATGACCAACAGCAATCCCGTGAGCAAACCTAAAAGCAAGGCGGTTTTCACCGTGTTCCCCATCGTCAACCTCCGTTTCTCTTATGCAAGAACCTAGTCCCCCGTTACGTCAGGGTGATGGCGTGGGGGTGGGGTGAACCCAGCTTTTCTCCGCTTCAGGGAAAAACCCAACGCGGCAGGAACCTGGGGTGAGGATGATGCCCAACAGGAAAACCAGCAGTGCCAACCCCACCAGGGCCAAGAAATACTCAGCACAGGATCGCCTTCGCGCCACCGAGACATGCTATCACGCCAAGGGCAGACCTTCAGCTCTCGCTGCGAGGGGGGGTCAAGCGGTAACGCTGGATTTTTTGGTAAAGGGTGGAGCGGGAAATCCCCAAAACTTCGGCCGCTATCTTCAGGTTCCCGCCAACGGCGTGGAGGACGCGACGGATGTGGGCTGCTTCCACTTCTTCCAGTGACGCCAAGCCTGCATCAGGCCCGCGGTGGCCGCGGATTTCTCGGGGCAGGTGCTCAGGGCGGAGCTCTTCGGAGCGGGTGAGGATCATCGCCCGCTCAATGACGTTGTGCAGCTCGCGGATGTTCCCGGGCCAGGGATAGGTTTCCAGGGTGCGCGCCGCCTCAGGGTGAATGCGCTGCACCTTTCTCCCCAGCACGGGGTTCAATTCGGCAATAAAGGCTTCGGCAATGGGCAGGATGTCCTCTTTCCGCTCGCGCAGGGGTGGTAAGTGGATTTGAAAGACGTTGAGGCGATAGTACAGGTCCTGGCGAAATCGTCCCGCTGCTACCTCCTCCCGCAGGTCCCTCTGGGTAGCCGCGATGAGGCGGACATCCACCTGAATTTCCCGTACCCCTCCCAGGCGGCGGAAGCGGCGATCTTCTATGGCCTTGAGCAACTTGGATTGGACGTGGAGGTCCATATCCGCGACTTCGTCCAGAAAGACGGTGCCGCCATGGGCGGCCTCCAGCAGACCGAGCTTGCGCTCCCTGGCGTCGGTGAAGGCGCCGCGCTCGTGACCAAAAAGCTCCGATTCCAAAAGCTGCGGTGCCAGGGCAGCGCAGTTCACGTCCAGAAAGGGGGCTTCCCGTCTCCTGGATTGGCTGTGGATGAGTCGGGCGATCATCCCCTTGCCGGTCCCTGACTCGCCCACCAACACCACCGACGCATCGGTTTCCGCCACCCGCTGTGCCAGTTGCCGCACCTGCTGCATGGCGCGGCTCTGTCCCACTGGCAGGCGCATTCCTTTGGCTTTTTCCCGCGCCAGCTGGTTTCTCAGTTGTTTTTGCGCCACATAACGCGCGAGCTCTTTACGTACGGTGCTGACCACATGGCTCGCCTCGGTGGGCTTAACCAGGAAATTTTCCGCGCCCCGTTTCATGGCTTCCACCACCGTGGCGATGTCGCTGCGCCCGGTGAGCACGATGACCGGCGTTTCCTCGCTAGCTTTGAGCTGGCTTAAAAGTTCCAGGCCGTCCATGTCGGGCAAACCCAGGTCCAGGAGGATGAGCCCTGCCTCCCGTTCGGCCAGCTGGGCTTGGGCCTCGGCGGCGCAGGCAGCAGCCAACGTAGGTATTCCCTCCTGTTGCAGGAGGGCTTGGAGCGCGGAGCGCAACGGTGCCTCGTCTTCCACCACCAGTACGGGGAGGGCGAAGGTGGTGCTCATGGGTCACCCCCTGGGCCCGGCATCGCCCCTGGCCATCTCACCCAGGCCGTCGGCAATGAGGGCAAAGGCCAGGACGGTAACGGTGATGGCTAGCCCGGGCAGCAAGGGTAGCCACCAAGCCAGGCGCCACACCTCAAACCCCTCTGCCGCCATGTTCCCCCAGGAGGGGACTGGCGGGGGAACACCAAACCCCAAAAAGCTTAGAGCAGCTTCAAGAAGGATCAGGTCGGCCAGCCGCAGGGCGGCATCGGCGGTGAGAGGTGTGAGGGTGTGGGGCAGCAGGTGCACGGTGGCCACCGTCAAGGGCGGCAGACCAAGCCCTCGGGCAGCGAGAAACCAGGGTTGTTCGCGCGCCACCAAGGCCTGTCCTCGCACCAGGCGGGCCACCCCCATCCAGGAGAAGAGGGCAAGCATGAAGACCACAGTGGCCAAAGAGGGTCGCAGGAAGGCACTGGCTGCCAGAAGGACGAAGAGCACGGGAACTGCCAATGCAGCATCTACTAACGCCATGAGGAGCCGGTCTAACCAGGGCGGACCCAGACCCGCCGCCAAGCCCACCCCCGTTCCCCAGGTCACGGCCAAACCCAGGGCCAGCAACCCCACCGCCAGGGAGATCCTTCCCGCGGCCACCAAACGGGAGGCCACATCACGACCTAGGGTGTCGCTGCCCAGGAGGTACCACTGCGGTTGGACGGACACCACGGCTGTCTCCTCCGCTCCTTCCCAGCTCCTACCGCGGTAGACGAAAAGTTTGCCCTCTTGGCGTCGCACCTCGCTTCCTGCCCAACTGGTGCCGTCAGCCAAGCTCACGATCCACACGCGGGAAAGGGGCGGCAAAAGGCTAGCCCCACGCGGGTCTTGAATCTGGTTGGGGTCCGGCAACAGGAAAGGCGCTGCCACGACCGCTACCACCTCGCAGGCGAGGAGCGTCAAACCCGCTTGTAGCCTCCGCGACCAGGGCGGCGTCATACACGAACCCGAGGATCGGCCACATTGTAGGCCAAATCGGCCAGCCAGTTGCCCGCCACCACGGCGGCGGTGATGACCACGGTGCACGCCTGAATGAGGGGCACATCGCGGGCGGTGACCGCGCTATAGAACACCTGCCCCATTCCCGGCCAGGAGAAGATCACCTCAATGACCAAGGATCCCGAGACCAAAAAGGGCAAGGAAAGCCCGATCACCGTGAGCAAGGGTAACAGGGCGTTGGGCAGGGCGTGCACCACCAAGGCACGGCGGGTGCTGCAGCCGCGGGCCAAGGCAAAAAGAACGTAACCGCGTCGCTGCTCGTCCAGCAAAGATCCGCGCAGGTATCTCGCCACCGCCCCGCAGCCGGTGATGGCGATGGTCAAGGCTGGCAGCACCAAGTGGCGTAACGTGTCCCCCACCCGCGCCCAGTAAGGCAGATGCGCGGCCTCGGGGGAGGCCATGTGGGAAGGAGGGAAGAGGGGAAAGGTGTAGGCAAAAAGCACCAACAGCCCGCTGGCCACGGCAAAGGTGGGGAGCGCGTAGGCGGTCAGGGTGAGGGCAGAAAGCAAGCGATCAAACCCACTGTGGGGCCGATAGGCCTGAATGAGCCCGATGGCCAGGCCCATCACCAGCTCCAGTGCGAGACCCACGCCTGCGAGGAGCGCGGTGTTGGGTAGCGCTTCACCCAGCACGGCGCCCACGGGACGACGGAAGAGCAAGGAATAACCGAAATCGCCCGTGGCGGCGCGAGACAACCAGCGCAGGTAGCGTTCCCACCAAGGATCCTGGAGGCCAAACTGTTCCCGCAGACGCTCCCGGGCACTGGGGGCAATGCGGGGATCCGCCAGTTTGGAGGCCAGGTCACCGGGGGCCATGGAGATGAGGAAAAATGTAGCCGTGGCCACCAGCCAAATGACCAGTGCACTGGCGAGGAAGCGACGGAACAAATGAGCCTTCACGGCAGGACGTACCACTCCTGCAAGTTGAAAAAAACCGAGGCCGGGTTGATGTCGGCGCCTTTGATGCGTTGGGCAATACCCACCAACTGCACGGCTTCGTACAGGAAGGTCACCGGTTGGTCCTCCACAATGAGCTCTTGCGCCCGGTCCCAAAAGACCTTGGCCTTGTCCAAATCGCTCTCCTCCCGTGCCTGCACGATGAGATGGTCCACCTCCGGGTTGGAATAGCCAATGAAGTTGTTGCTGCCGGTGGTGCTGCTGGGGGTCATCCAAAGGGAGGTGAGGTCCACCTTCGTAGCCTCCTCCCAGGCGCTCAACACGGCGTCAAAGTTCCCCGCCTCTTGGCGGGCCATCATGGCGGTGAACTCCATGGGGGTGGGTTGGAGGTGGATCCCCACCTTGCGCAGATCCGCCTGGATCATCAACGCTGCCTGGGCCCGCATGGGGTTCACGGCAGGGTACAGGAGGTCAATGGTGAGCTTTCGCCCCTCCCACTCGCGAACGCCATCACCGTCGGCATCAGTGACCCCTGCGGTATCCAGGAGCTTGGCCGCCTGCCCGGGGTCGTAGGGGAGGAGGGGTAAATTGCGGTTGGCAGCCCACATCGTAGAGGGAATGGGGCCGCGGGCCGGCCGGGCAAAACCCCAGTACACCGTGTCCACAATGGCTTGGCGGTTGATGGCCAGGGTGAGGGCGCGGCGGACCCGCCGGTCGGAGAGGGGCGGACGTCGGTTGTTCCACCCGATATACCCCCACACCCGCGACGGCACCTCCACCAGCTCCAGTTTGGGGTTTCCTCGGACGTTGGTGGCTTCGCGGGGGGGCACCATGAGCACCACGTCCACTTGCCCGGCCAAGAGTTGCGCCACCTGCTGGGCGGGATCGGGGATGACGCGGAAAACCACCCGGTCCAAGAACGGCTTGGGGCGATCCCAGTAAGCGGGGTCTCGCGCCAAGGTGAGGGTTTGCTGGGGAACGTGGGAAGCCACGCGGAATGGCCCAGCGGTGACCAAGTGCTGGGAAAAGTCGGTGTGCGCCCAAGCCTGCAAGGGAATCTTTCCCCAGCGGTGGGAGGGCACGATGTGACCGTCGTTGGCGTCCATGAGCTGGTAGGGGTAGCTACGGCTGAAGTAGAACCGCACCACGGTGGGAGAAACCACCTCCACCCGTTGGATGAAGTCTTTGATTTCCTGCCCCGGCCAGGGTAAGAGGGGGCTTTTTTGCACCCGGAAGGTGAAAGCCACATCCTCCGCCGTCACGGGGGTCCCGTCCGACCAGCTCGCGTTGGGACGAAGTTGGAAAGTGAGCACGCGGTTATCCTCGCTGAAGCCCCAAGAGACGGCCAGATTAGGGGCGAAGGAGGGCGGGCGTTGTTGGTAATCGGGTTGTTCGGTGAGCAGGGTGGGGAACAGGAGATCCAAGATCGCCAGCTCGGTGCTCTCGGAAAAGCCGGTGTACTCGTTGAAGCTGGTGAGGTCCTGGGAGATGGCGACGGTGACTTGCCCTCCGTGGATTGGCTCTCCGGGAGCCCTCACCTCCGCTGGAGGTGTGGGTTGCTTGCAGGCGACCGTGAACACCCAAAAGGGCAGGCTCCAACGCAGGGCGCGTGTGACCTTCACCGGCCTTTCCCCCTGGGTATGGTACCAACCCCTGTCCTGGCGCGTACAATCCCCCTGTGGGGCGGAGCCTTGGGGGCTGGAGCCGGCAATACCTTTTCGTGGCAGTGGGCTTCGCCCTGCTGTTCGCGGTGGCCTTTTCCCTTTTTGCCCAGTTGACCATCGCTCAGTTATCCCGCTCGTACCTGGAGGATGTGCTGCTCACCGGCAGGGCGCAGGCAGAAGAACTGGCCAAGCAGTTCCATGGGGAAGGCTCGCTTTACCAGGTGGTGGAAAAGAAAAAGGAGGCCCTGCAGCGCCTTTCCCTTTCCTTGGCGCGTAAAGAGGTCGTTGAGTCGGTGGAAGTTTACGACCACCGGGGTCGTTTGGTGTGGCGGACCACCACCCGTAGCGAAGGGGTCCCCGGGGGATTCCCCGAACCCGGAAGCGAGTTTGTCCCCTTGCCGCAAGGTGAACACGTGATGGAGAGTCAAACCTCCTACCAAATTCGCGTGCCCGTGGAGGAACTGGCCACCGTGGTGGTCTCCATTTCCAAACCGGTTTTGGAACAGCGGATTGCCCTGCTGCGGCAGCGCCTCGTGCGGCGAACCGCGCTAGCGGGCGGGGTGACGTTGCTCATGATGGTTTTGGCCTTTGCCTTCATTGGCCACCTCATCCGTCGCAACGCCGAGCTGGAAGCCCGTCGCCAGCGGGACCGAGAGCTGGCTTCCTTGGGTATCCTGGCGGCGAATTTGGCCCATGAGATTCGCAATCCGTTGAACGCCTTGTCCATTCACTTGGATTTGGTGGCGGAAGAGCTTGGCAACCAGGGCACCAGCGATCAGGCGGTGGTTTTGGCAAGGAAGGAAGTGTCGCGGCTGCAAAAGTTGGTTACGGATTTTCTCCAGTATGCCCGCCCCGCCCCGCCGCAGGTGGAAGAAGTGGATGTGCAGGCGTTGCTGGCCGATGTGACCTCCCTGTTGGCCCCAGAATGCGAACGACGGGGGGTGGAGTTGGAGGTCCAGGGAACCAAGGGTATTTTGGTGGCCGACCGCGGGCAGTTGACCCAGGTGCTCCTCAATTTGGGCCTGAACGCCTTGCAGGCCCTGGAGCAGGCAGGGGAGAAAAAGCTATGCCTGCGCGCCCTGAAGCAGGGCCAGCATTGGGTCGTGGCGGTGGAGGATTCGGGCCCCGGAATTCCCGACGAAGAGCTACCGCGGGTCAAGGAGGCCTTCTACTCCAACCGCAAGGGCGGCACAGGATTGGGGCTAGCCATTGCCGATCGCATTGTCTCCGCCCATGGAGGGCAGCTGATCCTAGAAAACCGAGCCGAAGGTGGGCTGGCAGCCAAAGTGTACCTCCCGCTGGGGAAGGAAGCCGTGTACACTTCCCCTGGAGGCAACGCATGAGGAAGCTGGTTTTGGTATTGCTAGTGGGCTTGTGGGGTTCGGTGGCGTGGGCCAACTTTCGCGCTTCCAACTTTGTCATCGTGCCCGCAGCGGCGGCCGCCCCTGGGCTCCAAGGGGCCACCTGGCGCACGGATCTGGAGATCATGAACGTGGACGAGGTGCCGGTGGACGTGCTCATTGTCTTCCTCCCCACCGGAAACCTGAACAACACCTACTACTATGACAACTTCTCCCGCCACTTGGGGGGTCGCAGCGAGGACGGTTTTTCCAAGGTGGATAGCAAGCTGAAAGACATCCAACCAGGGCGCAGCGTGGTGCTGGAGAACATCATTGAGGGGCATTGGGGCGCCAACGCCGTGGGTGCCCTGCTCATTTGGGCCTACAAGGCAGGCTCGTTCAAACAGACCACACCTCCTGGGGGTGAGCCGAGGAAGATCTTAGTCTGGAGCCGCACTTACAACCGCAGGGTTGCTGATGACGGCACGGTCTCCACCTATGGCCAAGGCATTCCCGGGATTCCTTGGTACTACTACATCAATCCCAGCAAACAGGCGCAAGGTCTCAATAAAGTAGTCTTCTCTGGCATTCGCGAGGATGCCGCGTTCCGCACCAACGTCGGCCTGGTCAACATCTCGGACCGCCTCACCTCCCTGGAGGTGCAGTTGACCCTCTACGGTCCCGACGGTGCCATGCTTAAGGACGTGGGAGTGGTATTGAACCCTCTGGCCCACGAGCAATTTGACCAAGCCGTGAAGACGGGGCTGTTCCAACTGCAAAACGACCTGACCTTCGGCACACTGCAGATTTCCGTGAAGTTGTGGCGCTCCACGGCGGCACAGCCAACCCCTGCCCTGCTGGCCTATGTGTCGCGGGTTGATAACGTCACCAACGATGCCGTCTACCTGGAACAAACCTTTACCAAGCCGTTTCCCTGGGAGTGCGTGTTTGAGGGCCGATGTACCAACCCGTTGTCACTGGCCGTGGAATGGACCCCCTGGGGACCCTTGCCGCCGCCAACCCCTTAGCGTTGCGAAGGCTTGGTGCAGGGTGTGTTACCATTTCCCCGCTGTGGGCCCAATGTTGGGCTCCATAGAAAGGGGTGAGGAATGGCGGACAAGAATAACAAGGTGCCGTTGAACGTTCCAGGCAAGTGGTACGTGGACACCTCCTGCATTGATTGCGACGTGTGCCGTACCACCGCGCCCAATAATTTTCGGGCCAACGAGGACGAGGGCTATTCCTACGTATTCAAGCAACCGGAAACCCCTGAGGAAGAAGCGCAGTGTGAGGAAGCGAAGGCTTCCTGTCCAGTGGAGGCCATTGGCGACGACGGCGAATAACAACCCGAGGGGTGGGGAAAAAGCCGGCGTGAGCCGGCTTTTTTCTTAAGATTTGGCCAACAATAGCGGGGCAAGCTGTGATGGCGCGAACCCTTTACAGGTGGAAGGAAAATGCATTTTTCTCGGGACCGCCCAACGGGCTAGCCGCAAGAGCGCCCGACGAGGCCGTCTCCTTTCCTTCGCGAAAGCTCCACGGAGACCGCCTGGAGGCGCCCCGGCATGAGCCTCCTACCGGTTGGCCACCTTGCCATGTTGGTACACCTCCCAGGCTCCCTGCCGCAACAGTTCCCCTAGCTTCTCCAGCCACTTGATGATCTTGTCGTCAATGGTGGACCTATCGGTTCCCGAAATGGCCCGATGGTGAAGCGCGAGGAGGGTGTCCCCTGACTGGCGATCCACCAGCTTGATATCCCAGGTGGCGCTAGAAGCCCCAGCTCCCATGCCAATCCAGATCTTGGCGGCCCAGGAGCCGGCGTTGCAGTCCACAATCCGCCCGGTGAGGACCAGCTCCCCCTCTTTACGTGAAACGGTGGCCACACCGTATCCACCTGCCGAAACTCGCCTTTGACATTGAACCACGTGGGATCTAGGACTCCCTCATCCAGGGTTCCGCTCCACGAATTGGCCGGTATTGCCCACCCCACGACCAGCACTCCCACCACAGCCAGAATCTTTCCCATAATTTTCCTCCCTTTTCCTCCTCAAGACCGCGGCCTGGGTGAGCTGTTTAGGAAAAAACCAAGAAAATCCACGCTCTAAGGTTTCGGGCGGCCCTCGCGCAGGCTAGAGGAAGCACGATGTAGGATGCTTTGCCCCAGCGCCCTTGTCAAGGCCCCTGGGTGGAAGGGATGGGCTGCTCGTCCTCCGGAAACAGGGGGGGCGGGATGCCTGGACCCCCCGGGTCAAAACAATGTCGGCATCGCGCTTCGTAAGTATCCGCAGCGCCCACCAGCACCTGCTCCTGGTCTGAGGTGAGCCTTTGGGTATAGGAGGCGGGTGCGCCGCAACGAGCGCAAATGGCGTGCATTTTTTCCACTTCCTCGGCAATGGCCAGCAGCTGGGGCATGGGTCCGAAGGGCTGGCCGCGGAAGTCCATGTCCAGGCCAGCCACAATCACCCTCTTGCCCAGGTTTGCCAGATGCTGGCAAATCCCCACCAGCCCGTCGTCAAAGAACTGGGCCTCGTCAATTCCCACCACTTCCGTGCGGGGGTCCAAGCGCGCCAGGATCTCTTGCGCGCTGCCTACCCGTTCGGCTTCTAACCGCCAACGGGAGTGGGATACCACCTGGGTGGGGGAGTAGCGGTTGTCCAGAGCCGGTTTGAACACCTGGACCCGTTGGCGGGCAATGATGGCCCGCCTGAGCCGGCGTATGAGCTCCTCCGACTTGCCGGAGAACATGCAACCGGCAATGACCTCAATCCATCCCCCCCAGGGCCAGCGCCGTTGCATGCTCACACACCGACCTTCGGGCACACTTCGGCCAGGGGGCATGAGCCGCAGCGTGGTTTCCGAGCCGTGCACACGTAACGCCCGTGCAAGATCAAACGGTGACTGAGGTTGACCCATTCTTCCCGAGGAAACAGGGCCATGAGATCCTGCTCAATGCGGTCCGGATCCTGGGCGCTGGTGAGGCCTAACCGCCGGGTAACCCGAGCCACGTGGGTGTCCACCACGATCCCTGTGGCCAAGCCAAAGGCGGTCCCCAAGACGACGTTGGCGGTCTTGCGCCCCAC
>JANXCP010000023.1 GCA_025060245.1 Thermoanaerobaculum sp. | reverse complement strand
CCACCGCTGCGCGACTAACCCCTTGGACCAGGATGCGCATGGAACCGTCGGGAAGCTTCACCATGCGGGTAATCGCCACCACGGTGCCCACCCGGTACAAATCCTCCGGGGAAGGGTGTTCCTGCGAGGGGTCTTTTTGCGTCAGTACGAGGAAGATCCGGTCGGAGGCGGCGGCCGTATCCACCGCTGCCACGGACCGGGGCCGACCGATGGAAAGCTGCATCATCACGTAGGGGAAAAGCACCACATCTTTCAGCGCTACAGCGGGCAGCACATCGGGGATGGCGATGACCTCTTCGGGTTTTGGGGGTTTTTCGCTCATGACCTCTCTTCCTCAACCGGTATGGGCACGGGCTCCGGCGGGAGCTCCCTTTCTTTGGGTAGGCGCACTTCCAGCACCCCGGCCTTGAACCTGGCCGCGCCGGCCCGCGCCTGAACCTTCTCCGGCAGTACCACCTCTACCACAAAGGGACCGTAGGATCGCTCCACCTGGTGGTAGCGACGGCCTGGGGGAGGGCTCGGTTTTTCCCCAGAAATCCGCAGCTCTTGCCCCATCACCTCAACCTTGAGAGAGCTCATCCCGGCTCCTGGCAGGTCCACGCGGACGATGATCTCGTGGTCGGTGGCGGCAAGGTCCACCAGAGGCGCCCAGGCGCCGGCAGGCAGTCCGGGGCTGGCCGCCTGTTCCAAGATGTGGCGGAGGTGTTGCCGGAAGCGCACCAGCTCAACGCCAAAGGAAACCTTCCGCCTCATGCGCCAAAATTTCGCAAGCGTTCCAGCTCGCGGTGGAACTCTTCCGGATCTTCAAAACGGCGGTACACGCTGGCAAAGCGCACGTATGCCACCTGATCGCGGCGCCGCAGCTCCTCCATGAGGATCTCCCCGATCTCCCGCGAGGAAATTTCCCGGTTGTTCTTGCGGTTGATCGCCGCTTCCACCTGGTCGGCCATGGCCTCCATGTCGGCCATGCTAACCGGCCGCTTCTCGCATGCCCGCACCAAACCGCCGATCACCTTGGCTCGGTTGTACGGTTCACGACGTCCGTCGCGTTTAACCACCAGGGCGGGAGACTCCTCAATGCGCTCATAAGTTGTGTAGCGCCGGCCGCAGGCTAGGCATTCCCGCCGGCGGCGCACCTGGGCCCCATCCGCCAGCTCCCGCGAATCCACCACCCGATCCTGGCTGTGACCGCAGTAGGGGCAGCGCAACGTTCCCTCTCAGGGCTTTTCCCGCTTGACCAGTTCCCAGGAAAAGCCCACCAACAGCATATACCCAAAGCCCACCACGGTAATAGGTACAAAGCAGATGGCGTGGTGTATGAGCGCAAAGGCCGTAGCTGCGGCCGCGGGCCAGCTTGCCACTTGCATAAGGGCAATTTGCGTAGCAGCGTGGAACCCCCCAACCCCGCCAGGGGTAGGAACCGCCAGGCCCACCACGCTGAGGGCGAGGACCAGCGTGGCTTGGCGCGGCGAGAGGTGGCCGGCAAACGCCCAGGCGGTCATCGCCACCTGTCCAATGGCCAATCCCCAGGTGATCAGGGAGCCAAAGCCCAGGGCTAGGGCGTGTCTGGGGTTACCCCAAAAGGAAAGACCCTGCAAGAGCTCGGTGAGAAACCTCAACAAGCGGCGACCCCAAGGGTGGACCAGCTTTGCCTCCAAAAAGGTCAGAAGCCGCTGCCGGGCCCGCACCAACACCGCCACGCCCACGGCCAGCACCATCACTGCCAGGAGGGTCCACAGGAGGGAAGGCACGAGGTGTTGTTGACCTTGCCAGCGTGCCAACAAGGCCACGGCAAAAAGCCCCACCAGGGTGACAAGGTCCAAAAGCCGCTCGGCAACGATGGAAGCGAGAGTCGCTGCCGCGGGTAAACGGGTTCGCGAGGACAGGAGCAGAGGACGCACCAGCTCGCCTAAGCGAGCGGGGAGGAGCGCCGAGGTGGCAAAGCCGGCAGCGGTACACCCAAACAGGGTGGCATAAGGTGCCGAGCCGGTGGAGCTCAAGATCAAGCCCCAACGCCAGGCGCGGGCGGCGTAAGAGGCCAGGGCGCAGGCAGTGGCCGCGATCAGCGGCTGCCAGCGCACTTCCCTCAGCACTTGCCCCACTTCGGCCAAAGGTGCTTGACGAAAAAAAAGCCAAAGCAGCAGGCTAGCCACCAGCAGACTCAGGGTGATCTGCCATGCGCGGGAACCAGCCCGTTGCCCCATAGTCGGTAAGAGTACTTCACCCACTCCCTGGGGGCCAGGGAGGTTGGGGCCATGGCGGCAGCTGTGCTAGTTTTTTACCGTGAACTGCGCCAGTTGGCCCGTCCTTACCCACCCAGCGTGCCGCCAGCATATCCCTGCTCCCGGGCACCCTGAACGGGTGGCGCGGTTGGAGGCGGCCCTGGCCGGTGCTCGGCGCGCGGGCTTTGCGGAACGCACTCCCGCGGTGGACGAGGAGGCGGTGTTGCAAGCCATCGTGCAGGTGCACGATCCGCGCTTGCCGGAACGTCTGCGAGAGGCTTGCCGAAGGGCTCCAAGTTTTTTTGACAGCGCCGACAACCCCATTTCGCCGGGAACATTTGCTGCCGCCGTGGCGGCGGTGGGCTGCGTGCTTGACGGCCTTGCCCACATTATGGCGGGAAACGCTCCACGGGTTTTTGCTGCGGTCCGGCCGCCGGGTCATCACGCCACCCGCTCCCAGGCCATGGGGTTTTGCTTTTTTAACAACGTGGCAGTGGCAGCCGAAGCGGCGCTGCAGAAAGGTTTTGGCCCGGTGGCCATTGTGGATTTTGACGTGCACCATGGCAACGGGACTCAGGAGCTCTTCTACCACCGCGATGACGTGTTTTACCTGTCCCTGCACCGCTACCCCTATTACCCAGGCACTGGTGGTGCCGATGAAATCGGCGTGGGTAGAGGTCGCGGGTTTACTCGCAACCTTCCTCTGGCCCCGGGAGCAGACGACGAGGTGTATTTGGGCGCTCTGGCTTTGGGTTTGGAGGAAGTTATGCGCGCCATGTCGCCCCACATGTGGCTTATTTCGGCGGGGTTTGATGCCCACGAGCTGGACCCCTTGGGGGGTATGGCGGTGACCACGGAGGGATTTCAGAAAATGGGAAAGCTCCTGGCCCAGGCTGCCGGTTCGGTCCCAGTCCTGGTGGTCCTGGAAGGGGGCTACAACCTGGATGCCCTCAAGGAGAGCGTGGCCGCTTTCCTCTCAGGACTCTCGCAGGTGGGATCGGGATCTTCGTGACCTGGATCACCGAAAAGTTGTAGCGAAAGGGGGGGTTGGGGACGAGGGAGGCGAGAAGAAAGCTTTTCATTTTGCGAAAGGGCACCAGTGGTGGCGGTGACCCTTGCTTGGCTTGACTTTCTCACCACTGGCCCCTAATGTAGAGGCAAGATGCAGAAGCGAGCGGGACTTCAAGGAGGAGCAACCATGAAAACATGGGTGAGGGTTGTGGCTCTAGCCGCCTGCCTGCTGGGTTCTGTGGCTTTCGTGCAAGCATCCACCGTGGGCCGTCGGGTCAGCAGCGCCGGCCCACCCGCGGAGACCATTTTCGCCATTGAAACGCCAGCCCCTTGGGCAACGGTTTTCGGCATTGTGGAGGTGAAGGGATATGTCCTGGACCGGCGTGGGGTGTCCAGCATTCGCCTGGTCATTGATGGCAATGTGCTGCACGCCGCCGACCTGAACCAGCCAAGGGACGATGTGCGGCGGAAGTATCCCGGCTTTTTTGGTGAGGGGTTTACCTACGAGCCGGGCTTTCGCACTTCATTCCTCGCCTCAAGTTTGAGCAGGGGAGAACACACCCTGGCCATTGAAGTGACCTTTGCCGGAACCACCTCCCCTGCGGGGGAGCCTGCGAAGGCGGTGTTGGGTACTCGCACCATCGTCGTGGACCCAACCCGCAACCAGCCACCCCTGGGCGGCCTGGATTCCCCCAGGGATGGGGGGGGGTCTGGTTGGCAGGACTACCTGTCGGGTGTTTTCCCCATCGTGGGTTGGGCCTTGGACGATCGTGGGGTGCGTCAAACGGTGGGAAGGGACGGCCGGGTTCGCGCCGATATTGAAGTCCTGGTAGACGGGCGGGTGGTGGGTCAGGCCCTCTACCCGTTGCCCCGACCCGATGTGGCCAACGCCTTCCCCCAGGTTCCTGGGGCCGGGTGGTCGGGGTTTCAGCTGAACTTAGATACCACGCGCTTTTCCAACGGTTTGCATGTGGTGGCAGTGCGAGTTTGGGATACGGATGGGGCATCGCGAGTGGTGGCTGAAAGGCCGGTCATGATCAGCAACACCCAAGGCTCCTCTCGCCCCTTTGGCTCCGTGGATTGGCCCCCTGAGGGCGGGGTGTTTTACGCGAAGGGGTGTGCTTCCCCGACCTATTCGCAGTTCGAATACGAGATCAACTACCACCACATGGATTGGGTTTCGGGATGGGTGATTGACCAAAACGATAACCGCCAGTTTGAGGGCGTGGTGGCGGTGGAGCTCCTCCTCAACGGAGTTTCCGTCAAGCGCACCGATGCCTGGGGTTTGCCCCACGGGCCGCGACCCAATTTGCCCATTGCCGCCCCGGTGACCGATCCCCGAAACCGTGTGGATGCCAACGTGTACGGCTTGGAGCGCCCCGACGTGGAGTACCTGTACCCGACCTTCGGCTGGAACGCTCGCTACTCGGGCTTCCTCTTCGTGATTGACACCAACTACGAGTTGTTCTACACGGGAAGGTTACGCCCAGGTCTCAATACCCTGGACGTGTGGGTCCACCGGCGCGATCCGGTGACACCGGCGGAGAAAATCGCCACCAAACAGGTGTACGTGGTTTGCGACTTCAACGGCAACGTGCCGACGGTGGGAGATTTGGACGCCCCCGCCTGGCACGAACCCATGCGCGGGCTGTACACCATCAAAGGCTGGGCCGTGGATACCAACGCCACCACCGGCAACTTTGGCATCACCCGGCTGAACTTTTACGTGGATGGGATCTTGGATGGCTCTCTGGTTCTGGGCGACCCCACCCTGGCCATGCCCAGTCCGAAGGTTCGGGACCGGTTCCCCTGGTTGCCCTCCCCGTATGTGGACAACGCGGGATTTGAGTACGTCTTGGACACCGGTAAATACACCGATGGTCTGCACACGATCACGGTGGAGGCGGTGGATGGACAGTCCTTCCGTGGCCGCTTTGTCCAACGGCAGGTGATCTTCGACAATCCCAATTAATCCGCGAAGGTCATAGAGCGGGCGCCCCGCCGCGGCGGGGCGCTTTTTTATGCCATTTTGGCGCTACAATCCCCTCGGGAGGGAGCGGCATGCGCGCCTTGTACTTTGAGGAACACGGTGGGCTGGAGCAGCTGCGCCTAGGAGAGCGACCCGATCCCAAAGTGGGGGAGGGCGAGGTACTCATCCGGCTCCAAGCTGCGGCGTTGAACCACTTGGACCTTTTTGTCCTGCGTGGGTTGCCGGGCGTGCCCATCCCGCTGCCACACATTGGGGGCGCCGACGGGGCGGGGGTGGTGGTGGAAGTAGGACCGGGGGTTCAAACCCCCAAGGTGGGTGACGAGGTGGTGTTCAACCCAGGAATCTGGTGTGGGGCCTGCGAGTTCTGCCGCAAAGGGGAACATTCCCTGTGCGTGAAGTACGGCATTATCGGTGAACACACCGATGGCACCTTTGCCGAGCTGGTCAAGGTGAAGGCTGAGGCCTGTTTTCCCAAGCCTTCGCACTTGAGCTGGGAGGAGGCGGCCGCGTTCCCCCTAACTTTTCTCACCGCCTGGCGGATGCTCTTCACCCGCGCCAAGTTGCAGGCGGGTGAGACGGTGCTGATTCACGGCATTGGCGGGGGTGTGGCGCAGGCGGCGACCATCCTGGCCCGCCACGCCGAGGCGGCGGTGATCGTCACCTCTTCCGACGATGCCAAGCTGGAGCGGGCGAAGGAGCTGGGGGCGCAAATCACCATCAACTATTCCCGTGAGGACGTGGTGCGCCGGGTGCGGGAGATCACCGGCAAGAAAGGTGTGGACGTGGTGGTGGAAACGGTGGGGAAAGCCACCTGGATGGCGAGCCTGCGCTCGGTGGCGAAAGGTGGGCGTATCGTGACCTGTGGTGCCACCACTGGTCCTGACCCGAGCGAAGAAATCCGCCTCATCTTCTGGAACCAGCTCTCCATCCTCGGGTCTACCATGGGCAGCCAGCGGGAGTTTGCCGACATGCTGGCGGTGGTCAACCAAAGGAAGCTGAAGCCTTTGGTGGATAAGGTTTTTCCATTGACGGAAGGGGCCGAGGCCTACCGCTACCTGGCGGAAGGCAAGCAGTTCGGAAAGGTGGTTGTGGACGTGCAGGCGTGAGCAGGACTCCTGGCCTGACCGCAATGTCCAAGGGGATGCCGCGGATTCTGCCCCGGGCCCAGCACCCCATATCCCGTTCGCTGCTGACGCCCAACACCCTCAAGGTGCTCTACCGATTGCACCACGCGGGTTTTTTGGCCTATTTGGTGGGCGGAGCGGTACGGGATCTGCTGCTGGGGCGCAGGCCCAAGGACTTTGACGTGGGAACCAACGCTCGCCCCCAGCAAGTTCGGCAGCTTTTCCGCAACGCACGAATCGTCGGGCGGCGCTTTCGTATTGCCCGGGTGCAGTTTCCCAATGAAGTGGTGGAGGTGTCCACCTTTCGCCGTAATCCAGTGGAAGAGGATCCCAACGAGGAGGAGCCTGCGGATCCCCTGGCACCGGAGGCGGCCGACGAGGACGCTTACGGCACCCCGGAGGAGGACGCCTTTCGGCGTGACTTCACCGTCAACGGGCTCTTTTACAACATCGCCGACTTCACGGTCATTGACTATGTGGGTGGGCTGCAGGACCTGGAACGCCGGCTGATCCGCTCCATCGGTCCCGCCGCTGAGCGGTTCGTGGAGGACCCGGTGCGCATGTTACGGGCGGTGGAGTACTCGGTGCGCCTGGGCTTTGCCCTGGAGGGGCAAACCGCCGCCGCCATCCGGGAACAGTACCGGGAAATCCGCCGTGCGTCGCCAGCGCGGCTGGCTTACGAGCTCACGGAAAGCCTAAAAAGTGGCCACGCGGCAGGGATTTTCCACCAGTTGTGGGAGTTTGGGTTATTGCCCGAGATCTTGCCCTTTTTCCTGTCCTACGAAGCCGACCAGCTTCGTCTGCTGTTTCGCCTTTTGGCTGCGGCCGACCTCCTGGCATCCCGCCGCAAGCTCAGCGAGGAGGCTTTGTTGGCGCTGGTGCTCTGGCCTCATCTGGACAGGTCCCTGCGAGAGGCAGCCAACGGGGAACGCCCCCTCGGGGCCTTGGAGGGGGAGCTGAAGCAGCGGGTGGGGGAGTTGGCTCAGCTTTTGGCTTTTTCCCACTTTCGCGGGCATCTCATCCGCTATGGTTTTCTTTATTTGGCCCGGCTCTACCGGGAACCGCGCTCGCCGCGGAAGGCCGTGCGCATCTTGCGCCATGAGGCTTTTCCCGTGGCCTTGGATTTGTTGGCACTGCAGGCGGTAGACGAGCCCGAAGCGGCGCGGACCCTCGCCCGTTGGCAGGAAATGCAACGGCGCCTGGAAGCGGGGCAGCCACCCCTGGTGGTCGCACAGGCTTCCGGCTCGCGGCGGCGACGTTCCCGAGGGAGGAGGGTGCAGGCATGACCCCATCGGTGGAAGAACGCATAGATTGGCTGCGCAAGGAAATTCGTCGCCACGAGTACCTCTACTATGTCTTGGCACGCCCAGAGATTTCCGATTTCGCCTTTGATCAGCTGATGAACGAGCTGAAGGAGCTAGAAGCGGCTCACCCGCACCTCATAACCCCCGATTCGCCTACGCAAAGGGTGGGGGGGGCGGTGCTGGAAGAGCTGCCGCAGGTTCGCCACGAAATCCCCATGTTGTCCCTGGACAACTCTTACAACGAGGGGGAGCTCGGGGAATGGTACGGGCGTGTGGTACGTGCCCTTGGGCGGCGGCCGGATTACTTGGTGGCCGAGCTCAAAATTGACGGGGTTTCCCTCAGCCTGACCTATGAACAGGGGGTTCTGTTGCGGGCCGTAACCCGGGGCAACGGGGAGGTGGGCGAGGAAGTGACCGCCAATGCCAAAACCATTCCCACGGTCCCCCTCCGACTGCCAGAAGAGCTGCCGCTGGTTGAGGTGCGCGGCGAGGTGTACCTGCCCCGCCATGTGTTCCTGGAGCTCAACCGGCGCCGTCGGGAGGAGGGCGAGGAGCCTTTTGCCAACCCTCGCAACGCCGCTGCCGGCTCCATTAGGCTCTTGGATTCCCGGGAATGCGCCCGTCGGGGCTTGCGTTTCATCGCCTACCAAATCCCCCGCCTTCGCGGAAAGGACCTGCGCTACCACAGCGAGGCATTGGAGCTTTTGGCCCACTGGGGCTTTGCCACCAACCCAGGTTGGCGCCGGTGCCCCGATGTGAGCTGTGTGCATGAGTTCATCGCGCAGTGGGGTGAACGGCGCAAGAGTTTGCCCTTTGATACGGATGGGGTGGTGGTGAAGGTGGACCGCCTCAGCGAACAGCAGGCGCTGGGGGCCACCTCCAAGTTTCCCCGTTGGGCAGTGGCGTACAAGTACCCGCCGGAGGGGGAGCGGACGCGGGTGAAAGCCATCGCCGTGCAGGTAGGGCGGACCGGCACCCTCACCCCCGTGGCCGAATTGGAGCCGGTGCGCTTGGCTGGCACCACCGTGACCCGCGCCACCCTGCACAACGCCGATGAGGTGGCGCGGTTGGACGTTCGGGTGGGCGACACGGTGTGGGTAGAAAAGGGCGGGGATGTGATTCCGAAGGTGGTGGCGGTGGACGTGGCGCAGCGTCCTGAGGGTGCCCCGCCTTTTGTCATGCCGGGGGCCTGTCCGGTGTGCGGGACACCGGTGGTGCGGGAGGCGGGGGAAGTGGCGATCCGCTGCCCGAACCCCAGCTGCCCCGCGGTGCAAAAAGCGCGGCTCCTCCACTTTTGTTCCCGCTCCGGAATGGACATTCAGGGCCTTGGGGAGCAGAGGATAGAGCAGCTGCTGCGCCAGGGGCTGATCTCCGACCCCGCCTCCCTCTGGGATCTCAACTGGCAGCAGTTGGCAACGCTCCCCGGCTGGGGTGCGAAGTCGGCGGAAAACCTCAGGATCCAGTTGGAGGAGGCCAAAGGAAGGCCCCTTTGGCGCCTGCTGGTGGCGTTAGGGATCCGCCATGTGGGAGAGCGAGCGGCGAAGCTGCTGGCAGCTCACTTCGGTTCCCTGGATGCCTTATCCACAGCGAAACGGGAGGAGCTGGAGGCAATTGAGGGGATCGGCCCCACCATCGCCCAATCGGTGCTTCAGTTCTTCTCTTCCCCGCCAGGCCAGGAGCTGGTGCGCCGATTACAGAGCCGAGGAGTGGATCCCCGAGAAAAGGGGACCAAGGCAGCCACGACGGCTCCTCTGGCAGGACTCGCCTTTGTCCTCACGGGGACCCTTTCGCGCCCACGGGAACAGGTGATCGCCTTGCTGGAGGGGTCTGGGGCAGTGGTGAGCGAGACCGTGTCGCGCAAGACCAGTTTTCTGGTGGTGGGGGAAAACCCTGGATCCAAGTTGGCCAAGGCCCGAAGCCTTGGAGTGCCAGTGCTGGATGAGGAGGGTTTGGTGGCGCTCTTGGCGCAAAAGGGGGTGCGGTGGTGAAGGGGATCTTGATGGTTGTGGATGATGACGATGGCTCGCGGGAGGCGATGGCCTCGGGCTTGCGCAAGTCGGGGTATGAAGTGCTGACCTTTGATAGCGCCCAACCGGCGCTGGCTTACCTGCAAGAGGGCAGGCCGGTGGATGCGTTGATCACCGATGTGCGGATGCCCGGGATGGATGGCTATGCCCTGACGGCCGCGGCGCGCCGGGAGCGCCCCGAACTGGCTATCCTCATGGTCACCGCCTTTGGCGACATAGACGGTGCGGTGCAAGCCCTCAAAGGGGGGGCGGACGACTACTTGACCAAGCCGGTGAACCTCCTGGAGCTGCGCCGGCGGGTAGAGCTGCAGCTGGAGCGACGCGTTCTGGCGCGCCAAACGGCGGAACTCAAGGAGCGGTTGGACCGCTATTACTCCTTTGCTGCTATTGTGGGACGCTCACCGGCCATGCAACGGGTTTTTGAACGGGTGAAGGTGGTGGCCCCCGCTCCCTCAACGGTGCTCATTCTAGGGGAGTCAGGAACGGGTAAGGAGCTCATTGCCAACGCCATCCACCAGCACTCCCCGCGCGCAGGGAGGCGTTTCGTTGCCCTCAACTGTGGGGCGATTCCTGGGGATATCCTGGAAGCCGAGTTGTTTGGTCACGAAAAGGGAGCCTTTACCGGTGCTCACCAGCGGCGAATTGGCAAGATTGAGTCGGCCCACGGTGGGACGTTGTTTTTAGACGAGATCTCCGAGCTCTCCGCTGATTTGCAGGTCAAGCTGCTGCGGGTGTTGGAGCAGCGGGTGATAACCCGGGTTGGGGGTAACGATGAGATCCCCGTGGATTTTCGTCTCATTGCCGCCACGAACCGTGATCTGGAATCAGAGGTCCGCGAGGGGCGGTTTCGCCAGGATCTCTATTTTCGCCTCAAAGTGGTGACCGTTGAGCTGCCCCCCTTGCGCGAGCGACCCGAGGACATCCCCCTTTTGGTGCAGCACTTCGTGGAGCACTTCAACCTCCAGCTGGGGAGGAACGTCAAGCGGGTGGATGCTTCGGTCATTGACGTGTTCCGCGCCTATCCCTGGCCTGGCAACGTGCGCGAGCTGAAAAACGTGGTGGAGAGCATGGTGCTCTTCGCCCGGGGAGAAGAGCTGTCCTTACAGGATGTGCCGGCGGAGCTGCGGAAAGCCCCCTCCCCGGCCCCGGCTTCCGGGTCGGCTGCCTGGGTTCCGCGGCGCATGGAGGACCTGGAGAAAGAGGCCATCTTAAAGACACTGGAGTTCACGTCGGGCCACCGCGCGCGGGCGGCAGAGCTTTTAGGTATTGGTTTGCGCACCTTGCAGCGTAAGATCAAGGAGTACAAACTCAAGGTGCCGCCGGCGGGCAGGGGTTAGCCACCGGCAAGGAGGGGGCATGGAGTTACCGGCGAAGGTCCTGGTTTACAACCAACTGCTGAACCTGAACGCCACCGTGGGTACGCTGATGGCGGTGCGGGCCGAGGGCTTTTACGAGCTGCGGCTGACCAGTCAGGGCAAGCTGCACACGGTGCTGGCCCCGGTGGCGTCTACGGCCATTGTTTTTGCCGAGCCAGAACCGGAGGTCCTGCCGGAAGATCTCATTGAGCGCTAGGTTCAGGCGACGGCCCACAGAAGCCGACGTCGGCCAAGATTTGCCCGTGGTCAAAGGCCAGGGGCACCGCTCCCAGCTCGGGGAAGAACTGGGCCCGACTGGCATCGTCACCACCTTGGGGCTGCCCGGTGAGGGGTTGGCAGAGGTAGACCACTGAGACCGTGTGCCCACGGGGGTCACGCCCCGGCTGGGAGTACACGCCCAAGAGGGCCACAACCCTCACCCGTACCCCCGTTTCCTCAAAAACCTCGCGGACCACCGCCTCCTCACAGCTTTCTCCGGTTTCCACAAAACCACCGGGGAGGGCCCAGTACCCGGCAAAAGGGGGGAATTTCCGCTGCACCAGCAAGACCCCCTGGCGAGGGTGGAGCACCACCGCGTCCACGGTCAGTTTTGGCTCACCCATAGGTTATGCTCCTCTGGCTCTCTGCTTCGGCCACCAAGCGGGCGATCTTGTATGCCAGGGAAGAGGTGGGGACATTGGCTTCCACCGACACCCATCGCCCGTTTCGCCCGTTTTCCCCCACCTGGGGAGGGACCGATAACCGAAAGACCAAGACCGTAATGAGCCGGTGGGTGATGCGGTGGGAGAGTCGGCCCACCGCCTTGGGCTCGCCGCCCAGACCTAGCTCACCCAGCAAGCGGCGAAGGCGAGTTTCCACCTCTCCGGACCCCCGCTCCAGCGGTGGCAGCCAAAGACCCTGGAGGGGAGGCTCGGTGATGGGCCGCAAGAGCACCTCGCCAGCCGGGTTTTCCAACCAAAGGGCCAGCCAGGTGGGGGTTTCCCGAGCCCGCTGAGGTTTGGGGAGGGGAAAGTCTTCTGGCCGACCCTTTTGGAAGGCCAGACAGCGGGCGGCTAGGGGACACTGCCCGCAGAGGGGGGACACCGGTCGGCACACTGTGGCGCCCAGATCCATCAGCGCTTCAAACAGTGCGGGCGTGGACTGGCTCTGGGCCATCTGAGAAAACAGAGCCGTGGCCTGCCGTCGCAGCTGCGCACTGTGGGCGGAGAGCGGCAGGGCCAAGAGGCGAGCGGCTATGCGTGCCAGGTTGCCGTCCACGGGCGGCGTGAGGTGGCCGAAGGCGAAGGCGGCCACAGCAGCAGCGGTGTAGGGCCCTAGACCGGGAAGTTGGCGCAGCTGATGGGGATCCTGAGGCCATCCCCGCTGCACCAGCTGCTGGGCCAAGCGGTGGAGGAGGCGCGCCCGGCGGTAATATCCCAAACCGGCGAAGGCGGCCACCACCTGGTCTTCTCCCGCTGCTGCCACATCCTCCAAGCGGGGGAAGCGGGCGAGGAAGCGGGGGAGCAGTTCCGCCACACGGCTGGCTTGCGTTTGCTGGAGCATCACCTCGGCCACCAGCACCAGGTAGGGATCTCGGGGGAAGGGGGTTCGCCAGGGAAAGGAGCGGCGATGTTGGCTGTACCAATCCAAAAGCTGCCTGCCGTCCATGGCCCCATGGTAGCGCGCTACAATCCCGCCGTGCGCCGGTCGGTGGAAACCCCCTGTGAGTGGTGTGATGGCACGGGTTGGGTGGTGGAAACCAAGGAAGGGCGGCAAGTTTGCCGCTCCTGTCAGTGTCAGGCCGCGCGCCGGGTGGAGTTGCTCCTGCTGGAGGCGGCCATTCCCGAGCGATTTCGCCACTGTACCCTTGAGGGGTTCAAGTTGTGGAACCCCAACGACCCAACCCTGGCGCAGGCCAAGCGGCGTACCCAGGAGTTCGTGGACGCCTGGCCGCTGGTGCACAAGGGGCTCCTGTTCATGGGGCGGTGTGGTACCGGGAAGACCCACCTAGCGGTGGCGGCGTTGAGCGAGCTCATCCGGCGTCACCGGATCCGCGGCTACTACGTCAACTTTTCCGAGTTAGTGGTACAGCTCCAAATGTCCATGGACGGGTCTGGGCCCAGCCGTGGGGAAATCCTCGAGCCGGTCCTGTCGGCGCAGCTGCTGGTGTTGGATGAGTTAGGGGCCGCTCGGCCCACCGCCTGGGTGATGGACACCCTCTACTACGTGCTCAACAGCCGCTACATGCACAAGCGTGTGACCTTGTGCACCACCAATTACACCGATCTGGCCAACCGTGAGCTGGGGGAGGAGTCCCTGGCTGACCGGCTCTCCGTACCTGTGCGCTCGCGCTTGTACGAGATGTGCGAAGAGGTGCGCCTGTACGGGGAAGACTACCGCGAGCACATGGCCAGGCGCCGCCGCTAGGAGACCTCCTCATGCGAAGCCCGTGGCGAGTTCGGCTTTTTTCGGTTCTCGCCGGGCCCATGGCCCTTGCCACCGCAACCCTTGCGGGTGAAGGCCCCCTGCTCCGCGTTGGGCTGTCGGTGGGTTCTGCGCCGCAGTTTCCCGAGCTGGGGCGGCGCTTTTGCCTGCGGGGACAGGCGGGGGAGCAGGTGGTGCGGGGGCCGTTGACGGTCCGCGCCCAGCCACCCGAGGTGGCGGCCCAGGTAGGTGCGTTCACCCAGGAAACCTACGCCCAAAGCCTGGCGGTGCGTCTGCAGGCCCAGGGTTTGCCCGTGGAAAGGGTGGAAGAGGGTGGGTTGACCCGCCTCCTAGTGCCCCTTACCGCTGGTTTGACCCGGGGCCAGGTGCAAAGGCTCTTAGGGGAATTGGGGCTGGAGCCCCTGTGGGTGCAACGGCGACCCGGAATGGTGGAAGTGGAAGGAGGCGAGGGAGGGGTAGTACGGGGGGAGGTGGTGGAGGTCAGGCCGGTGGACCCTTTGCCCGTGGCCGTGGGGAAACGTCGCTACCGCGGCGTTTTTTTCTGTCTGGCGGGGGGAAAAGGCCCAGTGGTGGTCAACCAAGTTGAGTTGGAGGAGTACTTGTTGGGAGTGGTGCCAGCGGAAATGGGACCGCGGCAGTTTCCCCAATTGGAGGCCCTCAAAGCCCAAGCGGTGGCAGCGCGAAGCTATGCCCTCGCCCAACGGGGGGCCCATGGGGCGGAGGGGTTTGACCTCTGCGACGCCGAACACTGCCAGGTTTACGCTGGCGTGGACGCGGAAGAGCCTTTATCCAGCCAGGCGGTGGCCGAAACTCGCGGGATGGTCTTGCGCTGGGCCGGCGGTGTGGTGCGGGCGTACTTCCACTCCACCTGCGGTGGGCACACCGAGGCAGCGGCCACGGTGTTTCTTTCTGAGGGGGGTGGGCCCATGCCCGGGGTACCCTGCCAAGGGGAAAAGGTGTCCTTGGGGCGGGGTAAACCCGCGGCGTTGCGCGACGCCATCCAAAAGTTGCGGCACATCGCCAAGACCTTTGCCCAAGAACTGGGCGCCCACACCCCATTGGAGCTGGCCCGGGCTTTCGGAGGCTTCGCCGGTCACACCGTGAAGGAGGCCTTGGGGCTTCCCGATTTTTCCCCCCTCTGGCCCGGCCGGCTCAGCTGGAACCAAGTGATCTCCTCCCTTCCCTTGCCGTCGCCGTCCCGGGCTGGAACCCTGGGGAAAGATGCCTGGGTGGACGTGCTCCAACTGGGTCAGCTAGCAGGTGCGGTACAAGTTTGGGAGGGAGTGGTGGCCCCGGGGACCCCAGGGCCGGTGTTCCGTCCAACGGGCATGGGCCCCCCGCGCAGTTTGGAAACTTCCCAAGTGGTTTGGGCTCGCGAAGGGGGTTGGTGGCACGGGGAAGGGGAAGCCCTTGCGGGGAGTCGGGCCTGGCTGTGGTGCGCGGGTGAGGTGTGCCCGGTGGTTGAGGTGGAAGGGGCCGCCAGCGCCGATGAGCGTTCCTCGTGGCGGGGTTGGGTGCGGCAGTGGCGGGGATCGGAGTTGGCGGCCAAGGCGGGGTTGGCCTCCGTTGGCGCGGTTCGGGTGCTCCAGCGAACCCCCACCGGCCGTGTGGGCCTGCTGGAGTTGGAGGGGACGGGGATTCGGCAGGCGCGCTCCGGGGCGGACATCCGTCGGCTTTTGGGCCTGCCCTCCACGTGGTTTGTGGTGGGGGTGCGTCGGGAAGGCGCAGACACGGTGTTTCGCTTCTATGGTAAGGGGTGGGGTCACGGGGTGGGGCTGTGTCAGAACGGTGCTTACGGGTTAGCCCTAGGGGGGTGGACCTTTCACCGTATCTTGGCGCACTATTACCCCGGTGCCGAGCTCAGTCAGGCCAGCACCACGCCGGGGGAGGGGGGACCATGAGCCAAGCGGAGCTAGGGCTTTCTGTGGAGGAACTGCGCCAACTGGTGCGGGAGTTTGCTCGTCGGGAAATTGCGCCCCACGTACGCCAGTGGGACCAGGATTCCCAGGCCCCCCCGGAGGTCTTTGCGCAGTTGGGGGCCATGGGACTTCTGGGCCTTCTGGTGCCCCAGGAGTACGGCGGCGCCGGCCTCACCTACCGGCACGCTATTGCCGCCATTGAAGAGCTGGCGGCGGTGGAACCGGGCATTGCCCTTTCCGTGGCGGCGCACAATTCCCTGTGCACGGGCCACATTCTGGCCTTTGGCAGCGAAGCGCAAAAGCGTCAGTGGTTGCCAGCCTTGGCTTCGGGGCAAACCCTTGGCGCCTGGGCTCTCACCGAACCGGAATCGGGATCCGATGCCGCTTCCCTTCGTACCCGTGCCAAGCGTGTGCCAGGGGGATGGTTGCTGAACGGAGCCAAAGCCTTCACCACCCACGCCTCGGTGGCGGAGGTGGCGGTGGTCATGGCACGTTCCCGGGAGGTGTCCGGTCCCCAGGGTATTTCCGCCTTTATCGTGCCCCTTTCCCAACCTGGGGTGGTGAGGGGAAAAAAGGAGGACAAGCTGGGCATGCGCACCTCCGATACCGCCTCGTTGCTCCTGGAGGATTGCTGGGTGGGGGAAGAAGCGTTGCTGGGCCAGGAGGGGGATGGGTACGCCCAGGCTATGGCCGTGTTGGAAGGGGGGCGTGTGGGGATTGCCGCTTTGGCCTTGGGCATTGCGCGGGCCGCCCTGGAGGCCGCTCTGGCCTACGCCAAGGTGAGGAAACAGTTCAACTTGCCCCTCACGGCCTTTGAGGGAATCCGGTTCAAGTTGGCGGATATGATCACGCAATTGGACGCGGCGCGGCTGCTCACCGAAAAGGCGGCTAACCTAAAAGACCAGGGCTTGCCCTGCATGCGCTGGGCAGCCGAGGCCAAGCTGTTTGCCTCGGAGTTGGCGGTCTGGGCGGCCGAGGAGGCCATTCAAATTTTCGGTGGGTACGGCTACACCCGTGACTACCCTGTGGAAAAGCTGTGGCGTGATGCCAAGCTGTGCACCATTGGGGAGGGGACCAGCGAGGTCATGCGCCTCATCATCTCCAAGGAGCTCATCGCCAGTGGAACTTGAGTCCATTCTCGCCGGTGTGACCGCGGGAGCTCCCCGCGCCCTGGGAAAGGCGTTGAGCTTGGTGGAAAGCGGTGGGGCTCGGGGGCGGGAATTGCTGCGCGGTTTGCCCCCACCTGCTGGCTGGGTGCCCACGGTGGGGTTCACTGGGCCACCCGGGTCAGGCAAGAGCACGCTCATAGAGCAGGTGGGCCTCTCCCTACTGGAGCGGGGGGAGCGGGTGGCGGTGTTAGCGGTGGATCCTTCAAGCCCTTTTTCCGGCGGCGCGCTTCTGGGAGATCGCCTGCGCATGCCCCGGCTGGTGGCGCGGGGGGGGTTTGTGCGCTCCTTGGCCACCCGGGGCAGCTTGGGCGGATTGGCCGCGGCCTGCGCTGACTGTCTTGAGCTGCTGCGTGCGGCGCCCTTCAGCTGGGTCTTGGTGGAAACCATTGGGGTCGGACAAGACGAGGTGGACGTGGCGTCGGTGGTGGATACCGTGGTGCTGCTTCAGGTCCCGGGCTTGGGGGACGAGGTGCAGTTGGCTAAGGCGGGGGTGATGGAAGTGGCGCACGTCTTTGTGGTGAACAAGAAGGACCAGCCCGGTGCTGAGGATCTGGTGCGCATGCTGCAGGCGCTCCTGCCCTCACCCTCACCGCAAACCTGGCGACCCCCTGTGGTGCCCGTTCAGGCCACCACCGGGGAGGGGGTGGAGGAGCTCCTGGCGGCGTTGCAGGCGCATCAACGTTTCCTTGCTGACCACGGACACCGCGAGGAGCTTCGGTGGCAGCGGGCCGAGCGGCGATTGGCCTCGGTCCTGGCCGCAATGCTGCAGCAAAAGGCCCGTTCCCAACGGCAGGTGTGGCAGGAGGCAGTGGGTGCGGTGGCCTTTGGCAGGGAGGATGTGGTGTCGGCGGCGGAAAAGCTCTTACAATACCTCCGGGAGCAACCATGATCCGGCGCGTGCACCACATTGGGGTGGCGGTCAGCAACTTGGAAGAGGCAACACGTGCCTATCAGGCCCTGGGCCTGGCGGTGGAGCGGGTGGAAGAGGTTCCCACCGAACAGGTGCGGGTGGCCTTTATCCCCGTGGGTGAGACCCACATTGAGCTGTTGGAGCCCACATCCCCCGCATCGCCGGTGGCCCGCTTTCTGGAAAAGCGGGGCCCGGGGGTCCACCACCTCTGCTTCCTGGTGGAGGACGTGGCACAGGCCCTGGGTTTGGCTCGAGACGCTGGGCTTTCGGTGCTGGACGAAAAGCCTCGGATGGGTGCTGGGGGTGCGCAGGTGTGTTTCATCCATCCCAAGAGCACCGGTGGGGTCCTGGTGGAGCTTTGGCAGGGTGAGCATGCATGAAGGCTCGCTGGTGGTGCTGTGGCTTTCCTCGCCGCGGGAAAAGTTCTGGGGGGTCTTGCTTTCCCTGTCCCCTTCCGGTGTGATGCTCCGCGGGCTGCCCCTGGAAGCTTTTGAGGATTTCCTGCTCCAATGCGCCCATGGCTCTGCCACTCTTCCCAACGCCCGCCTCGGTGCCACCACCGTGTTCTTTCCCGCTCATCGCATTGAGCGCATGGAGCTGGACGAAACCTCTGGGGCGGTGGAGGGCTTTGCGGATCGCTTTCGCCGGCTGGTGGGACGCGACCCCCAGGCGGACCTCATGGGAGAGGAGAAGAATCCGTCCCGCCATGCTCCTCAGATGTGAGCGAGGCAGGCCTTGGGTGGTGGCTGGCGCGGCGCCAAAGGTAGGCGATGTGGGCGGCAAGGGCGTGCAGGATTTTTACCTCTCGCCCCGTGGGTAAACCCCGCCCCACCACCCGCCGGATCTGGTCAAAGACCCGCCGCGGGTTGTGGGGGTCGAGGAACTTGCTCTCCAAGAGTACCTGCTCCAGGTGGGCTAAGGCTTGTTCCACCTGGCAGCGCGGGGCGGGGAGGTCCTCCGCCAAGCGCGGCTGCGGCTTGGTGAGGGAGCCTTGGGTAAGCACGGCAAGGGCCACCGCGGCCGCTTGGGCCAGGTTCATCACGGGAAATTCTGGGTCCGTAGGGATCGTCACCAGGTGCGAGCACAGGGCTAGCTCCTGCCGGCTCAAGCCCCCGCGTTCAGGCCCAAAGACCAAGGCCGCCGGCACCGAGAGCTCGGCCAAAAGGGGGGGCACATCCCAGACAGAGTACACTCCCCGCGGATCCCGCTCGCGCAGGGAAGTGAAGCCTAAAGCCACGGGGAATGGCGCCAGGGCGCTGGTCAAGGAAGTTTCCACTTTCATGGTGATGCGCTGTTCTGCTCCCATGGCCATCTTGACCAGCTCCACGTCCTCTAGGTTACAGGCAGGCTGCACCACCAGGAGTTGACCCGCGCCAAAGTTTCCCGCGGCGCGCATCACCGCACCTACGTTGCCCGGGTACATGGGTCGCACCAACACCGGGACCAGCTGCGCCCTCACCGGGTTTCCTCCACCACCTGCTCTTCCCACTCTTCCAGCGCCAACAGCTGCGACCACTTGCCCCCACCTGCTGCCAGGGCCTCCGGGGTTCCCTCCTCCACCACCCGCCCGCGCTCCAGAACCACTACCCAGTCGGCCGTTTTCGCCACGGCCAAACGGTGGGTGGCCACGAGGGTGGTGGTGTGAGGAAGGGCTTGCAGGATGCGGGCTTCCGTACTCCGGTCTACCGCCGACAGGCAGTCGTCTAAGAGGAGCACCGAGGGCTTGAGCAGCAACGCTCGCGCCAGGGCTACACGTTGCCGTTGCCCCCCAGACAAGGTCACACCGCGTTCGCCCACCACCGTGTCCAGCCCCAGGGGCAAGCGCTGCACATCCGTTAGCAACCCTGCCTGGCGGACCACCTCCCACACCTCTTCCTCCGTGGCCTGGGGCTCGCCCATGGTGATGTTCTCGCGCAAGGTGGCGGAAAAGAGAAACGCGGTTTGGGGAACCAACACCACGTGCCGTCGCAGCTCCTGCAGTTCCCACAACCGCACATCCCGTCCCCCCACCAGGACCTGGCCTGGGTTCGGGGGCAGTAAGCGGGGGAGCAAGCTCAGCAGGGTGGATTTGCCGCTGCCCACTTCGCCGAGGATGACCACCCGCTGGCCCGGTGCCACGCGAAAGCTTACCTGGCGCAAGGTGGGCGCTGGAGCGTTGGGATAGGTGAAGGAAACCTGGCGAAACTCCACCTCCAAGGGCTTCCCCGTGCCGACGCTGGGGGCTGCCAGCACAGCTAGCTCCGTGGGCTGGCGCAGTAACTCCTCCAGCCTTGCCAAGGAGGCGGCTCCCCGCTGCCACAGGTTGGCCACCCAGCCCACAGCGATCATGGGCCAGATGAGCCGAGCCAGGTACAGGTTAAACTCCACAAATTGCCCGAGACTTAAGCGGTTGCTCATGACGCGCAGGCCGCCATAACCCAAAACCACCACAAAGCCCACCCCAATGAGCAACTGCAAGAGCGGGTAGAAGAGGGACTGAACTTTGATGAGCCGTCGCCCCGCCTGAAAATAGGCCTGGTTGAGCTCACCCATGGTCTTCACTTCAAACTCCTCGCAGGAAAAGGCACGGAGCACCCGCAGCCCCACCAGGTGCTCCTGCAGGCGCGCGGTGAAGCGGGAAAGCTCCTCTTGCGCTAAGGTCCAGCGCCGGTAAATGCGCGAACCAAAAAACTGCGTAGCCAGCGCCACCAGGGGCGCCATCGACAGGCTCGCCAAGGTGAGGGGTAGATCAATGCGCACCATCAGCGTCACCGCCGTGAGCAAGACGGTGGAGGTGGAGGCCACATACATGAGCGCTGGTCCCATGGCCATGCGCACGGCCCCCACGTCGCTGCCAAGGCGGGTGAGGAGGTCCCCCACCCGTTGCGAACTGAACCAGCCAGCGGGAAGCCGCAACAGGTGCGTGAACACCTCCGTACGTAGTTCGTGCTCCAGGTGGCGGGAGATCCCCACCAAGAGCAGGCGTTGGGCAAAAAGCAACACGCCGGAGGCGGCCGCTAACCCAACGATGCTCGCGGCGTACGAGAGCGCTGCCTCAGCTCCCCCACCCGCTGTGAGGGTATCCACGGCTCGGCGGACGAAGGAGGGGATGAGCAGGGAGACCAGCGAAGAGGCCACGGCGGCAGAGAAACCGAACGCGCTCAACCAGGGCCGCTTCGTGTAGGCCCGAACAATGCGTCCATACTTACCCTGCACGGTGGGAGCTTAGGCAATTTCGCCGCACCTGCCAAGGGTGGGTGAGACGCGCTCGGGGTACGTTCCTTCCCGTTTGGGTGCAAGAGGGAGAAAGCCCCGAGGCAGCGGAGGATTTGCTATTTTGTTTACATGGGCGCCAATTTGCGCGGCGAAGATTTAGACCTCTTCGTCTTTTCCACCGATCCTCGGTTCATCGCTCAAGCCGATGCCGGGGGGGTTGATGGGTACGTGGTGGATTGGGAATACCGGGGCAAGGCGGAGCGCCAGGAAGGTTTTGACACGCAAATCAACCGCCACACGGTGGCCGACCTCCATCGCGTGCGGGAGGCAACCCGTAATCGGGTGATCTGTCGTATTAACCCTTGGGGTCCTTGGTCGGTCCGGGAGGTGGAGGAGGCGGTGGCGGGGGGAGCGGATGAAATTCTACTTCCCATGGTTCGCAGCGCCGAAGAGGTGCAGCGGGTGTTGGATCTGGTCCGGCAACGGTGTGGGGTGGGCATTCTGGTGGAAACAGTGGCGGCGGTGGCGGCCCGGGAGGAGTTGGCCCAGCTTCCCCTTTCCCGGGTCTTTTTCGGGTTACAAGACCTGGCAGTGGAGCGTAAAACTCCCAACCCTTTCCGCGCCGTGTACGACGGCACAGTGGAACAGGTGCGGGCAGCGTTCTCAGTGCCCTTCGGCTTCGCCGGACTCACCCTCCCCGAAGGTGGTAATCCCATTCCCTGTCGCCTGCTCTTGGCAGAGCTGGTACGCTTGCGCTGTCATTTCACCTTCCTGCGCCGCTCCTTCCACCGCGATGTGAAGGATAAGGATGTGACGGCGGCACTGCACCGCCTGCGCCAAGCGGTGAAGGAGGCTTTCCTTCTGCCTCCTGAGGCGTTGGCAGCCAGCCACTGGCAGTTACTTCAGGCCATTGACCATGCCGAAGCCTACTTTCGTGCCGTCAATGCGCCTCGGTAAGGCGTTTCGTCATCTTCCGGTCTTGGTGACCGGGGCTGGGGGCTTTCTCGGATCCCGCCTTGCCCAGAGGCTGTTCCAGGAAGGGGCTGAGGTGCATGCCTGTCTGCGACCTGGAGGAGACCGCTCCCGGTTGTCGGACCTGCCTGAAGGGGTGGTGGTTCATCAGGTGGACCTGCGAGATGGAGAGGCGGTGCTGGCCTTGTGGGCCGCCGTGCGGCCTGTGTACGTGTTCCACGCGGCTGCATCGCGCGGACACCCCCAGGAGCCACACCAGCGCCTCGCAGTCCTCCAGGGGAGCCTCTGCACTACGGCCAACGTGTTGGAAGCGGCGGTTTACTGCAAGGTCAGACGGTTGGTGCATTTGGGCAGTTCTCTGGAGTACGGTTGGTTGGCGCGGCCGATCCGCGAGCGTGATCCCCTCCGGCCCAACACTCCGAGGGGCCTGGCCAAAGCCGCTGCCAGTGCGCTGGTGCAACTGTATGCCAAACATGCTGGGGTATCAGCGGTGATCTTGCGTCCTTTTAGCGTGTACGGCCCTGGAGAAGCCAAGGATCGCTTCATCCCCAAGCTGCTCCAGGCGGCCATGGATGGCAAAGCGCTCCCCCTGGCCCCAGGAGAAGTGCGGCACGACTTTGTTTACGTAGAGGACGTGGTGGAGGCGTGCCTGCGTGCTGCCTGTCGGTCCCTTCGCCCGGGTACGGTGCTCAATGTGGGCACGGGACGGCAATGGACCCTTGAGGAGGTGGTAACCCTGGTGGAATCCCTCATCGGCAAGCCGGTGCGCCTACTCCGCGGCGCGTACCCAAACAGCCCCTGCGATGCTTCGTGTTGGGTGGCGGACATGGGAAAGACCAGGAGGGTCTTGGGTTGGGAGCCCCGGGTGACGTTGGAGGATGGATTGCAGCGGACATTGCGATGGATGCAAGGGCATGAGTGCGGCAGTTGAACTGAGCGTGGTAGTCCCGGTATTCCGCAACCGCGAGACCCTCGCGGAGCTCTACCATCGCCTGTGTAACGTCCTTGCGTCCACCGTTGCTTCCTGGGAGCTGGTGCTGGTCAACGATGGCTGCCCTCACGGTTCAGGTGCCGTGATTCGTTCCCTTGCCGCCGCTGACGGCCGGGTGGTGGCGGTGGAAAACGAACAAAACCTTGGGCAGGTTCGGGCCATTCACCGCGGCTTACAGGTTTCCCGCGGGGAGGTGGTGGCGGTAATGGACGCCGATCTCCAGGACCCCCCCGAGGTCCTTCCTCTACTGTGGCGGTGTCTCCAACAAAGTGATGGCCAGGTGTGGGCCGTTTTTGCTAGCCGTGAGGGAAGCTACGAGGGTTTTGGGAGGATGGTAAGCTCGCGAGTCTTCAAGCGATTGCTTTACCTCCTGACGGGCTTGCCACCGCGGGCTGGGGGCTTTTGCGTGCTGCACCGGCTGGCCGTGGAGCGGATTCTTGCCTGTTCTGTGCCCGAGCCGCATGTGGGAATCTTGGTGGCCTGCTTGGGCATCCCCTTCGCGGAAGTGCCCTTCGTCCGCCCGCGCCGCGCCTCGGGTCGGTCGGCTTACAGCTTTTCTCGTCGCTGGCGTCTTGCCTGGCGTCTTCTGGCTACCGCCTGGCGGCTTCGACGAGCCTGCGCCAAGGTGTGGCCAGTGGGGGAATCTTTTTCCCTTTCATGTCCCTGCAAAAACTGGTCCATGCGGGACCCCGCATTTCTGAGGGAAAGGCACAGGGACCCGTGAGCGACGACCTAATCCGTGCGCACAATGCCCTCCAGAGGGAGTATTTCGGCCAACGCATCAAGAAGACCATGCTGCCGGAGCGAACACCCTACGTCCTTCGGCAGGTAGCCGAGGTGGTGAGGGTAGGCGGTCTGCTCCCCGGTGAGCGGGTCTTGGACGTGGGGTGCGGCATGGGTCGCCACGCCTTTCTGTTGGCCGAACAGGGGCTGGAGGTGGAAGGTCTGGAGCTTTCCCCTTTCTTGGTGGAAAAGTTGCGCCAGTTTGACGGCGGCAGGTACCGTCTCTCGGTCTACTGCGCCGATCTCCATCAAGTACCGGAGTTCCTGCACGGCCGTTACGATGCCGTGGTGGGCTTTTTTGTCTTACATCATTTGGCGGACCTGGCACGGTCGCTGCAGTCTGTGGCCCAGCTCCTGCGGGATGGGGGTAGGGCCGTCTTCTTGGAGCCGAATCCCAAAAACCCGCTCTTTTACCTGCAGGTCCTTGTGACCCCAGGGATGCGCTGGGTAGCGGAAAAGGGGATGCTGAGAATGCGCCGATCTGTCCTTGAAGAGGCTTGCCAAAGTGCCGGTCTGCGCTTGGCAGCGCTTTCCAGGTACGGGTTCTTCCCGCCCTTTTTGGCCAACAAACCCTGGGGGCAGCGTTTGGAGCGCCGTCTGGAGTCGGTCAAGGCATGGGGGGCTTTTTTGCCTTTTCAGCTGCTCCTCGCGGTCAAGGATGATCCCGTGCAACGGCCCTAAGCGGATAGGCCCTCGTTCAAAACGGTTTGCGAACCAACAGCATGACAAAGCCGTGCATGCTAACTTGGTGGAGGCCGTCTGTACCAGTGGCACTCACCGGTTGTTGCCACGAGCTGCCAATGGGTGGTGACAAGCTGCTCCAACAGCTGAGGTCGCAGTGGCCAGCGCCCCGTCTGCCAGCACAGCCAGCGAATGGGGACGCGCTCCAGAGTCGTGAGTAAATCCCTCTGCCCGTTGTCACCCAGACAAGTGACCAGGGGGAGTAGGTAACGAGTCGGCGCCTTCCTTTGGCTTACCGTGTAGTAAAAGGCAGCGTAGGGCCCGATGAACAGCACCGATTCCTCCCGCGGAAGCGCCCCAAGGAAGGCCAAGGTTTCCTCAACGTGGCGCGTTTCCGCCAGGGAAAGCCTCACCCCCTGTAGGGAGGGCAACTGGGAGGGCCGCCACACCCCTTGCCGCAGTGACACCAGGGCCAGGAGCCAACTGGCGGCAAGTAAGGCGGCTGCCGCCACGTGCCACAAGCGCAAGAATCGCCAGGCTTGCGCCTCTGCCCGCAGGGTCAGGGGCACAAGGGCCAAGGGGACGATGGGCAACACGTGTTCCGAGTCAAAGCGAGGGAAGGCGGTGGCAACGGCCACGGCAAGGAACAGGCCCAGCACCATGGGTTCCCGCCGACCCTCGGACTTTCGGCGCCAAAGCCAAAGCAGGCTACCCACGGCGAAGCCCACCGAGGCAAAGGCCAAGCCCCGCAGGGCCAACCTCAGAAAGTCCTCGGCGGGGGTAAAGACCACCGACGGGGGAACACCGGTGAGCCTTCCCTGCAGCGGCACGGTGAACGCGGTTCGCGCATAGACCGCTTTCGTTCCAAAAACGCCCTGGTAAAACTGATCCCAGCTTGCGGAAAGGAAGACGGGGACCAAGCTGAGGAGCACCGGCAGCCCAAAGGCGCCCAAAACGGCGATCCGGTGCCGCCACCTGACCCCGGGTTTGCCCTGTCTCTGCGCCACCAGAACCGCAAGCAAGGCCAAAAGGCCCAGGTTGTGCTTGGCGGTAAACCCCAGACCCGCAAAAAGGCCGGCGAGGATCCACGGCCAGGAGCCTGGTTCCCGCAACCCCTTGAGGGTTGCCGAGAGGCCTGCCACAAGGAAGAGGTAAGCTAAAACGCCGTAGGGCGAGCCGGGTAACGAAGGGGCCAGCACCAGGCAGGTGAGCAAGAACCACCACCTGCGCCCCCGCGGGCCCCCCAGTTGGCAGAACACCTGGGAGGCGAGCCAGGCCAAGCCTGCAGTGATGCCTGCCACAAACGCCTTGAACGCCAGAAGCTGCTTGCCGACCAGGGTCAAGAAGACGGCGGCGAGGTAAAGGGAAGTGGGCAAGACGGGAAAGGCAAAATCCCGGTAGGGCAAGGCACCTTCGCTGACCATCTTGGCTACGGTAAAGAACCAAACTTCGTCGGCGCGGTTGACGCCCAAAAGCCAGTTGTGGCAGAAGCTGACGAGCCAAAGCAGGACGAACCCGAGCAGGTTATTTTGCCGTCGGCTTGAGTTTAGACAGGAACGAGGGGACCACACAGAGGGATTGTACTTGTGGTCGGCTCGAACCTGGTACTGGGAGGGAACGCCAGGGTACACAGCGGCAAAGGGTTTTGCCGGCGGACGGCCTAGCTTAGGACGGGAAAGGCGCCACTCCTCTTGCGATGGCCGGAGCGGAAAGGCCATGAGGGCAAGCCTTCCAAACAGTTCCCCTGCGGAGCTTTGGAGGCAGTCCGCCCTGTTGCAGTAAGCGGTTCATGTCCAAAACATGGACATTCTTGACGGAACGGTGGCTTTGGATTACTTTATGTGAACGGGAGGGTTTTCCATGGCAGGGAGTTGGCGCAACAGGTTCGGCGTAGCCGCATC